>NZ_JBXUGP010000010.1:0-157081 GCF_057180605.1 Serratia sp. HNCC26DJ206
TGTGCCTGCGCGGTTATTGATGCTGCTGGCGTGGGACAGCGTCAGATCCTGCTGCCCCAGTTGCTGCACCGTGCCCTGCTGGTTGGAGAGCGCAGCCGCGGTCAGCGCAAGCTGGTCGGCACTGAGTTTACCGCCGTCGTTATTGAGCATCCCACCGGTACGCACAGAGAGTGTTTGCGTTGCTGCCAGATTGGCCCCGGCGGTGCTGATATCACCCACCGTGGCCTCCAGATCAATAGTGTCGCCATAGGTCTGGCTGCCGCTGAAATCCAGCGCGGTGCCGGTGGCGGAAAGTTGCCCCGCTGCCGAGTTCTGGCCGTTGGCGGTGAGCTGCCCCTGGCTGTTGAGCGTCAGGTTGCCGCTACTGCCGAGTTTGCCATCGCGGGCCATGCCTGCCGCCAACACCCCTTGTGCGGTGCTGTTAATGCTGGCTGCGGTGAGTGTGGTGTTACCCTGTGCGGCCACAATCCCGCTGTTGGTCAGTGCGCCACGGCTCTGCACCTGGGTATCTGCCCCGGCGTACAGCTTGCCGCTGTTATTGATATCCCCAGTGGTCGTCACCTGGACGGTCTGAGAAGCGGTCATCGCCCCGCTGTTAGTGAGTGTGCCGTCGGCATTGACCACCACGTCACCGGCAATCGCATTGAGCGCCCCGGCGTTGTGCACGCCGACCCCGGCTTCGGTGCCCAGCAGGCGGATTTTATTGGCGTACATACCGCCCAGTTGGGATACATCCACCGCCACCTGTGGACGGGGGCTGCCGTCAGCGGTCTTTGCTGCGACAGTTTGATGTGCGGCATCCACCTGGTTGCGCCCGGTGGTCACCGCCAAATCGTTGGCCCACAGCCCGGCATTGATCTTGACCGAACGGGCAATCAGGTCGGTATGATCCTGCAGGCTGCTGTCCAGCCCATTGCCCTGTATGACGATTTCGCCGCGTTCGACGTTGTAACCCGTCAGTTGGCCGTTGGTCATTTGCGCCTGGCCGGTGGTGAGTGTGGCGCGGTTGGCGTTGATAAAGCCACAGCCGCTACAGGTGATGCCTGCCGGGTTGGCGATCACCACCTGCGCTTTCTGCCCGGCCACTTCAATAAAGCCGTTCAACTGGCTCGGATCGCGGGCGTTGACTTCATTAAGAATGACTTTGGCTTCACCCTTCGCCAGCCACGGGTTGGCGGTCACCATCCCGGCGATCTGGGTCTGGGTGTTGAGGTGGCTGTTATTGAGCACCACCCCCTTGTTATCCACATCGAACTGGCTATAGACGTTGCGGGAAACCCCCTCGGCGCTTGGCGTCTGGATATTGACCTGCGGCGTGCCGTTGGCACTGCTGATGATGGTCGGCTGCTGGTTGCCCGGCGCACTGCCATCGGCCACGATATTGGCCTGCACCGGCTGAATGGCCCCAAAGGCCAGCAGCACCGCAAAACACAGGCCATGAACTTTACCGACCATCTGGCTAAGGGTGTGGCCCGTGCCGGACGGCGACGACGCGGCTCCCGCACGGCCAGCCCCGGCGATATCGGGCACCACCATCAGCATGCCACGAGCCTGGTTGAAAATGAGTCGGTATAAGTTCTTGTTCATGACTGCGTCCCTGCGGAAAAGCAAAAAGTAAAAAAATAAGGTCTCTACCTTAATGACCTCAAACGACAGCGTGATCCCTATCGCTTCAGGTCATTAATCCCGGCCGAAACCGGGATGTCTGGCATCAGAAGCGGTAACCGATACCGATATTGAAGCCGTTGATGCCGTGAGATTTGCTGCCGTCATCCAGGCTGGAGCCTTCGTAACCGATATTAACGGACCAATTCTCAACAGGGTTGATTGCAACACCCGCTGCATACGCAAAGTTCGTTGAATTACGGGAGCCCGTAATGGTCATATGGCCTTCTTGCGCATCCGCATCAACACTGTTGCGCCATTCATAGCGTCCGTCCATTTTTGTATAAGCAACCCCCAACAGCCCATAGATACTGACATAATCATTAATACGATAGGCAGGTCCGACCAGCAACGAATAATATTTCGTATCGAGACTGGTTTTATAGGAATCACCCCAGGCATCATGATAGGCATTGGTGTCATCACCTTTCAGGTAACTGAAAGAACCCACAATACTCAGTGGAGAATCCCATTCGTAGCGATATTGCAAATTGACACCGTTTAAGCTGCTCGCATCCTGCACCTTGCTATGCGCATACCCCACAGAAACCGTGTGCTGATCGGCCTGTGCCAGTGAACTCAAACCCAGAGCGGCGACCAACGCCGAGGTCATCAATAACGCTTTCATTGTTTCATCCTTTAAGTGTGTGCTTGCCTTAGCAGCAGTTTTACGTCATCCCTAGTCCCGCCGCTCATCGGCGTGCGGGTATTCGGGTAGAGAAACAGATAATGGGTTGGCCGCACGCCAGGCGCGAGCCTGCGCGTGACTGACCTGGTCACCCTTGAAATTCATCACGCGTTTACCGCGTTGTGTGCCACGGTGATAAAGGGAACGAAAACAGTGCTCAGGGAGCAGTGCGGCCCCCACTAGGCGGCGCATCGCCCGGACGTCGCCAAACGGCGCGATCCAGTCGCGGAGCCACAGGCGATCGCCGCTGGCCCAGTCATCTTCCTGCACCAAAATGGCCGGTTGCGTGAGATAGCGCGCTTCCGCCTCCGCGTTCAACCACATCCAACTGAGGAAAAACAATGGCTGTGTGCCCCGACTGACCAGCATATAGTGCTGGTGTTTGATAATCGGCAGCAGCACCGTGGGCAACGCGTGCAGCGGCACATCCCGGTGCTGCGGCGAGTGCATCCATAGCCATACGGCGGCCCCGAGTACTTCGGCCTCACTGCGATCGCCACCTAACATCAACGGGGCATGGACGTCATAAGCACCTATCTGCATCAAA
Source organism: Serratia sp. HNCC26DJ206 (assembly GCF_057180605.1). Classification (NCBI taxonomy): domain Bacteria; kingdom Pseudomonadati; phylum Pseudomonadota; class Gammaproteobacteria; order Enterobacterales; family Yersiniaceae; genus Serratia; species Serratia sp. HNCC26DJ206. The sequence continues at coordinate 2,901 of NZ_JBXUGP010000010.1, forward strand.
AATCCCAGTTCAGGGTGAAACCCAGCGTGACCGGGCTGGTATCAAAACCATCCGGTTTGGAGAGTGGCACCCCGGCGAACAGGTCATAACGGGTCTTGAAGGCGCTGCCACGCACGCCGAGTACGCTACCGGCGAGATTGGTCCCTATCAGTTCCTCAGGACCACAACCGCTGACATGGCCGTAGTCAGCCCCCAGGTACAGCTCCTGATTGGGTACCGGCGTCGTCCAGGCCAGCTCATTGCGTACCGTCCAACCCGCGTTGGCATTGAGGGTACGCTCACCGTCAAAGCCGCGCACCGTAAAGCGGCTGCCGATGGCAAACTGGTCCTGCGGCGTTAGCGGGGTGTTACTCATCTGGCGCTGATACTGAACGTTGTAACGGAAGGTCTGCTTGCCCAGCGCAAACGGCACGTTCAACTGGCTGGAGATCTGGATAATCTTGCTCAGCGCGGTCGCTTCACCGTAATACTCTTCCGGCGCAGGCAGTGCACCGAACCAGCGGGTGCCACGTTGATAGCTGATACCGGCGTCCAGTGTGGACTGTTGAATAAAGTGACGATGTTGCAGCCCCATGCGCCAGGCGGCGGTACGGCGGCGCTGCCCTTCTATTTCGGTATCATTGATGTAGCTCTTTGAGCCACGCGTCAGGATATCGTAGGTAAAGGTGGTTTTCTGGCTGCCGCTGCGGTGCAGCACGCGGCTTAGTTGCACCGTCAGGTTCTGGCTGTCACCGCTGTAGCGGAAGTCGCCATTGAGTCCCGCCACGGTCTGGTGATAGTCGTAGTCGTTGGCGGTCACTGACAGCATCGCGTAGCGGAACGGCACCGAGTAGTGAGCGGTGATGTTTTTGCTGCTCTTGGCATTGCCGGGTTGCAGCGCTCGGGTGCCGGAAATATAGAACAGGTCGCTGAGTGACAACGGGTTATCCAGCGAGAAGGTCAATCCGCCCTGGTAACGCCCGGTACTGCGGGTACCAGAATCGTCCAACGACGCGCCCAGCCGCCAGATTTTGGCCTGTTGCCAGTGCAGCAGGATGTCACTTTCCCCCGGCTTTTCCCCCGGGACGATTTCCATCTTGGCCTGCACGGTCGGCAGGCGTTGCAGGTTTTCCAAGCCTTGCTCGATGTCGCGCAGATCCAACAGATTACCCGCGCGCGGCGGGAAAGCGTTGAACAGGCTGACATACTGGCCGCTGTCCGGCGTCAGTTTCACCTGACGGATAAAACCGGGCAGGATTTTCAGTTGCAGCGTGCCGCTTTTTAAATCCTGCTGCGGGGCCAGTACGCGGGTGGTGATATAGCCGTGATCCACCAGGCGGTTCTGCATGGTGCTCATCAGCAGATTGATGCCTTTCCCCCCCAGACACTGGCCCTGCGCCTGATTGGCGATGCGTTGTAACGGCAACCAGCGCGGCAACGCTTCCTGACCACTCAATTCCACGCGATCGATATTGAAGCAGGGTTTTTCCTGTGGGAAAGCCAAACGCCCCAACCGCGAAGCCGGGGGCAGCAGACGCACATCGGGCGTCGGGGGCAACAGCTGCTGTTCCAGCGCGCGTTGGCGCTGCTGCTGCAAGATCACTTGTTCGTTGTTATTGATGGCGCTAGCGGCAAATGCCATAGGTGAAACCATCAGGAGCGCAGGCACAGCAATAGCACAGGCACGACAACAGCGCGCCCGGCGGACAAAACGGGGGGATAGCATCAAACAATCCTTGTTGGAAAACGCTTAATATTTGCTTATATAAATTTGCGCGAATATTAACCATGAGGAGAACCGTTTGCAATAATAATCCTGACTTGGACGCGTATAAAGACGCCTTTATCAGCCCTGATGGATGATTGCGGGATTACCAAAGGTCAGTATTAACCACAGCATTCAGGGTTGGGAGCAGGTATAAGCTAAGCAGGTTACACTGCGGCACCCTGACGAATGAAGTAGGAATGCACCACGTATTCTCTTAATCAAACTCACCCAATACCGTCGGGCGTGTATCCTTTGGCGGCTCTGGCTTTAGATACTCAGGTTTTATCTGGCAGATCCTGCCTGCCATTGCACCAAGTAATGACTCTGCGGGGTAAGATTCCCATTGCCCAACACTTCCCCTCTTGGCAATTGCATCGCCTTGCCCCCAATACTCCGAAAGGTAAATTCGTTCAAATTGCGCACGCTGATGAGTATCACAGTTCACTACATTGATAACCCGAGAACTAGCGATATAGACAGGTGGATTCCTATCGAAACGGCGAGGAGGAATGTAGTTGTTAACAATATAAAATCGACGTAGGTGAGGATTCCCCTGATAGCTGGAAATCGTGCGCAAATCAACATAGAGACCACCTGAATCATCTTCCAACAATTTAATCAACCCAGAAGGTCGAGGACCTGGCTTGGGTTCTTTCGCCTTATTCAGGCTGGCACACCCCGTTAGTAGAAACAGAACTGCACATAACGCAATTGGTTTCTTCATTTTTGAGCCTCACGCAGATCTGGGCGTAGAGATTCTAAAATGCCATTCGTCACACTTCCTTGTATCGAGCACAATAATGTTGTTCGGCCATTGCTGGTACTCAAGAGCGCTATTTTTTCCACACTGCCTTTCGCAGGGGCAATGCCGCTAGCCGCGCCCGTGTTAGGTTGCCAGTCGCTATCTCCGGTATATTTGATTTGTGGGTTTGCAAAATACTCCTCACCTGCTTTATGCCAGCTTGCCTGCGGCAAAGCAGCCATTACTGCCTCTATCGAGTCATTAAAGATCAACCCCCAATAATAGTATTTGCCCATAACTTCCAAGTCAGTTTCTTGCAGGGAATACCCGACTATTGACAATGTTCCGGTCTTTAACGGATTAGCAAACCAGACAGTACCATTATTGTCTTTGGGTGGAACAAACCACGCATGATGGTGGTTATCGACCACCATTGGAGCCAAATTCTTTAACTTGCCTTGTTGTGCATACAACTCACTGAAGAAACGACTGTCACAGTGAAGTAAGCTTTCTGGGAGGGTTTCGGCTTGCACCACAGTAGTCACACTAAACGTAACCAACAGGGTTATAAGTATATTTTTCATTTAACATCCTTGCTGAAGATAATGATTTCCTCAAAAAATAATAACCTAAAGTTCTGTGGCTAGTACATGGGAAGATGGAAAACGAAACAAACAGAATTAAGCCAAGGTTGGGTATTAACCCTGCACAATTAGCTTTGAACGTGGCTTGCCGTATCCCATAAGGAGTGAAGCCTCAAATAAGCCGAGTAGCCCACCCAGCCCCGTGTCAGAGCAAGGGCAGCAAGCATATATCTGCTTCTAGCGTCTCCAGATGTCACTGCACGTTCACTCCTGCACCTCACCGTAAACAAACGTAATCCACTGAAATTAAATAATAAAGATAGATTGAGGTACATTTTTGGCTGTTCTCTAATGGCGATGAAAACACACGGCCTTAAGTGGCAAAACCAAGGAGAACACATGACTCAATACCAGCTAGGAACGATATCAGCGCAGAGCTCGTACTTCACCCCTCCAGCACCAGATGCCATTCCGTATCAGCGTATGCCACTCAACCTCCTCAGCGACGCTATCTGGAGCGTACAGAACAAGACCAAAGCCCCCTTGCCTTTGGTTGTCGCTGCGGCCCTGACGCCAATTGCCCTGATCTGCCAGGGTTTGATCGACGTCAGCCCCGCAGAGGATCTGCTCTTCCCGGTGTCTTGTAACTTTTGCACTGTAGCAGAGTCGGGTGAACGCAAATCAACGGTCGACAAGCTGTTTATGGCCCCTATTTATGACTACGAGCGTTCAGCCAGCATGCAATATCAGGAAGACTTGCAGCTATACGCACTCAACCTGGAAACTTGGAAAGTGGAATTCAAAGCATTAAAAAGCCAGCTTTACAAACAGACCAAGAAAGGCCAGCCGACTGATGCGATAAAAGCACGTCTGATAGCACACCAACGCAATGAACCAAAACCACCAACCCGTGTGCAGTTGTTGGCGAATGACATCACGCCAGCAGCGTTGCAATATCTGTTGCACAGCGGTGGAGGGTCATTGGCTCTGCATTCGGCAGAAGGTGATATTCTGCTAAGTGGCCAGGCCTTGCAGAACCTGGGGCTGCTTAACGATTTGTGGGATGGTGCATCATTCTCGGTGACGCGTCGCCAATCCGAAAGTTTTACAGTTCATGATGCACGTTTGAGTATAAGCCTGATGGTGCAGGCTGCGGTATTGCAGAAATACTTAAAACACTCCATGGAACAGGCTCGTGGCAGCGGATCCCTGGCACGTTATTTCTTTGCGGCTCCACAATCAACCATCGGTACTCGTGTCGGCCATACCATGGAGAACTACCAGCAATGGGTTGCCCCGTATTACCAACGCCTGGAACAGTTGCTGATGCAATATACGGATAAACTGGCAATAGGCGACAAAAGCCGGATTACGCTGACTTTTACCCCAGAAGCACAGCGTTACTGGGCAAACCTGTGTGAGAACATCGAGCGCCAGTTGTTACCCGATGGTGACTATTTTGCCATCCGTGATTTCGCCAGCAAGGAAAGCAACAAGGTGGCTCGCCTGGCAGCACTGTTCCATTATTTCAGTGGTGATGAAGGGGATATCCCGGTACATACCGTGGAAGCGGCTCAGGCAATATGTCAGTGGTATTTGAACGAAGCGCTGCGCCTGTTTGCGCCAGCACCTGTGCCGCCCCAGCATGTCTTGGATGCGGATTTGCTCAGCCAGTGGTTGCACGAACGTTTTCAGGATAGTGATGGCCAACCAATGACGAGGTCCTGGATGCGTTCACGCGTTCCCAGTGCGCTGCGCCAACCAGGACGCCTAGGACCAGCGCTGGATTACCTGCATTGCAACCGGCGAGTGCATGTCTGGCGCAAGGGGAATACAACCTACATCTCCCCACCGCAATCTATTACCCAATCTGTTTTTACTCGCTAATCCCCTTTTACCTCACACAGCGTCCTTACTTTGGGCGCTGTATTTTTATGCATTCACACCCAATGCGGGCCGTGAGTTAGCATGCGTTAACCTTGGCCTCATTTACTGGTGAAATGTTACTTTTTTATTTTCCCCTTGGGGTTGCTACTGCTTAATTTGCTCAATTGAGCAAATTAAGCAGTTAGTTAAGGCGAATGCAGTGAAAAAAGACATTTCAAACCGTAAAGTCAATGCGTTATTGTCACGCTGTTTTATTGACGGCAACGACATATCACAGTGTAAAAGGTAGCTGCATGAATAGCGATGAACAGGATAACGTGAAGGGAAAGGGTGACGAGCAGCCGGTCTATTACTCTCAGTTACTGTCAAATGTCGGGTGTGAGAAACATAACGCAACACCGGATGAAGTAAGCTGGTTCGACTATAAAAAAAATTACTCTTTCGTCGCGCAGATGCCACTGAGAGATCTGGTTTGCGAACTGACGGTACGAAGGGAATTATGCATCATTGCTACCCATGGGGTTATCAATGGAACAATCCCCAAAGCGCTTTATGAAGAACTCTACGCAGAGATCACTTCAGGGAAAAGCGTCATCGGCGATCATTTCAAATCGCACACGTCAGTACCAGAAATTATCTATCTGGCTGATGAGCAAGAAACGCCATCGCAACAGTTGGAAGTCCCCGTTCGGGAACTGAACGTTAAGGATGTTCTTGCCTGCCATAATGCCCTGAACGGAGGAACTCTCACCATACCCACCCACCCTTGCTATCGTCGCCGATTAGACCAGGTTGACGAAAAGACGCCACTGACTGCGCTCCAATCACCCGATGTCGAACTGGTTTATCTTTCTGTAGATCCTTCGTACAGTGAAGCCCAGTTGATAGTGGCTTTTAAAGAGACACTGGCCAAGTTACGTGCACAATATAATATTTTTAGTGGTGCCACACGTGATAGACCGCTTACCTGCAGGAACATCATTAACATTCAATTACATCAAATAATACCCCTGATGGACTTGTTGCTTTGGCAACTCAGGAATGGATGGCAATTGCCGCTAGAGCAGATCTACAAATTGCTGAAAGGCAAACCCGTCAATATCCCCAACAAAGAGGTCGACTATCACCGGACCAACTTTATCAAAACAACATTATCCGGTTTTGAGAAGATTGTTTGCCAAGGGACATTTGAACAACTATTGAGCACCTTGCGAGAAAAAGAGCACCTGTATGACTTGAGTATTCGCGATTTGATTAATGATTCATCACTTTACAACAGCAAAAAATAAAATAAGTAAATATAATTTTATAAAATTTTACTTATAACGAAATGTCGAATCCCTTCATTTACTATTTACCTCGAGTTCAACAAACATCAACAACGAGGTAATTATCATGAAAGCAGTTTCTACTAACAATGTATCCCGCAATGAAGATCAGACAGATCGCCTGATCGACATGAAATTCCTGATGGCACACTCAGGCCTGTCACGCACCTTCTTCTACAAACTGATGGATAACAAGCTGTTTCCAGAACCACTTAAGTTGGGCCGCTCTAGCCGCTGGTGGCTGAGCGACTATCTGCAATGGCTGAAAGAGCGCAACACCAAGCATGCCGCGTAAAGGCCATATTGGCGCATGAATATGGTGCGAATTCGCCTTGGCGGTCGGTGATCACTTTCACCTGATTGCACTAACTTGCCACAACGGTATTAACCCGGGGATACCGTCCATGGCAGGGGAGTCGCTCAACCGCTCCAACAAACTGTCATGCCATAGACCCTATAGGCAAACGGTGAGTTCAGGAGTTTATATTATTGATATTAATAGCTAATCAATCATCACCAGATGCATTTGGTTGAAAGATAACACTGCCTGGTCAACTCATGATGAGTGAGTTGTTGTAGCTCTGACATTACGCGTTAGAGAGCCTGTTAAGGCTGGCAAGTGTGAATCATCAAACGGTTACCCATTGAACTGCAGTCTCTTCCCTGTTGTGGCAACACCACAACGGTAGGCGTTCTGCACCCGTAAATCACGGTTCTCTCTATTAGCCATCACTAATAAAGAGCACTCAAGGAATGAAGCATAATGAATGACGATGATTTGGCACAGCTGGAATCAACCAGCATGCACCACCCTTACAGTGATACCACACTACTGGTAACGCCAGATTGGGATCTGCTGAAAATACAACTGCGTGTGTTGTTTTTGCTGCGCAAGCTGATGACTGCTGAACAAGCCATCTTCAATCGCCGGGGAAAACTGACGCTGGCAGGGCATTACCTGCAAGAATTGTTGCAAATAATGCCTGGTCTCATCGCTGCTATCGGTGAATACCAGCAGTTGCACCCAACCATCGCGGCTTTCCGCCAGGAAATGGAACGCTGCGGTTTGGTATTGCCTCTCACTCTGCTTGCATGCACCCGGCAAAACATTGCGCTGTTGGAACAACTCCTGAGCGAGTTTCGTGCCACAGTAAATTCAGCAAAGCATCAACGCCAGTTGCGTAACTTCCAGCGTGCAGCCAATAAAAACCTGCGTGGCGCACTGGCCTATGTCGATGACTTATTTGAACGCCGTAGCCGTTTATCGGTGGTGCGGGTGGATCTCTCTTACGAGAAAACCGTAGCGAAATCCATCACAGCAACCCTCACGCGGTTGCATCACAAACGCCTGTTTAAACGTGTGCAATCTCACCCACTATTCGAACACTGTGACGGTTATTTGTGGAAGCTGGAACGCGGCTTGCACAAAGGCTTTCATTACCACACCTGCTTTTTATTTAATGGCAGCCGCATCCGTCGTGACATCTTGCTGGCACGCCGCATTGGTGAGTATTGGAAGCAGGACATCACTGGTGGCACGGGGCTTTATTTCAACTGCAACGCCATCCAGCATACCTATACGCATTCTGGAATTGGTGACGTTCATTACCTCGATCAGACCAAACGAGCCGCATTACAGAAGGCGATTACCTACATCACCAAAGTCGACGCTGCCGTCCGCCTGGTTCTACCGGGAAATGCACGCACATTCGGTCGCGGAGAACGTCGTATACAGCTTGGGGCTAAGCGTGGCAGACGTCGCCAGCCTCTACACCAATGATCACAACCGCTGCACGACCAGCGTAATCACTCACATTTATCATTTTTAAGGTATTTAATATGAACAATCACAACACACTGATTTCAAATGACGTAAATAGCCATTTATCCCACTTGATGCTGTCGACCAGCAAGAATGCAGAATTTTCACCGCTTAATACCCGTTGGCTAACAGAGGATTATGACCGCCTGATTGGACCTATTTTTCTTTTGAATCGGATAGACTATGCCGACGCAGAGGAGTTACTGAAGATCTACGGACGTTTACAGCTTTCGATGAACACCTGGAAAGGGCTGCGCACTTTCCACCCAAAGCTAATGTGTCTTGCTGAACTGACAGCACAGGCCGAATCAAATCTCCCGATTGATCGTGATGTTGAGTCTGAGTTGCTCCAGAGTATGGCAACAATATCCGATGTACTGCGGTCTGATGAACATAAACGGCAGGTGGCCGAATGGTTATGGGCAAAAGACAGAAATCTTCGCATTGGGCTTGCGGCACAATCGGTGATCAACACCAGTTACCCCTCTTTTGTCGCTGTTGGCGTTGAACTGGCCTACGCTGATGCAGATACGCCACTAGAGCGTATGGTGCAGGATCGCCAACAACTCTTGAGCGGCTTGCGCAACACTCCGGAATTTGAGCATTGCGTGGGGGCGTACTGGTATCTGGAATATGGTCAACAAAAAGGCTATTACCTGCATGGCACGTTTTTCTTCCCCACCAAAGAGCCTGACACTGCGCCGATACTGGCGAAACGCCTCGGTGAACACTGGCAAAACACGGTGACAACAGGCGATGGCTGCTACCATGCCAATACCCGTGTGCAAACCGAGTATCAGTACCCTGGCTGCCTTTTCGTGCAACAAGGTGATAACGAGATGCTCAAACAGTTGGAATGGTGGTTGATCTGCATGACCTGTGTGGATGAATTCTTCCCATTGGCGTTACCCGAAGGACAATACTCATTCGACACACAGCCCTATGTCTATTATTTACGCTCGCAGAGTGACTGGACGGAAACCTCTCTCTACGAAGCTGAAATGATGAACGAATGGGTCGAAAAGTTGCGCAAACAAGCATAGCGCGTTAAAGGGTGAACTGTACCACTATGGCAAGGATGCTGGTGGAAATCGGGTACAGTTCACAATAAATGTGGCAGATTTGTTAAATCAGGTCTACAAGCATTCTCAGCAGAATACAGTACAAAAATTTTTGTTGACGGTGCCTTTACCAAGCTCAGGAAGGCTAGAGGCTGGTCTTCGCCTCACCCAACCAACCTAGAAAGCTGTGGATCGTTACGCATGCGAACACACCATTTGGCCACTGCTGAAAGCTCGCTTTCAGGCTTGGTGAGGCAGACAATGTCGCGCGCTGCGGTCTTCGCTTGTTCACGAGCTGCAGCAGAGGTTCGTGCCTTCGCGAGTGCTTGAAGGTATTTATTAATCAGCTTTGTGGTGTTTTGCCAGATCTTTCGTCGTTCCTCAGCTAACGCTTGGTGTTCAGAGAGTTTTAAGCGATCCACAGTACGCCGTACTCGTACATAATCCCAGCGTGGAATGCCAGGTGCAGGAACGGCCTTCCCCTCCTCATCGAAAGCAAGCAGAGTCACGTCGTGGGCATTAGTCGGGTCAAGAAAGTGTGGAATTTCATCTCCTTCACAACGAGACACATAGGTTGAACACGGTGAGCCATGGCGAAGAGGGAACCATGCGCCTTTCTTTCGATTAGGTACTGTGCCTGCAATACGAAAGTTCATGTAGTCGAAGGCCAACCACCAATACCCGTCTCGTTCTGGTCCCTTGGCGTTGCGAGCAGCTTTCTTCGGACGAAAATGTTCCACATCTAAATGTGATGCAATATCACGTGCTTCGGTAAACCAACATTTGCCGCCCGATAGAGCAAGAAGCCACGGCTTCAGTTTTCCCCAGTGCCCGCTGTGCCTATCGATCAGTTCATTACGCTCTTTGAGCTTGCCTGTAGTATTCAGTCTGGCAAGTTCGCTTATCAGGCGTTTGGATTCTGTTAACCAAACCTCCCAATCAGCTTTTTTCCAACAAATATCAGGAGGTAAATCAGCATCAGTTGGCAGCTTGTTTTCTAAGTCGATGAAGATCACTGGCTATCCTCCTCACGTAAGATTTCATCGATAATAGTGTCGGCTATTATATCCTGCTCTATCTGTTCCTCTGGCGTAAGAATTGGTTTGTGGAACTTAGTGTGTTTAGCCATTCGTCGTACAAACTTGGCATAGAACGGATCTTTAAAATCTGCATTTGAAAAACCTAAGTCTGCCAACTCCGCACTCAAACGGCGCAATTCATCATCTTGTTCAGGGGTTCTTTCATCGAGTGCAAACAGTTCATTGCGCCGAAACAAGCGGCGCTCGGTTTCGATATCCAGTGTGGACGACAAACCAAACAATTCGCTCTTGAGTAGCCCTGTTACACCCATCCCTTGCGGGTGCTCATCCGGAGTATCGACCAGTGTGCGATTACCATCGCGACGCAGTATATGTACCTGTTCACGCTTCAGACTGCCCACCATCATGGGATCATGAGTGGTGATGATTATTTGCGACTCGCTCTGTAGCAGCGCTGCATCATCGGAACCCAGCACGCCTTCAATATCGTCGAAGTAACGCAGCTTCCAGATCGGGTTCAGGTGGGTGTCGGGTTCATCAAGCAGGAACAGACACTGGTCGTCACGAGTGATGCGCATCAGGCCCAACACGGTGAGCATTTGCAGCTCGCCTTCTGACAAATGAGTGAAGCTTACCTTGCCGCCGTGTTCATCACGCTTCTTCACCGTGATACGCACTTCTTCTATCAGGTCACCAATGTAAGCCCCCTCGGCGTAGCGGAAGAAACTGTCGGCACTGCCGACCAGTTCGCCAAGTAGTTTAAGTTTCTCCTGACTTGGCACAAAAAGGTACAGCTGTTTCTGTTTTTCGGTGCGGCCACGGAAGTCGATCTGTTTCGTCGCCTCTTGCTCAATCGGTGCCCAAGCTACTTGCCACAGCTTGTCGAGGAACTCGCTCACCACATTGCCGCGCGCATACCAGAAGCGCGGGTCGCCTTCGTTCAGTTCCTGCTCGTCAAACTTGCCACTGCGGCGCTTTTCACGCAGGCGGTGCGGTTCTTTCAGCACAAACAGTGCGGATTCCAGCGACTCAATGTGCAGGTTCTTTAGCACCTTCTGAAACACTGGGTCGTCAGACAATAGGCAGGCCAGCAGCACCAGTTGGCTATGGCCACCACGACAGTAAAACAGGCGGCGCAGGCGGTCGTCACCCGCTTGCTTCAGCCGCGACTCGCGGCGACGTTTGGCTTCTTCGACGGCGCGAATATCTGCCTCGGAGCCGGTAAAGTTCTCCAGTAGTTGCTCAGACAGTACTTCATCTGTAGTGATTTCCTGGCGCTGGTTGAAGCGACGCTGGTGCTCTTGAAACAAGGCTTCGATACGCTCGTTGCGGCCCGAGTAATAGGCAAAAATATGCGCAGGCAGCATCTCACGGTTTTTCAGCAAATAACCTTGTGATTCGGCTTTACCGTCCACCCACACATAGGGGCGCTTTTGCCTGGCGGTATCAGCCTCAATGCGTACCACATGACCACGAATACTATATTCCAGCGTGTAATCAAAAGCCGCTTCGCGGTCCAGATCCACATCGCGAAAGAGGGTGATCAGCGCCTCGATCAGGTTGGACTTGCCGGTGCCATTCTGACCAATCAGGGCGTGGCTACGGATGGGCTTGAGTGGTACATCTGTTGCACTCGCCGTTGGCTGCAAGTGCGTCGCGAAAGTGATCTCAAGCTCGCGCAGATTGCGAAAGGTTGGGATGCAGATGTGTAGCAGTTGCATATCAGGCGCTCACTATATCGGCTGGTTTTTCACGCACTTCGGCGGGGGCAGGCTCCAGAATCCAACCTTGCACCACTTCTGTTTTCAGTTGCGTGTAAAAAGCATCGATCTCACCGCCGAAGCGCAGCCATAAATCCTTGGCACTCATCTCGCCATGGTGACGAGCCAGAGTGGTGGCCAGCGGCGCTTGGGCTTTGATATCCGGCGTAATGCCTAAACGCAGCGTGGCAATCAACTCGGTTTGTGGGACTTTCATGGGTTCCTCTTGTTGTTCGATAGTGAGGCCGGTAAATGCTGCAACAGTCGCGCTAGCCAGCAATAATGCCAAGTGATTCTTACTCTCTAGCTTTTTGCGCCAAATACCCGCTTGCTTCGTCAGTGCATCAAGTTTGGCCAAAACTGCTCGCTGCTCATCAAGCGGTGGAATAGGCATTGGAAAGCTTCGAAGTTGCGTCATATTGATTGAAGCCAGATTGGTTGTCTGTTTTGAAGCTCCGGCGAAATAGTCACGACCGATGCCTGAATTGAATACAAGTTCGACCCATTCGTTCAGCAAGGACAATGAAGGAACCCGGGCCTTGAATACGTGGTTTTGATGGAGGCAGTTATCGACACCACCTCGCCATATTGCTGTGCGACCGACCTTGTCCCAATCACCGCCTTCAGTGATGAGCAAATCACCTTCTTGGACAAGATATTTATTCAACTCCTGTTTTCCGATCTGGATTGTTTTCAGATCAGTCAGCTTGAAGAATCCGCGTTGAACGTTGGCAACAGACAGATAAGGGCACGTCATGACATCTCGACCACGCAAGTCGCGACCTTTAGTTACCCCTCCAATAACCACCGCGACCTTATCAAACGGTGCAATAGCCCAATGTTCTGGATATACAACGTCCGAGTCAGCAACTGAGATGAGTTTCTGCCGACGCATCAAACCTGACGAGATGTATTGGCCGCGTAAGCTATCGCAATCGGCCATGATACCGCCCACAGGTGCAAGCGATGTTGATGGCAAAGAAAGCAAACCACGGACAGCAATATTTTTGAGCTCTGCGACGAACTCATCCACATCCTCCGGCACATGAAACAGCCTACCAAAATTGTCGGCCAAACGCGTCCAACTAGTTTGCAGTTCGTGCGGGCTGGTGGCGCTGGCTACCGCTTGCAACATGGACTGGCGCAGCTTGTTTTGCAGTTTGCGGCGGGTTTGTTGCTGCGCTTCCAACTTGTCGCACAAGGCCATCAACTCATTGACTTTGGCGACGATGCGGAATTGTTCTTCCTTTGGTGGAATTGGCATTGGAATTGGCCGCATCCCTCTGAGTGAAATATTTGCAATATTTGTTGTTTGACTTGCTGTGCCGCGCATCCGTGCCTGCATATAAGGGCTGCGTAGCGCAAGATAAAGGTACTCCGGTTCAAGAATATGAGGGCGTACTGCGGCGATGAAACCGCCGAATGTTACACGTTCTTTGACATCTCTCACTAGCGCCACTTTGCCAACAAGCTCGTAGCTATTTGCCATTGAGATCATGGTGTCACCTTTTTCGACCCATTGATCGACCCTGGTAACAAATTTTGGTTCGATGAAAATCAAATCATTCCAATCAATTTCTGACTGGACATTGCTGGTACGGAGGCAAGCTACCACATCGGAAGACCGGGTAGTTTGCTTTTTTGATGCGGGGAATGTGACGCCTCTAACAATCTCGCAAACGTTCCCTAAACGCTCATAAGCCCAGTTTTCGGGCAGTTTAAATTTCAATTCAAAATCTTCGATATCGGGTTGAGGCGTGGGCCTGCGAAGCCTTCCGCTTTTAACCATTTCATCGCGAAAAATCTTAATTTCTGAGAGAAGCGAGCTGGCATTTTCAGACCTATCTGGTGTTGCAGTTAATTCGCCCCTAATGGCCAAATCAAGAATCAGTTCGCGTAACTTACCAATACCCCCAGGTGCATTTGCTATATGCCCAAATTCTGCCAAAAGCTGCTGTGTATCCATTAAGCATCCTCGCCGACAAAGTGATGCGCCAATGCCGCCGCCAACTCACTTTTGAGCTGGTTTTCGGTTTCTTCAATTTCACCGAGCAGTTTTTTGTATTTCTCTAGCAGTACGTCTGGGTCGTGGGTTTCTTCTTCTGCCGTGTTGGGGTTTTTGATGTCGAGGTTAAAAATCGGCCAGTAGATACGGTCGCCAGCGGCTTGGGCATCGCGGGCTTGCAGGCGCAGCGGTTCGGCTTGAGCGCGCAACGCGGCGATCTGGGCGTCGATCTTTTCGCGGTAGGCAGCGTCAGTAGTGCCGACTAGGCTCTTGCGCAAGTCGCTCGCTTCACTTTCGAGCGCGGCGGCTTGATTATTCAGCGCTTCGGCACGTTGCCAGTGTGGTTGGGCAGCGGCTTCGGCCTGTTCGCGCTTGGTTTTGAAATCCACCTTCCAGGCAAATTCGTTCTCCACGCGGTCGGCAAAGTCGTTATCCTCCGAGCCCCACCACTCTCGTTCAGGATCGAATTCCTCCAGCCGGATGGGCTTGGTTTTGGAGTAGCTTTTGTAACCTGGCGGGTAGGGATGCTCGTAGTACCAAATGGTGTCGGTATGGAAGTGCTCGGTACCGTCATTGACCGCATTGCCCTTGGTGAAGAACAGCAGGTTGGTTTTGATGGTGGTGTAGGGCGCGAACACGCCTTTGGGTAGGCGGACGATGGTGTGCAACTTGCAGTCACGCAGCAGCAGCTTTTTCAGTGTACCTTTGATGCCATCACCAAACAGAAAACCATCGGGTAGCACCACGGCGGCGCGACCCTTTTCCTTCAACAGTTTCTTGATGATGAGCGCCATGAACATGTCGGCGGTTTCGCGGGTGCGCAAGTCAGCCGGATAGTCGCTGCCAACGCCATCGTCTTCATACCCTCCGAATGGGGGGTTAGTGATGATGCAGTCAACCTTGTCGCTGGCCTGCCAATCGTTCCAGCCGATACCTAGCGTGTTTTTGTGCTCGACCTGGCTGGGCACATTGATGCCATGCAGTAGCATGTTGGTGGTGCAGAGCAGGTGCGGTAACTGCTTCTTTTCAATGCCAAGGATCAACTCTTCAATGGCGCGCTTGTCTTCAGGACGCGGTGATTTCATTGTCGCGAGTTGCTTGCGGAAACGCTCTATGGCGGCAGTCAAGAAACCGCCTGTTCCACAAGCGGGATCCATGACTGTCTCGCGCTTATCTAGACGCGGGTTGACTCTATCAACCATAAAAGCTGTGATGGCGCGCGGGGTGTAGAATTCCCCTGCATTACCTGCGCCGCGCAAATCGTTGAGTAATTGCTCGTACACATCGCCAATATTGGCGCGGATGGTAAAATCGTGGAAATTGATAGCGTCTTCCAGCTTCTCGATCACGGCTAGCATCTGCGGGCCGGATTTCATGTAGTTATTCGCATCTTCAAAGACACTACGGATGACTTTGTGCTGAGGGCTCTTGTTAGCATCAATCTCTTTGAGCGTTGGGAATAACTCGTTGTTGACGAAGCTGATCAATTCACTACCGGCAATTTGTGGTTTCTTTTTGCCATCATCACCCGCTATATAAGCTGCCCAGTTACGCCAGCGGTACTTTCCGGGCAAGGGAGAGGTATACGCCGGGTTATCATCCACCCATTCCTCCTCACGTTGGTCAAACACCTTGAGGAACAACATCCATGTGAGCTGGCCGAGACGTTGTGCATCGCCGTCGACGCCGTCATCTTTGCGCATGATGTCTTGAATGGATTTAATGGTACTGCTGAGATTCATCTTTCTATTCGCTTGTTGAGGGCCCGTTGTTTAATCAAGCCTGTTTTTGTTCGGATATGTCGTAGAGAGCCAGCTCCAGCTCCTTCACGGCTTGGGTGTATTGCTCTACGCCACCAAAAATACCCCGCCGGATTTGTGTTTTGCTGCCAAATTGGTCAAATGGAGGTAATTCCAGCACGTTGGCATCCTCTATGTCTTGTACACCATGATCGGCAAATTTTTCTAGTAAAGCTTCCAGTACGACCTTGGCTTGCTCACCGTACTTGCCGAACACATCACGCTTTTTCACGTTGTTGGCTCGTTCACGCCGAGTGAGTGGCTTCTGGTCAAAGGCGACGTGGGTTACCAGATCAAAAGCATCCAGTTCGCTGCCGTTAGCGACAGCCTGTTGCAGGATCTCGAATGGTACGCCATGTTCAGCTAATTCCTCTAGCACTGCTTGTTTGCGCTCAGCGTTGCTCCAGCGCCGTAGAAAGTTGGTTAGGTTACCAAATTCAGCCTGCAAAGTGCTTTTAATGTCACTTTTGAGCAGGACTCGGTAATCCTCAGTGATGAGCTTGCCGTCGACATCAAGGTATTGCGAGCGTTCTACCGCTAAGCACACATTGACGTCATCAATCACATACCTTACTCGGCCTGCGCTGCTACCAGCCTTATCTGTGAGACTAGAGTCATAGGGTGGAGGTTCGGGTTCTTCTATACTAGGGGGCGTGACGACATCTGGCGGTACCACAGGATCCTCAGGGCGAGGTTCGTAGATCACCACGGGTTCGCCGTCGAAATCGGGATCAGCGAACAGTCGCGTAGCGCCTTTAAAGTCCATGATGGTGAAGTAGAGTTTTTGGTAGTCCTCACGCAGGCGCGTGCCACGGCCAATCATCTGTTTGAACTCCGTCATCGAGTTGATGCTCTGGTCCAAGACAATCAGTTTGCAGGTTTTGGCATCTACGCCCGTGGTAAGTAGCTTCGAGGTGGTGGCAATAACCGGGTAAGGTTCATCGTTGTCGATAAAGTAGGAGAGCTGTGCTTTCCCTTCGTTATCGTCTCCGGTAATTCGCATGACGTAACGGCGATTGTTTGCGGCAGCAGGGATGAGCTTTACCAGTTCTTGGCGCATCCGCTCGGCGTGATCTTGGTCGTCACAAAAAACAATCGTCTTGGCCATCGGATCGGTTGCTTGGAGGTATTCCCATACCTTGTTGGCAACAAGCGCTGTGCGTTTCTCCAGTACTAGATTGCGATCAAAGTCTTTTGTGTTGTACTGCCGTTGCTCAATGGCCTGGCCTAGCTTATCGATTTTCCCCTTCTCTGGTGTGTAGCCGACTGCATCAACATCGGTTGCAATGCGGATCACCTTGTAGGGGGCAAGAAAACCGTCTTCAATGCCCTGCTTGAGCGAATAGGTATAAATAGGCTCTCCGAAATAGCTGGTATTGCTTGTTTCCTTGGTTTCTTTCGGTGTGGCAGTCAGGCCAAGGTGGGTGGCTGTAGTGAAATAATCTAGTATATCGTGCCATGCTGAGTCTTCCGCAGCGCTGCCACGATGACACTCATCAATCACGACTAAGTCGAAGAAATCCCCTGGAAACTGGCGATAGATTTGTTTCCATTCTTCCCTCCCCGTTACAGCTTGGTAGAGAGCAAGGTAGATCTCATAGTTCTTTTTGACTTCACGGTTAGTGACTTTGTGCATCACCTCGCCGAAAGGGGCGAAATCCTGCTGCATAGTCTGGTCGACGAGGATATTGCGGTCGGCCAAAAACAGAATGCGCTTCTTGGATTTTGCTTTCCATAAGCGCCAAATAATCTGAAAAGCTGTATACGTTTTCCCTGTACCGGTGGCCATGACCAGCAATATTCGCTCTTGCCTTTTGGCTACTGCTTCAATGGCACGGTTAATTGCCACACGCTGATAGTAACGTGGTTCGCGGCCGCTGCCATCGGTATAAAACGGCTGTTCAATCAGCTTTACAGCTTCAGGTGCAACTAATCCTTTCCATTGTTGATAGACCATCCACAAGTCGGCCAAGGTCGGGAACTGGGTAAGCTGAAGTTCTCGTTCAATAGGCAGGGAAAGACCTGTTCGGTCATGCAGGAGAAAACCATCGCCATTGCTACTGATGGCAAACGGCGCGTCTAGCATTTCGGCATAGGCTAGAGCTTGTTGCATACCGTACCCAATGGAGAACTTCGCCTGTTTGGCCTCTACAACCGCGATCGGTACGTTTGGTCTTGCATAAAGCACATAATCGGCACGTTTAGGACCACCTTTCGCTTCAGGGTTTTTTACTCGAGAGGCCATCTTACCGCGTACCATGACACGACCGTCGGTGAGGTTGACTTCCTCTCGGAACTGATGCTGCTGCCAGCCAGCTTGTTGAATAGCTGGTGTAATGAATTTGGTGCAGATATCACGCTCGCTGAGCTGATATTTATCCATGACAGTAAGCTCCTTCAACGTTCCGGTGTGTGTGCCTTAGGTGCTATGAATAAGCATCAAATGATCAAGTTTGACAAGGTGTCCATATGAAATGTGAATTAATTAGCCACTAACCTAAATCCGGCCAATAAAATACGCCCAAAACATGCAATTTTCATGATACAACACCCCTGTTTCATCGGCTCGCTGATCTTCCTGTAGGCTAACAACCAAGAACCAGTGCATAGATTCTATGTCCCAGTGGCCCGTACTGCTTCCATGGCCTTTTCAGTCCCGCGAAAACTAACAGCGCCAACATCACTGCCAGTGCTGTTGGTCCCCGTCAGAAAAACCACCTCACCCTAAGCACGACGTCCAAACTCCCCATGCACCACATTTCCGTCAAACTCTAGGCTATCCATATAGTCGGCATACCACTGCAACATCTCACGCCTGCCATCCAGATACTTCGCATGGTTGTAGGTACCACGAATGCTGTTCTTATCCACATGGGCAAGCTGTGTCTCAATCCAGGCCGAGTTGTAGCCTTGCTCGTGCAGGATGGTGCTCATGGTGTGGCGGAAACCGTGGCCGGTCAGCCGCCCTTTGTAACCTAGCAGTTCGATAACCTGATTGATGCTTTCCTTGCTGATTGGCTTACGCTGATCGTTCCGGCCAATAAACACCAAGGGATAGCCACCAGTCATTGGCTTGAGAGAGCTGAACAGCTCGATAACCTGCATGGACAATGGAATGACGTGCGGTCGCTTCATTTTCATCACTTCAGCCGGTATGTTCCATACACCCTTATCCAAGTCGATATCCTGCCAGCGCGCAAATCTCAGCTCTTGGGTTCTTACGCCCGTCAGCATGATGATCTTGGTCGCAGTTTTAGTGATGACACTACCGGTATAACCAGAGAGATCTTTAAGGAAATGCGGCAGTTCCTGAGCCGTCAGGAAAGGAAAATGATGCTTCTTTGGCGTTTTCAAAGCACTGGCTAGGTCTGGTGCAGGGTTGTATTCAGCTCGTCCAGTGATAATGGCATAGCGAAAAACTTCACCACAGCGTTGGCGTACTTTGCGCATCTTCTCAAGCGCATCACGCTTTTCCATACGCCTGAGAGTTTCCAGTAGCTCCATCGGCTTGATTTCTGCAATAGGGCGTTTCCCTATAAAGGGGAAAATATCCTTCTCGAAGGTATCAATGATTTCATCACGGTAGCGCAGTGACCAGCGATCAGCTTTAGTCTGATGCCACTCTCGGGCGACGGCTTCAAAGGTGTTTATAGCATTAAGCCTCTGAGCGAGCTTCTCGGCCTTTTTGGTTTCACTAGGGTCGCCACCTGCCGCCAAGATCTTTTTAGCTGCATCGCGCTTTTCACGGGCATCGGCCAATGAAACATCGGGGTAAACGCCAAAGGCAAGACGCTTCTCTTTACCGGCAACGCGGTATTTCATGCGCCAATAGCGCGACCCATTGGTTGCTACTTCAACGTATAACCCTCCGGCGTCACCTAAGCGGTACGGCTTATCTCTGGGCTTTAATGCTCGAACTTTTGCATCAGTTAATGGCATCGTTGTTTCCTCCTCCTGAAAGCAAGAATGCTTTGACGGCCTGAGTTTGCTCTGGCGTAAGCGATAGGGTTTGCTTGGTTGTTTTGATAATCAGCCCGCCAGACTCGGTGAGCGAAAGCTGGAAAGCTTGTTTGGTACGTTCCTGACGGCGTTGTTCTCTCTCCAGAGTTTTATCAATCGCAGGATCGTAACCATCTTTGAGCTTCGCTCTGGCCTCTTCCCTTAACATAATGGCTTCACTAATCGTTACAGCAGGGAATGTCCCGAACGCCAGGCTCTTCTCCTTACCGTCTATGCGATACTTCAAACGCCAGTATTTTGAGCCTGTAGGCTTCACCAGCACATAGAGCCCCCTACCGATAGCAAACTTATAGGGTTTACTACGGGTATCAAGTGACGCTATTATTTGATTATTAATGGTTTTTAGCTGTTTTGGTGGCATGTGATTTTACCCACAGTGGTCGATGTGCCCAATAGTGCCCCCAGGGGCATATTGATACCAGTAGACTCTAGTTGACTTCGGAATACAAGGAAGGCTTGATATACAAGGGTTTAACGGGGGTTTAGTTGACGTTGGGAGAGCTCAGAATACACTGAATGGCGGAAGACCACAGGAGTCGAACCTGCCCAGGACCGCTGGCGGCCCCAACTGGATTTGAAGTCCAGCCGCCCCACCGGGGACGATGATCTTCCTCTAAAACGGAAGCAAGTGGCGGATTATAGCGCGAATCACCCTTAGTGCTAAGCGCGAAATCGTGTTTCCGCGATCCCCTTCTTACACTTTGCCTCCCGGCAAAAATCATCGCTACTTATCTGCTAACCTGATCCGGCCCGGGTTATTCACCCGTCCATTGCTGGAGATGCTATGACCAAGAAAGTTGCCGTCCTGCTAAGCGAAGGATTTGAAGAGGCTGAGGCGGTTATTGTGATCGACGTATTGCGTCGTCTGAAGATTGATGTGGAACTGCTGTCCTGTCAGGATCGGCTGGAACTCCGCAGCTATAACAAGATGCGCATGTTCGCCGATGCTCTGTTGGAACGCCGTATGGATGTCATGTACGACGCCGTGGTAATCCCCGGTGGGCCGCAGGCAACTGCCAACATGGCGGATAATTCGATGGCCGTGGAGTTTATCCGCCGTCACGATGAAGCCGCAAAGTTGATTTGCCCACTGTGTTCCGCTGCTGCTCGCGTGCTGGCCGTTAACCGGTTGCTGCAAGGGCGCCGTTATGTCTGCTCCGGTGAACTGCATCGTAGCGTGGCAGATGGCACCTATGTGGCTGAAAGAGTGGTTGAAGACGGTAACCTGATCAGTGGCAAAGGGCCGGGGGCTGCGTTTGATTTTGCCTTCACGGTTGCCTACCGCCTCACTGGCGATTATGCCGCCACGCAGGAACAGGCTGAGCATATCTATCACGAAAACTGGCAAGTACCACAACAAGCAGTGCCTGCATAAACGCTAAACACTGCTGCTAACTGGGCGCGGCACAGCTAGCGCTTTCTGGCCTGACGCCGGGAGCGAAGACTGTTACCGCGCTTTCTGTTTTTAAACCCTTAGTCATGCCTGCATATTCAGCAAAGTAAACCTGTTATTCCCTACCTCATTGCACATCGACGTTCGCAAACGTTTCACCGCTTCACTACGTAGTAAATGACATCTTTTGCAGCTTGGTTTGGAAGATTAGTTCAACAAAGCAGCATGTTTTTGCTTCAACCAAAGTATCAAGGCTTGCCACAGCGCTTCAGCTTGTTCTATACAAGCTGCAACAGCGCTATCCGTCACCAAGTCACCTGAATAATCAGCAACGTTACGCTGCTTACGTAATGCATCAAGATAAATCATGGTTTCACGCGAAATACCTATGGTCAAAGGCAATGATTGAATCATCATCTGATGATGACCAGGTTTACTGGTTAAGGTGCGGAAACCCTCTACCTGCAACGCCAGATTAGCCATTTGCATAATCGCTTTGTAAGCAGTATCGAAGCGGTTTTCGTTGCTAAGTTGCAAAATAGCGGCATCCCGCAAATTACGTTCGGCGGCCGCCAATAATTTCTTGATAGTCAGCGTATCAGTTGGGATTGCCTCCAACCCTATCCCGACTAAATTGCTCAGCGTCATCCTTATCCCCTGCAATCCATAATCTGGGTTTACTCAATACATCCTGAATAAACGCCGTTTTCTCATCCAGTGCGGCCAGCCATTCAGCCACAGAGTAAACCTTGGGATTTATTTCCCGCCCCAATTCCGCCTGGAGTGGGTATAACGCCATGACAATCTCATTGAATGTCACATCGCCAACGATCAGCAGATCCACATCGCTGGCATCAGTCGCCTTGCCACTGGCCACTGAGCCAAAAACAAATGCCAGAATGATTCGCGACTCAAAAACAGCCAATGCGGAGCGTAAATGTACGGCTAGTCCAGAGGTTTTGCGGAAAATCGCAGCCAGTTCGGGATAAATCAAGCAATCTACGTTCACACGATAATAAAGCTGCTTACCCTGTTCCTGTTTTTGCAGAATGCCCACCTGTGCCAACTTACTCAATTCTTTATGCAGCGTTCCTGCCTGAGTTGCGGTCTGGCGCGCAATTTCCCGCACGTGAAACGCCTGTTGCGGAGAATTCAGCAACAGATTTAACACTTTGCGCCGGTAATCGCTGAATAAAAACTCCAGTAAAGGCTCGTTCATGCGGGAACTCCATGTAGCTTTATTGGCTTCAAATGTAGCCAATAAAGCTACACAAAACAAATTGTGGATACTACCTAATACCCCACCTCCCCATAACGATCACGATGCTCTTTGGGCGTCATGTCATAGCCTTTCTTAAACACCGAATAGAAATACTGCAGCGACGGGTAGCCGCACATCTGCGAAATCTCATTGATCGGCAGCGACGTGGCGGTGAGCAGGTTGCGGGCGCGATCGAGTTTTTCTTCATGGATCACGTTATGAATGGTCTGGCCGGTTTCGTCTTTAAAGCGTTTTTCCAGGTTGGAGCGGGACATGCCGATCGCGTCCAGCACCTGTTCCACCTTGATCCCTTTGCAGGCGTGGTGGCGAATGTAATGCATGGCCTGAATCACCGCCGGATCGCGCAGCGAGCGGAAATCGGTGGAGCGGCGCTCGATCACCTTCACCGGCGGCACCAGAATGCGTTGCAGCGGCAACTCGCGCCGATCGAGCAACTGGTGCAGCAGCTTGGCGGCGCGATAGCCCATCTGGCGCGTGCCCTGCGCCACCGACGATAAGGCAACGCGCGAAAGATAGCGGGTCAGCTCTTCGTTATCGATGCCGATCACGCACAGCTTTTCTGGCACCGGGATATCCAAATGCTCGCACACCTGCAACAGGTGGCGCGCCCGCGCATCGGTAACGGCAATAATCCCGGTCTGCTGCGGCAGCGTCTGTATCCAATCCGCCAGGCGGTTCTGCGCGTATTGCCAGTTTTCCGGCGCGGTGGCCATCCCCTGGTACACCACACCCTGATACTGTTCCTCGGCCACCAACTGGCGGAATGCCTGTTCGCGCTCCTGCGCCCAACGCTTGCCACCTTCCACCGGCAGGCCATAAAACGCAAAGCGGTTCAGCCCCTTTTCCTTCAGGTGCATAAACGCCGCTTCCACCAGCGCGTAGTTATCGGTAGCGATATAATGCACCGGCGGGTAATCCTCTTGCCGGTGATAGGAACCGCCAACGCCGACAATCGGCACGTTGACGTTATGCAGCAGTTGTTCAATGTTCCGGTCGTCGAAGTCGGCGATCACACCATCCCCCAGCCAGTCTCGGATGTTATCGATGCGGCAGCGGAAATCCTCTTCAATAAAGATGTCCCAATCACTCTGTGAAGCCTGTAAATACTCACCAACACCTTCCACCACCTGGCGGTCGTACACTTTATTGGCGTTGAACAGCAAGGTAATACGGTAGCGCTTTTCGAACATGGGGATCCTCCTGCCTCTGTGAATTTTGCCTCGCCGCCAAGATCCCCTGAATGGTTACACCCGGCGCTTGGTGGCGGAATCCATCCACACCGCCAGCAGCAAGATGGCACCTTTGACGATGTACTGCCAGAAGGTCGGCACGTCCAGCATGCTCATGCCGTTATCCAGCGAGGCCATGATAAACGCCCCCATCACCGCCCCGGCCACGCTGCCAACCCCGCCCGCCAGGCTGGTGCCGCCGATTACACAGGCGGCGATGGCATCCAGTTCGGCAATGTTCCCCGCCGAAGGTGAACCTGCTCCCAGGCGTGAACTGAGGATCAGCCCGGCAATCGCCACCATCAGGCCATTGATGGCAAACACCGCCAGCTTGGTGCGCTCCACGTTCACCCCGGAAAGCCGCGCAGCGTCGATGTTACCGCCGATCGCATAGATACGGCGGCCAAAAGCGGTGCGCGTCGCCATAAAAATCCCCGCCAACATCAGCGCGGTGAGGATCAACACCGGCGTCGGCACGCCACGGTAATCATTCAGCAAATAGATAGCGCCCAGCACCAGAATCGCCAGAATGCTCTGCCGGGTAACGTCCCCGCTCGGTGCCGCCACCGGCAAACCAAGCAGGGCGCGCTTGCTGCGCTGCCGCCATTGCCAGGCCACGAACAGCATCAGGCCAACGGCACCGATGCCAAAACCCAGCCCGTTCGGCAGGTAGCTCTGGCCAATCTGCGACATGGCATTGCTGGTCGGGGCCACGGTGGTGCCGTTGGTAATACCGATCAGAATACCGCGAAACGCCAGCATGCCCGCCAGCGTGACGATAAACGAAGGCACCTTGCGATACGCCACCCACCAGCCGTTCCAGGCCCCCAGTAACAGCCCGGCCAGCAGCGTCACTACAATGGTCAACGGCAGCGGCCAGCCGAGCCAGACGTCAAATATCGCCGCCGCGCCGCCCAGCAAGCCCATCATGGAACCCACGGAAAGATCGATCTCCGCCGAAATAATCACAAACACCATGCCCACCGCCAGGATGCCGGTGATCGCCGTCTGTCGCAGCAGGTTGGAGATATTGCGCGCGCTGAGATAGGCCCCTTCGGTGGTAAAGGTAAAGAACAGCATGATGACAACGATCGCCGCCAGCATCACGAACACCTGCAAGTTGACGGATTTTAGCCCCGGCAACGGCTTTTTCTGCGCCAATGGCGGCAGGTTTGCTTCAGATTGCGTGCTTTTCAACATGGGTTTCACTCCTCAGTGCCGCTTCCATTACCTGTTCCTGGGTCAGACCACGGTTGACCAAATCGGCTTTGATGCGCCCCTGATGCATCACCAGCACCCGATCGCTCAGCCCCAGCACTTCCGGCAGTTCGGAAGACACCACAATCACCGCGATCCCTTGCTGCACCAGTTGGTTGATGAGTTTGTAGATTTCATGTTTGGCACCGATATCGATACCGCGTGTGGGTTCATCCAGAATCAGGATTTTAGGGTTCAGCAGCAGGCATTTCGCTAAGATAGCCTTCTGCTGGTTGCCGCCGCTCAGCCGGCCAATCGCCAGCTCCGGCGAAGAGGTTTTCACCTTCAGCCGCGCCAGCGACTGCTGAATGGTGGCCTGCTCCTGCGCGCTATCCAGCACCGTCAGCGGGCCGCTGAAATCACTCAGCGCCGCCAGCGTCATGTTCGAGCCAACGCTCATCACCGGCACAATGCCGTCGCGCTTGCGATCTTCCGGCACCATGGCGATGCCATACTGCATTGCCTGTCGGCAGGTGGTAATGGTGGCAGGCTGCCCGTCGATACTGATACTGCCCTGCCAACGCCCCGCATAAGCGCCGAACAGGCACTGCATGGTTTCGGTACGCCCGGAGCCCACCAGCCCGGCCACGCCGAGGATCTCGCCGCGCCGTAGCTGGAAGGAAACATCGTCCACCCGGCGGATATGCCGGTTGACCGGATGCCAGGCGGTGAGGTTTTCCACCTGTAGGATCACCTCACCAATAGCGTGCTGCTCCTGCGGATATAGCTCGGTCAGTTCACGCCCTACCATCATGGCGATAATATCGTCTTCGCTCATACCTGCCGCTGGCCGGGTACCAATATGCTTACCGTCGCGGATCACGCAGATCAGATCCGAGATCGCTTTCACCTCATTCAGCTTGTGCGAAATATAGATGCAGGCAATGCCGTGATCGCGCAGATCGGCGATGATCGCCAGCAGAGTGGCAGTTTCGCTTTCCGTCAGCGAGGCGGTAGGTTCATCCAGCACCAGCAGGCGCACCTGCTTGTTTAACGCTTTGGCGATCTCCACCAGTTGCTGCTGGCCAAGCCCCAGTTCACCAACGCGGGTATGCGGGTCCACCTCCAGTTTGACCTGCGCCAGCATGCGCTGGCAGCGCAGGTACATATTGTCGTAATCCATCAGCCCAAAGCGGCCCCATTCGTTGCCGAGAAACATGTTCTCCAGCACCGTCATCTGTTTCACCAGCGCCAGTTCCTGGTGAATGATGGCAATGCCCTTCTGTTCAGTATCGCGAATGGTTTTGGCCGTAATAAGGTCGCCAGAAAAATAAATCTCGCCCTGATAACTGCCGTGCGGATATATTCCGCACAGCACTTTCATCAGCGTTGATTTCCCTGAACCATTTTCACCGCACAAGGATAATACCTGCCCAGCCTCTAATTGCAGGCTGACATTATCCACGGCCTTTACTACGCCGAATTGTTTAGTGATATTTTTCATTTCTAACAGGCAGGGCATTATTCCCTCCAAAGAGCTTCGTCAGAATTAATTAAGATCGGATTTCTTATGGAAGCCATCGGCAATAATGGTGCTATCGATATTCGATTTATCCACCTGAACCGGGGTTAATAACCAGGCAGAGACTTCTTTACTGCCGTTATTTAATTTGGCATTGGATTTTGGCTGTTCGCCTTTACCCAGCTGCACCGCAATATCTGCCGCTTCATCGGCCAATTTGCTGATCGGTTTATACACCGTCATGGTTTGGGTGCCTGCCACAATGCGCTTCACCGCCGCCAAGTCGGCATCCTGACCGGAGATCGCCACTTTGCCCGCCAACCCCTGTGCCGCCAGCGCCTGAATCGCCCCACCGGCGGTGGCATCGTTGGAGGCGACAACCGCATCGATATGGTTATTATTGGCCGTCAGGGCGTTTTCCATAATCTTCAGCGCGTTTTCCGGCAGCCAGCCATCGGCCCACTGATCGCCCACCACTTTAATCTTGCCGCTGCTGATCAAGGGTTGCAGCACGGTCATCTGCCCTTTGCGGAACAGCTTGGCGTTGTTATCCACCGGTGAGCCACCCATCAGGAAGTAATTGCCCTGCGGCACCCGCTGCACCAGGCTTTGCGCCTGCATTTCGCCCACTTTTTCGTTATCGAACGAGATGTAGAAATCGATGTCGGCGTTATTGATCATCCGGTCATAGGCCAGCACCTTAATCCCTTCGCGTTTCGCTTCGCTGATCACATTGCTCAACACCTGGCCGTTGTAAGGGATAATCACCAGCACATCGACGCCACGGTTGATCATATTTTCAATCTGCGCCATCTGGGTTTCTTCATTACCGTTGGCAGACTGCACAAACACGTTTGCCCCCAGCGATTCGGCTTTTTTAACAAAGATATCGCGATCTTTCTGCCAGCGCTCTAAACGCAGGTCGTCAATTGCCATACCGATTTTAATTTCTTTACTGAATCCTGATTGACTGGCCAGCAGCAAAAGAGCGCAGGCGGAGAGGAGAATAGGCTTAATCATCATCTTATAACCCTTTTCAATGTAGTGTGTATGGGTAATATGAA
The DNA here is from genome assembly GCF_057180605.1 of Serratia sp. HNCC26DJ206. Taxonomy (NCBI): domain Bacteria; kingdom Pseudomonadati; phylum Pseudomonadota; class Gammaproteobacteria; order Enterobacterales; family Yersiniaceae; genus Serratia; species Serratia sp. HNCC26DJ206. The sequence continues at coordinate 30,383 of NZ_JBXUGP010000010.1, forward strand.
TCACGAAACGTCCAGCCGATTGTTGACACTTATTTTTCATTCGGCAATTGCAGATTTTTACCGGCGAATTACGATTTTTGGTTTAATGTTAATTTTATGATAGCGATCATGTTTTATAACCCTGCCGCTAATGACGTTGAATAAACGCGAATATGAGATCCCGCGCACATTTAATAATTCTGTGAATTTAAGTGTGAAATAACGTAATTGAGCATCGGCCAGCTAACTCCGAAGATAAACCCAACCCACTATCCCCCCGTTATTCAGGAGTTCGCTAATGCAATCCTATTTTGATCAGCTTGAGCAGGTTCGCTACGAAGGCCCCAGCAGTAATAATCCGTTGGCCTTCCGCCACTACAATCCCGATGAAATCATCCTTGGCAAACGGATGGCCGATCACCTGCGTTTTGCCGCCTGCTACTGGCATACCTTCTGCTGGAACGGTGCCGACATGTTTGGCGTGGGAGCTTTCGATCGCCCATGGCAGCAGCCGGGCGATGCGCTGGCGTTAGCCAAACGTAAAGCCGACGTGGCCTTTGAGTTTTTCCACAAGCTGAACGTACCCTATTACTGCTTCCACGACATCGACGTTGCGCCAGAAGGGGCAACGCTGAAAGAGTATCTGAACAATTTCGCCGCCATAACTGAGGTGTTGGCCGAAAAGCAGCAAAGCAGCGGCGTGAAGCTGCTGTGGGGCACCGCTAACTGCTTCACCAATCCGCGCTATGCCGCCGGTGCCGCCACCAACCCGAACCCGGAAGTGTTCAGTTGGGCTGCCACCCAAGTATTCACCGCCATGAACGCCACTCATCAACTGGGCGGTGAAAACTATGTGCTGTGGGGCGGGCGCGAAGGCTATGAAACCCTGCTAAATACCGATCTGCGCCAGGAACGCGAACAGATTGGCCGCTTTATGCAAATGGTGGTGGAGCACAAGCACAAAATCGGTTTCCAGGGCACGCTGCTGATCGAGCCGAAACCGCAGGAACCCACCAAGCACCAGTACGATTACGACGTTGCCACCGTGTACGGCTTCCTCAAGCAGTTCGGCCTGGAAAAAGAGATCAAGGTGAATATCGAAGCCAACCACGCCACGCTGGCCGGGCATTCGTTCCATCACGAAATCGCCACCGCCATTGCGCTGGGCATCTTCGGTTCGGTCGATGCCAATCGTGGCGATCCGCAACTGGGCTGGGATACCGATCAGTTCCCGAACAGCGTGGAGGAGAACGCGCTGGTGATGTTCGAGATCCTCAAAGCAGGCGGTTTCACCACCGGTGGCCTGAACTTTGATGCCAAAGTGCGCCGCCAGAGCACCGATAAATATGACCTGTTCTACGGCCATATCGGCGCGATGGATACCATGGCGCTGGCGTTGAAAGTAGCGGCGCGCATGATTGAGGATGGCCAGTTGCATCAGCAGGTGGCCAAGCGTTACGCCGGTTGGAACGGTGAACTGGGCCAGCAAATCTTGCAGGGGAAACTGTCACTCGCCGCGCTGGCGCAGTACGCTGAGCAGCAGGTTCTGGCACCGCAACATACCAGCGGGCATCAGGAGAAACTGGAGAATCTGGTTAACCGTTATCTGTTTGGTTAATTCCGCTTCTGGCTCCTTTGGGGGGAAGGTTGAGTGAGGGGAGCATTGGCGAAAGCCCATCACCCCGGCCCTCCCGCAGGGAGAGGGGGCGATACGTCAAGCATTCTGCTCGATTGAACAGCATAGCTGCTGCCTGCAAGTTTTCGCCGTACGTCCCTTCTCCCTTGGGGAGAAGGCTAGGATGAGGGGATACCGCTCGCCAATGCCACTCACACCGGCCCTCCCGTAGGGAGAGGGGGCGATACGTCGAGCATTCTGCTCGATTGAACAGCATAGCTGCTGCCTGCAAGTTGTCACCGTACGTCCCTTCTCCCTTGGGGAGAAGGCTAGGATGAGGGGAAAAAACCTTCCCCCTCTGGTGAAGGGGTGATACGACATATTAAAGGAACTGCACCCATGTACATCGGTATCGATCTCGGCACTTCCGGCGTAAAGGTCATCCTGCTCGGCGAACAGGGCCAACTGCTCGCCAGCCAAAGTGAACCTTTACCCATCTCGCGCCCGCACCCTCTGTGGTCTGAACAATCTCCTCAAGATTGGTGGCAAGCTACCGATCGCGCCATGCTGGCGTTGGCCAAACAGCATGATCTGCAAACGGTAAAAGCCATCGGCCTGACCGGCCAAATGCACGGCGCAACGCTGCTGGATAAGCAGCAACGGGTGCTGCGCCCGGCAATCTTATGGAATGACGGCCGCAGTTTTGCGCAATGCCAGGCATTGGAGCAAAGCGTACCCAACTCGCGGGAAATTACCGGCAACCTGATGATGCCGGGCTTTACCGCCCCCAAACTGCTGTGGGTTCAACAGCATGAACCGCAGGTTTTCCGCCAAATCGACAAGGTGTTATTACCAAAAGATTATCTGCGCTGGTGCATTACCGGCGAGTTCGCCAGCGATATGTCCGATGCGGCAGGCACGATGTGGCTGAATGTGGCGCAGCGTGATTGGAGCGACGCGATGTTGGCCGCCTGCGGACTAACGCGCGATCAGATGCCTGCGCTGTTTGAGGGGAATCAGATCACCGGGCAGGTGCAGGCTGAATTGGCCAAGCGCTGGGGCATGAGTCCAGTGCCGGTGGTGGCCGGTGGCGGCGATAACGCCGCAGGAGCCATCGGTGTGGGTTTGTATCAGGCCGGGCAGGCGATGCTATCGCTTGGCACCTCCGGTGTATATTTCGCAGTCAGCGACGGCTTTCTCAGCAACCCGGCCAGCGCGGTACACAGTTTCTGCCATGCGCTGCCGCACACCTGGCACCTGATGTCGGTAATGCTCAGCGCCGCATCCTGCCTGGACTGGGCCTGCCAGTTGACCAACATCGACAGCGTTGCCACCCTGCTGAGCAATGCCGAACAGGCTGCACCGGCAGAAGCCCCATTGTGGTTCTTGCCTTATCTTTCCGGCGAGCGCACGCCGCACAATAACCCGAATGCCAAAGGCGCTTTCTGGGGCTTTACCCATCAGCATGGGCCGAACGACTTGGCACGCGCGGTGTTGGAAGGCGTCGGCTTCGCTTTGGCAGACGGCATGGATGTGCTGCACGCCAGCGGCCTGCAACCTTCTGCCATCACGCTGATTGGCGGCGGCGCGCGCAGCCCGTTCTGGCGCCAGATGCTGGCAGACATCAGCGGCCAGCGGCTGGAATACCGCACCGGCGGCGATGTCGGCCCGGCGCTGGGAGCGGCACGGTTGGCGCAGATTGCGCTGAACCCCGGCCAACCGTTAAGCGATTTGCTGCCCGCGTTGCCGCTGGAGCAGGTACATGAGCCGGATACCGCACGGCATCAGCAGTACGCCGAACGGCGCAGCACCTTCCGCGAGCTATATCGCTGCCTGCGACCATTAATGTGACTCACCCCTTCAAAGACTGGTTAACAGGTCATTTCACCGCTACAATAAGACCTGTTAATCAGTCTTTTTGGTAGGTAAATATGGCCAACATTATTTTGAGTGATACCAGCGCAAGCATCAGCGAACTGAAAAAAAATCCGATGGCAACGGTCGGTGCAGGAGCGGGTTTCCCGGTAGCCATTCTTAATCGTAACCAGCCAGCGTTTTACTGCGTACCAGCAGAACTGTATGAGCAGATGCTCGATGCGTTAGACGATCATGAACTGGCTAAACTGGTCAATGAACGTCGGGATCAGGCACTGATTGAGGTCGATCTGGACGAGTTTCTATGACGTATCAGGTCAAGTTCCGCGAATCGGCGTTAAAAGAATGGAACAGGCTGGATAAGTCGGTACAGCAGCAGTTTGCCAAAAAATTGAAAAAGTGCTGTGAAAATCCACACATACCCGCAGCGAAATTACGCGGTATGCCTGACTGCTATAAAATAAAATTGCGCGCCTCAGGGTTCAGGCTGGTTTATGAAGTTATCGATAACTGCCTGGTGATTGCCGTCGTCGCCGTAGGAAAAAGAGAACGGAGCGATGTTTATCAGCTCGCCAGCGAACGCTTAAGATAAGCGTTAACCTGCCGATCTCAATGCTAGTCCGCTCGTGCCACCATGATGGCCGTTTTTGGCCTTCTTTCAGCCAGGTTAGCAGCGCACTATAGCGCTATACCCCACTGAAGGAAGGCCGAAAATGTCACATAGCGCATTATTGATTATCGACGTTCAACACTCGTTTCAACACCGTCCATTCTGGCAAGAAGACGATCTGCCAGCGTTTCAACAGGCACTGACGCGCCTGATCGCGGGCTGCCAGCGGCAAGGCGTAGCGCTGGTGGATGTGTTCCACGTCGCGCCGGAAGGGCCGTTTTCTCTCGCCTCTGGCTACGTGAAACGCCTGCCGTTCCTGGCGCATCAGGCCGACGTCACGGTACACAAACAGGTACACAATGCGCTGACCGATTCTGGCTTGGACGCCTGGCTGCGCGAACGCCAGATTGATCATCTGATCATCAGCGGTATGCGTACCGAGCAGTGCTGCGAAACCACCGCTCGCGTCGCTTCCGATCTGGGCTACAAGGTGACGTTTGTCACCGAGGCGACGCTCACCTTCCCGATGCGCCATCCTGATGGCACGCTCTTTACCCCCGAGCAGTTGAAGCGGCATACTGAAACCGTCCTGGTCGATCGCTTCGCTACGCTAGCCAGCGTTGATGAAGTGTTGGCCCAACTGAAACAGGAATAACCATGCCCAAGGCCGTTTACTTTCTGATGTTGCCCAACGTGCTGTCACTGGATGTCAGCGGCCCGGCGGAAGTTTTGCGGCTTTCCGGCCAGTTTCAATTGCACTATGTCAGCCCGGTGCCGCAAATCACCTGCTCTATCGGTATGAGCATCAGCCTGTTGCAGCCATTGCCTGCGCAGTTGGCCAACGGCGATATTCTGGTGGTGCCGGGCGTGGCGGACTCAGCCAGGGGTTTCGCCAGCCCAGAGGCCGCTCAGGCCCGGCAATGGCTGGAGGGATTACGGCCCGCGCTGGCACAGCAGCGTTTCAGCCTGGTCTGCGTCTGTTCCGGTGCCTTGCTGGCCGCGCAGGCAGGGCTGCTCGACGGTTACCACTGCACCACCCATCACGATGTGCTCACGCGCCTGCGCCAGCAAGCACCGGCGGCTCAGGTGAAAGAGAACCGCATCTTTGTGGAAGATCGCGGCATCTTTACCAGCGCGGGCGTCACCGCCGGTATCGATCTGGCGCTGCATCTGGTCAATCAATCTTGCGGAGCCGACCGTGCGCTGGAGATTGCGCGTGAAATGGTGATCTATTTCCGTCGCTCAGGCGACGATCCGCAGCTTTCCCCTTGGTTGCGCTATCGCAACCATCTGCACCCCGCCGTACATCGGGCGCAGGATGTGATGGCCGCCGAGCCGGAAGCGGATTGGTCGGTGCCGCTGGTGGCGGAAAAAGCGCACGTCAGCAGCCGACATCTGGCCCGGCTGTTCCGCCAGCATATCGGGATCAGCGTGCGGGAATATCATGAACAGCTGCGCTTGGCCGTGGCACAGCAACGCTTGCAGCAAGGTTACGGGCTGGAGAAAGCCGCGCTGACCGCAGGATTCTCCTCTGGTCGCCAGCTCCGGCGTGCGCAGCAGCGTAACGCCTAAATACACGGTCAGAATGCGTATACGGTTTATCTTATGATTGCCAAGAGTAACGATTGGCGGCAAAATAACCGCCTCAACTCGCTCAGATTGCGCTTCCCGCCCCTGGCAGTTCCTTATTTTTCTTTGCTATCAGTAGTATAAATATGAAAACAACATTACCCCCTACGGCACGCTTGGGCCGACAGGCGCTGTTATTCCCGCTTTGCTTGGTGCTATTCGAATTCACCACCTATATCGCCAACGATATGATCCAACCCGGTATGCTGGCGGTGGTAGCCGATTTCAACGCAGGCGTTGAGTGGGTGCCAACCTCAATGACCGCCTATCTGGCTGGCGGTATCTTTCTGCAATGGCTGCTGGGCCCGCTGTCGGATCGTCGTGGCCGCCGCCCGGTGATGCTGGCCGGGGTTGCCTTCTTTATCGTCGCCTGTCTGGCAATCTTGCTGGTGACCAGCATTGAGCAGTTCATCTTTATGCGCTTCCTGCAAGGGATCGGTCTGTGCTTTATCGGCGCAGTGGGCTATGCCACCATTCAGGAATCCTTTGAAGAGTCAGTGTGTATCAAGATCACTGCGCTGATGGCCAACGTGGCGTTGATCGCCCCGCTGCTCGGGCCGCTGGCAGGTGCTGCCTTGATCCATATTGCGCCGTGGCAAAGTATGTTTGTGATTTTTGCCGTTCTGGCCGCCATTGCCTTCGTCGGCCTGTGGAAAGCGATGCCGGAAACCGCCACACTGCAAGGGGAAGCCTTTTCCGCTGCCAACCTGTGGCGCGATTACCGCCAGGTGCTGACAAATCGTCGTTTTATCTGCGGTGCGCTGGCGATCGGTTTTGCCAGCCTGCCGCTGCTGGCGTGGATTGCCCAGTCGCCGGTGATCCTGATCAGCGGTGAGTCGCTCTCCACCATGGATTATGGCCTGCTGCAAATCCCGGTATTCGGCGCGCTGATCCTCGGCAACCTGACGCTGGCCCGCCTGACCGGCAAAAACAGCGTTGAGCGCCTGATCAAATTGGGGGCCGGGCCGATGATTGTGGGTTTGATGATCGCCGCGCTGGCGACGGTGTTCTCCGAGCACGCTTATCTGTGGATGACCGCCGGGTTAAGTTTGTATGCTTTCGGTATTGGGCTGGCAAACGCCGGGCTGTATCGTTTGACACTGTTTTCCAGCGAAATCAGCAAAGGCACCGTCTCTGCCACCATGGGGATGTTGAGCATGGCGGTATTCACCGTGGGTATCGAGCTGGCTAAAGTCGCCTATGTTTGGGGCGGGAGCGGATGGTTTAACCTGTTCAACCTGCTGAGTGGCCTGTGCTGGCTGGCGTTGGTGGCGGTGTTCCTCACCAAACGCGGTGGCGTAGCCTCAACACCGACGGAAGCGGCTTAAAGACGGGCCTCAACCACAAAATTTTAAACCGGGTGAACAGATGGCACCCGGTTTTCAACCACCAAACAGCCCGCTATCCCGCAGCAGATGCTGATTGCCCTTGCGGCGAGTGAAACCGCTGCGATCGAAAAATTCCAGCACCTGAATCGCCAGTTTGCGGCCAACCCCCAGCCGATCGCGAAAATCACCGGCATTGGCGCTGCCTTGCGTCGCATCCAGCTCGCGGATCAACGCAGCAAACTGCTCAATCCGCTGGCTGCGATAGTAGCGATCCACCACCACGGCGGTCACATGACCAAGCTGAGCGGCTTTGCGCAGCGCGGCGCGAACGTTGGCTTCTTCTTCACCCAGCGCTGCGGCCAGATCGCGCACCCACCAGGCTTCATCACCCAGTTGCGGTTCGATGCGCACCCACAACGCCTGCTGCTCCGCGCTGAACGCCAGACCATGCTCGGGCAAATGCAGCCAACCGCGCGTATTACGCAGCAAACCGGCCGCCAACAACCGATCGATCATCATAAATACCAGCGGTTCATCCAGCACCGGTAAGGCCATACGCCGCAAACGAGCGCGCCCTAAACCCAGTTGATCGCCATGCTGTTGATGGTATTCGGCCAACACCTGCAACACACGCTGCTCGCCCTGCTGCACGTTGGCCTGCGCCAGCGCCACTTCACCGGTAATCAGCAATGCGCGCCCGGCAAGCAACTGCGCCAGCCCGCTGTGGGTCAACTGCCGCGCCCAGGCAAAGGCAGCCAGATCCAGCGCACCGCCCGGCAAGCGTAAATCCAGCACCTGTTCGTCGTTTTGCGCCTCGGCCAGCGCCGCCAGCCAGGCCAGATAGTCTGGCTGACGTTTGCCACGCTTCGGCGCAGCCAATACCAGCACCCGTGCTGCGCCCAAGGTGTGGCGGGCGCCAATATCCCGCAACACCAGACGATCGTTTTCCGCCAGCCACAGCGGACGATCGAGAATCAACTCCGCCAAATTGCCGGTTAACAGCGCAATTCGGCCAGTAATATGGCTGGCAGCATGGTGCAGATGCAGCGGCTGCCAATGCTGCAACGGTGCATCCGCCTCAACCGCCACCAGAATACGCTCAGCGACCACCGGCGGTTGCTGTTCCAGCAGCCAGTCACCGCGCTCCAACTGCTCTTTGCTGACATCACCGCTGATGTTCAGCGCTATGCGTTGCCCGGCAAATGCCTGTTCCGCCGCTTGGTTCTGAGCATGCAGGCCGCGCACCCGCACCGGCACATCGGCACCGGTCAGCCACAGGGTATCACCCACTTTAACGCTGCCGCCCAGTGCGGTACCGGTCACTACCAGCCCTGCCCCTTTCACGCTGAAGGCGCGATCGACCGCCAGCCGGAAGCGGCGCGTCAGCGCGTGCTCGCCAGGTTGCCGCGCCAAAAGATGCTGGCGCAAAGGTTCGATGCCCAAATCCTGTGCCGCTGCCGTAACAAACAACGGTGCATCATGCCAGCCCTGCTGTGCCAGTTCGGCCGCCACTTGTGCACGCACTTCGGCGATCCGCCCTTCGTCGACGCGATCGGCCTTGGTCAGCGCTACCGTCAGTTGCGGGTGCCCGCTCAGGCGCAGAATCGCCAAGTGCTCGCGGGTCTGTGCCATCACGCCGTCGTCGCACGCCACCACCAGCAATGCATGGTCGATACCGCCGATCCCCGCCAGCATATTGCCAAGGAATTTCTCATGGCCGGGAACGTCAATAAACCCCAGCACGCGCCCGTCCGGCTGCGGCCAATAGGCATAGCCGAGATCGATAGTCATGCCACGGCGTTTTTCCTCTGGCAGGCGATCGGCATTGATGCCGGTAATCGCCTGCAACAGCGTGGTTTTGCCGTGGTCGACGTGGCCAGCGGTGGCGATAATCATGGGTTTAGCACCTCAAGCAGTGCGCTCTCTTGCTCCAGGCAGCGCAGATCGAGCCATAACCGGCCGTCGTGGATCCGGCCAATCACCGGCTGTGGCAAACTGCGCCATTGCTGCGCCAAAAGCTCCAGCGTAGCGCCTCGGCCATCGAGCGGGGCAAAGGTCAGGGCATAGCTTGGCAGGCGATCGACCGGCAGTGAGCCGCTGCCAATCTGTGACCAACAGGGTTCAGCACGCAGCGCGAAACGATCGGCAAAACGCACCGCCAACGGGCGCAATAGCCGTTCGGCGGCTTGTTGCATCTCCTGTTGCGGACGAGCCAGCAGGCGCAGCGTCGGCAGATGTTCTGCCAACAGTTCCGGTTGCTGATACAGCCGCAGCGTAGCCTCGAGCGCCGCCAGCGTCATTTTGCCGACGCGCAGCGCGCGTTTCAGCGGATGCTGTTGCAGGCGGGCGATCAGCTCTTTTTTACCAACGATAATGCCCGCCTGCGGCCCGCCCAGCAGTTTATCGCCGGAGAAGGTTACCAAATCCACGCCCGCAGCAATCAAACGCTGCGGCATCGGTTCTGCGGGTAGGCCGTATTGCGTCATATCGATCAGCGCACCGCTGCCCAGATCGGTGGCGGTAGGGATGCCCTGTTCGCGGCCCAGCATCGCCAGCTCCGCTTCATCCACGGCGGTGGTAAACCCTTGAATACAGTAATTACTGGTATGTACCTTCATCAACAGGCCGGTTCGCTCGTTGATGGCGGCACGATAATCTTTCAGATGGGTGCGGTTGGTGGTGCCCACTTCCACCAGTTCACAACCGGCCTGGCGCATCACGTCGGGGATGCGGAACGCGCCGCCAATCTCCACCAGTTCACCGCGCGACACCACCACCTGTTGACCAGGAGCCACCGCCGCCAGCATCAGCAAAACCGCCGCCGCGTTGTTGTTGACGATGCAGGCATCCTCTGCGCCAGTGAGCTGGCACAGCAAATCGGCGATAGCGCGATCGCGGTGGCCGCGCCCGGCACCGTCCAGATCGTATTCCAGCGTGACGGCGCTGCTCATTGCCTGCACTACCGCGTCGATCGCCGGTTGCGCCAGCAATGCGCGGCCAAGATTGGTATGCAGCACGGTACCGCTGAGGTTGAACACCGGTTGCAGCGCCGAGCGTTGCTGTTGGTTCAGGCGCATTAGCAGCGCCTGCGGCCAGTCTTGGCACCATTCCGGCAATTGCTGGCGGGTTTTAATCACCTCGCGCGCCTGCGCCTGCATCTGGCGCAGCAGTTCGCTAATCAACGTCTGCCCATGTTTCGCCACCAGAGGTTCAACGGCGGGATCGCGCAATAGACGGTCGATGGCGGGTAGCTGGCTGTAAAGTTGCTGAGATTCAGTGCTCATGGGCGCTCGGTTTTCAATGTTTTAATGGTGCGGTGAAATCAACTATTTCACCGCCAGCGTATCAATAATCCGCTGTACCAGTGCCTGATGTGCTTCGGGCGTTTTGGCCGGTGACAGCATCTGCAACGTCACGACCCGTTTATTGAACACCGTTAACACAATGGTGGAAACCAGTTTCTGCCCGTTCACCGTTTGCTCGGTGTCCAAGCGATGGAATTTCTGTTTACCGACGGTGAAATTCTGTTCTTTGGTTTTCTTGATGTTCTGATAACGATCGCCCAGTTCGGTAATGATGCTTTGTGTCAGATCTTTCAGCATCGCATCGCTGGTATTGAGCTTCATACCCGCTGGCGGGATCACTTCAGAAGCGACGGTACGCTGGCGCGCTTTACCGTTGAGGAACAGCTGAATGACGGATTTATCGTCGTTGACGATGCCGCTCAACGCGGTCTGATCGCTAAAACCCGCTGGCAATTCAAAGGTGATTTTGCCCTTTTGCAGCGAAACGCTCAGACCAGGAGGATAAGCCGGTTTGGTTTCGACGACTGGCGGTGGTGCAGGTGGGGCGGGCTGGGTGACCACCGGCTTCGGTTGCGGTGCGGGAACTTCTGGCTTTTTGGTGTCCTGATTGTCACAGGCTACCAGTCCACTCAGCAAAACAGCCAATACCGTCAATCTGGTAATCGTCTTCAACATTATTCCTTTCCTTGTGCTCTACGCATTCTGGCGTAACCGTAGCAACTCACCCCCGCGTTTGCCAGATGCCCAAGCCAAAATTAGCGGATCGCCCCTCACCCCAGCCCTCTGCCACAGGGAGAAGGAGTCGACCGGTGCTCTCGATTAACCATGGGTATCAGCAATGTTCCCTCTCCTTTGGGGAGAGAGTTAGGGTGAGGGGGAGAAACTGACATCGAGTTAAAGCCTCTCCCCCCACTCCCGAGAAGAACGGTGCGGGTGTTACTCGCCAGGGAACAGGAACGGATTGATACTGCTACGGGCAAAGCCTTCATCTTCCATCTTGGCATCAAGTACCAGCGAAGCCAGATCGTCGGCCACCGCTTCCACCTGCGGGTCTTTTTCCTGATAAAGGAGCTTCAGGTAAGTGCCGCAATCGCCACAGCTTTCCGCTTTTATCGCCGCCTGCTCACTGTCCAGTGACCAGTAGTTGAGATCGCGCGTTTGCTCGCAGTTGCTGCATTTCACCCGCACCACGTGCCATTCGCTTTCACACAGGTTGCAGTGCAGATAACGCAGGCCGTTCACCGTGCCGATATGCACCATGCTGGAAACCGGCATACTGCCGCACACCGGGCAGAACTGGCGGTGCTCACCGTATTCGGCGCGTGCCTTGCCGGGGATCTGGCTGGCCATCTGCGTCCAGTACAGCGACAGCGCAGCCCAGATAAACGGCGCTTTATCACTGCCCACTTTGGCAAACTCATTGTTCAGCAACGCGCTGGCCATCAGCTCCAGCTCATGAGCGGAGGCTTTTTCCAGGTTTTCCAGCACCGGAGCCACGTGTTCCGGCGCCTGCGGACGCAATTCAGCGATCAGCGATGCCAGCAGTTTGTGCCAGTGCTCGCTGCGCGGATAAACGCTCGCATCCAACGGTGGCTTGCCGCTGGCGGCACCCTGGATCAGCGCAGCGCTGAGATCCAGCACCAACGGGTTATCGTGGCACGCATTGTTCTGCGCGGCTGCGATGCTGGCAGCAAAGTTGAGATAATCGCCCAGCGGGTGGTCTACGGCCAATTGGCGCAGACGCTCAGCTCGACGGGTGTACAGGCTTTTCAGATTCGCGAAAAGTAACGGCGGAATGGTTTCCGCCGTTGTGGACTTCTCACGCTGTGCCCCTAACTGCTCTTTAGGAACGATGCGGATACTCATCAGGGTTTATCTTCCCGTTGTTTCTCGCGGACCTCACGGTACCAGCGCGGATGGTGTTTCTTGGCCCAGGCTGCCGGAACAGAACCTTCCACCATCGCGGTAATGGTGCCTTTTATCCACAGAGCGGCATAAATGTGCACCATAATCGTGATGATCAACCCCACCGCCGCCAGCGAATGCACCAGCAACGCAATGCGGATCAGCGGGATAGGGAAAGCAGGGGCGAAGTACGGCCGCCAGATAACCACACCGCTGGCCAGCAACAGCACCAGACTGATGATCGCTATCCAGAATACGCATTTCTGACCGAAATTATAGCGCCCGGTGTCGTCACCCACTTCCTCATTCAACGTGATTCTGTAGATATTTTTTGCCCAGACCAGATCTTCCCGGTTGAACAGGTTATGTTTCCAGTAGCGCAGGAACATAATCATGAACGCGGCGAACATAATCACCCCGGCAAAGGGGTGCAGAATGCGCGCCAGCTGTGGCGTTCCGAAAATGTTCATCAGCCAGTTAAAGGAGGGGAAGAAAAACCCCAGCCCGCTGATGGCTGCCAGAATAAAGCAGAACGCCACAACCCAGTGGTTCATCCGCTCCAGCGCGTTATAGCGCTGAATTGGCTTTTCCTTCCTCATTTGCGCGTCTCCTCATCGTGCGGTTCGTCGTGATCTTCCTCTTCTTCGACGCGGTTTGGCCCGACACCGATGTAGTGGAACACGCTGGCCGCAAAGGTGGCAGCAAAACCGACGGCCGCCAACGGTTTCCAGATCCCTTTCCAGAAGGTCACCGCCGGGCTGATGGTTGGGTTATCCGGCAAACCGTGATAGAGCTGCGGTTTATCGGCGTGATGCAGCACGTACATCACGTGAGTGCCGCCCACGCCCGCCGGATCGTACAGACCGGCGTTTTCGTAGCCACGGGTTTTCAGCTCGCTGACACGGCCAGCGGCGACATCTTTCATCGCCTCTTTGGTGCCAAAGTGGATAGCCCCAGTCGGACAGGTTTTCACACAGGCCGGTTCCTGGCCGACATCAACACGGTCAACGCACAGGGTGCATTTGTACACCCGGTTGTCTTCCTTGTTCATGCGCGGCACGTCGAACGGGCAACCGGCGATGCAGTAACCGCAGCCGATACAGTGCTCGGACTGGAAATCGACGATGCCGTTGGCGTACTGGATAATCGCCCCTTCCGACGGGCAGGACTTCAGGCAGCCCGGATCGGCACAGTGCATGCAGCCGTCTTTGCGGATCAGCCACTCCAGTTTGCCGTGCTCCTCCACTTCGGAGAAACGCATCACCGTCCACGATTTGGCGCTCAGATCGGCGGGGTTATCATAAACCCCGACGTTGTGCCCCACTTCATCGCGGATATCGTTCCATTCAGAACAGGCCACCTGACAGGCTTTGCAGCCGATACAGGTGGTGACATCGATAAGCTTGGCCACTTCTTCCTGGTGGTCACGGGCACGCGGGGCCGGTGTAAAACCATTGGTCGCGGATTTACGAATGATGTCTTGAGATTGCATTGCCATAATTCGTCTCCGTTACACCTTTTCCACGTTAACCAGGAACGCCTTGAACTCTGGCGTTTGCGTATTGGCATCGCCAACGAACGGCGTCAACGTATTGGCAATAAAGCCTTTCTGCGTCACACCTTGATAACCCCAGTGAATCGGGATACCGATGGTGTCCACATCCTGACCATGCACCTGCAACGTGCGGATACGCTTGGTCACGACCGCTTTGGCTTTGATAAAGCCACGGTTGGAACTGACTTTCACCAGATCGCCGTGCTTGATGCCTTTCTTCTCGGCCAGTTTCTCACCGATCTCCACAAACTGCTCCGGCTGCATGATCGCGTTGATCAGCGAGTGCTTGGTCCAGTAGTGGAAATGCTCGGTCAGACGATAAGTGGTGCCCACGTACGGGAACTTATCGGCTTTGCCCATCGTCGCCAGATCGTCTTTAAACACGCGCGCCGCCGGGTTAGACACCACGTTCGGGTGCAGCGGGTTGGTGCCAAGCGGCGTTTCAAACGGCTCGTAGTGCTCAGGGAACGGCCCTTCTGCCATTTTGTCGATGGCAAACAGGCGGCCCATGCCTTCCGCCTGCATGATAAACGGCCCAACATCGCTGCCTGGTGCTGCGGCGCTGTAGTCCGGAATATCTGCTCCGCTCCACTTGGTGCCATCCCAGCCGATCAGCTGACGTTTGGCATCCCACGGTTTACCCGCTGGATCGGCAGAAGCACGGTTATACAGAATGCGGCGGTTGAGCGGCCAAGCCCAGGCCCAGCCCAGCGTGTTGCCAAGGCCGGAAGGATCGGCGTTATCACGGCGCGCCATCTGGTTACCCGCAGGCGTCCAGCTACCGGCAAAGATCCAGCAACCGCTCGAGGTAGTACCGTCATCACGCAGATGCGCGAAGGTGCTGAGCTGTTCGCCTTTTTTCGCCAGCACTTTGCCTTCCGGATCGAGAACGTCCGCCAGCGCTTTGCCGTTGCTTTCCATCGCCACTTCTTCTGGCGCCGGGGCATCTGGAGTCAGGTAGTTCCAGCTCATGTTCAGCACCTGCTCAGGCACTGCACCGCCTTCACGGCTGTACATCTCGCGCAGGCGCGTTAACAGCCCCGCCAAGATCTCACCATCGGCCAGCGCTTCGCCCGGGGCATCAGCCCCTTTCCAGTGCCATTGCAGCCAGCGACTGGAGTTAACGATCGAGCCGTTCTCTTCCGCAAAGCAGGTGGATGGCAAGCGGAACACTTCGGTCATAATCTTTGAAGGATCAACATCATTCGATTCGCCGTGATTCTCCCAGAATGTGGCCGTCTCGGTATTCAGCGGATCGATGGTCACCAGGAATTTCAGCTTGGAAAGCGCCCCCACCACTTTGTTCTTGTTCGGGAACGAAGCGACCGGGTTGAAGCCCTGGCAGAGGTAGCCGTTAACCTTGCCCTGCGACATCATTTCGAAGTACTGCAGCACGTCGTAGCCTTTGTCCCACTTCGGCAACCAGTCAAAGCCCCAGCTGTTTTCTTTCTGCGCTTTATCACCGTAGAAGCTCTTCATCAGGCTGACGAAGAATTTCGGGTAGTTGCTCCAGTAGTTCACCTGGCCCGGCAGCAGCGCCTTCGGCGTGTTGGCCTTCAGGTAAGTGTCCAGATCCGGCTGTTTCTCGGAAGGCAGCGTCAGATAGCCTGGCAGGCTCTGTGACAGCAGGCCGAGATCGGTCAGGCCCTGGATGTTGGAGTGGCCGCGCAGGGCGTTCACGCCGCCGCCCGCCATGCCCATGTTGCCGAGCAGCAGCTGGATCATCGCCATGGTACGGATGTTCTGTGCGCCGACCGAGTGCTGTGTCCAGCCCAGGGCGTACAGGAACGAGGCGGTTTTATCGTTGGCGCAAGTTTCGGCGATATATTCGCAAACCTTGATAAAGTCTTCGGTTGGCGTACCGCAGATATTGTTCACCACCTCTGGCGTATAGCGGCTGACGTGCTGTTTCAGCAGGTTCCACACGCAGCGCGGATCTTGCAGAGTAACGTCACGCTTGGCAAAGCCGTTCTCGTCGAGCTGATAGTTCCAGGTGGTTTTATCGTACTTGTGGTTTTCCGCGTCGTAGCCGCTGAACAGGCCATCGTCAAAGCTGAAGTCTTCGCGCACCAGCAGGCTGGCGTTGGTATAGGCTTCAACGTATTCGCGGTTGATCTTGTTGTTGGTGATCAGGTACAGCAAGACGCCCGACAGGAAGGCAATGTCAGTGCCAGAACGGATAGGCGTGTAGAAATCCGCCACCGATGCGGTACGGGTAAAGCGCGGATCAATGACGATCAGCTTGGCTTTATTATGAATTTTGGCTTCCATCGCCCAGCGGAAACCCACCGGATGCGCTTCTGCCGCATTACCGCCCATGACGATAATTAAGTTCGCGTTCTTGATATCAACCCAGTGGTTGGTCATCGCACCGCGACCAAATGTTGGAGCAAGACTTGCTACCGTTGGTCCGTGTCAGACACGCGCCTGGTTATCTACGGCAAGCATGCCGAGAGCGCGACTAAATTTTTGTGTCAGGTATCCGGTTTCGTTGCTGGAGGCCGAGGCACACAGCATACCGGTGGTCAGCCAACGGTTGACGGTGACGCCTTTATCGTTGGTTTTTACAAAGTTGGCATCGCGGTCTTCTTTCATCAGTTTGGCGATGCGGGTAAAGGCATCATCCCAACTGATTCTCTGCCATTTATCAGAACCTGGCGCGCGATATTCCGGGTATTGCAGGCGGCTTTCGCTGTGGATGAAATCCACCAGACCGGCGCCTTTCGGGCAAAGCGCACCACGGTTTACCGGATGATCCGGATCCCCTTCGATGTGGAAAATGCTCTCTTTGGCGTTTTTCGCGCCATCACCAAGGCTGTACATCAACAGCCCACAGCCGACTGAGCAATACGTACAGGTATTACGGGTTTCACGGGCGCGCAGCAGCTTGTACTGCCGGGTTTCCGCTAACGCCACTTCCGGGGCAAAGCCCAGAGCAGCTACCGTCGTCCCTGCCATACCGCCAGCGCAGATCTTAAAGAACTGCCTTCTGCTGACCTGCATGGGGGTCTCCTTTCACTCGTGTTGTCACATTGTTTCAAATGGCACTTTCCCCGGCAAAGCGGGAAGCGCTAAAATCACTGTTCTTATGTTGGCTTGGCCAGAAGGCCGCAACGACGCCGCGATGATATCATAGCGGACTTGGGGTTGTTACAAACAGGTACCACTAAAGTGAACAATATAGACCCAAAGCAACCCATAAACGCGACTGCGATCACAGGCATGATCCAGGCCCCGGTATTTCAGCGCGGACAACTCTCCCTTGAGCAGCAAGACTGGCTGGCGGAAGAGGTTCCGGTCGCGCTGGTTTATAACGGTATTTCCCACGTGGTAATGATGTGTACCCCCAAAGATCTGGAGGCCTTCGCCCTGGGTTTTTCCCTGTCAGAAGGTATTATCGACTCACCGCGCGATATCTACAGTATAGAGGTTAATCCCACCTGCAACGGCCTTGAGGTGCAGATTGAGCTTTCCAGCCGCCGCTTTAGCGGGCTGAAAGAGCGCCGCCGCGCGATGGCCGGTCGCACCGGCTGCGGCGTATGCGGTATTGAACAGTTGGCGGATATCTTCCGCCCGGTCACTCCGCTGCCTTTCACCCAAACGTTTTCGCTCGCCAATCTTGATCACGCACTAAGGCAATTGCGCCAGGTGCAGGAAGTCGGCCAGCATACCGGCTGCACCCACGCCGCCAGTTGGATCTCGCCAGAAGGTGAACTGTTGGGCGGCTGCGAAGACGTGGGCCGCCATGTGGCGCTGGACAAAATGCTCGGCCTGCGCGCCAAACAGGGCTGGCAGCAGGGGGCGATCCTGGTTTCCAGCCGCGCCAGCTATGAGATGGTGCAAAAATCGGCCATGTGCGGTGCCGAGATTCTGTTCGTGGTTTCCGCCGCCACCTCCTTGGCAGTGGAGATCGCCGAGCGCAGTAATTTAACGTTAGTAGGCTTTAGCAAACCCGGCCGGGCGACGGTGTTTACTCATCCGCAGCGCATTGTCGATTAGCCCAGAAACCACACAACCCATACGGCATTGATAATCATTTTCAATCTCATTTAATACCCTATAATGGGAACCGATTGCTTATGCGGTGCTCATGCCTTGCGCCGCCCAACACCCATTGGAGACGATGATTATGAGTTATTCACTGCCATCCCTGCCTTATGCTTACGACGCACTGGAACCGCATTTCGATCAGCAAACGATGGAAATCCATCACACCAAACACCATCAGACCTACGTTAACAACGCCAACACCGTGCTGGAAGCTTACCCTGAGCTGGCTTCGCTGAGCGTTGAAGCGCTGATCCAGGATCTGGATAAAGTCCCTGCCGACAAACGCACCTTTATGCGTAACAACGCGGGCGGCCACGCTAACCACAGCCTGTTCTGGAAAGGCCTGAAAACCGGTACCACGCTGGGCGGCGATCTGAAAGCCGCCATCGAGCGTGATTTCGGCAGCGTGGAGAAATTCCAGGAAGAGTTCGAGAAAGCCGCAGCCACCCGTTTCGGTTCCGGCTGGGCTTGGCTGGTGCTGAAAGGCGACAAGCTGGCCGTGGTCTCCACCGCTAATCAGGACAGCCCGCTGATGGGTGAAGCCGTCTCTGGCGCTTCCGGCTTCCCTATTGTCGGCCTGGACGTGTGGGAACACGCTTACTACCTGAAATTCCAGAACCGCCGCCCGGATTACATCAAAGCCTTCTGGAACGTGGTGAACTGGGACGAAGCGGCAAAACGCTTTGCCGAAGCGCAGAAGTAATTCCGTTAGCCCTGATGATGATGCCCGCTGATGCGGGCATTTTTTTTCACTATCCCACCCGCTCGTTAATGCGTCCGTATTGATGTATCTGTTTACATCACCATTGTCTGATATTATGATTTACATCAACGAGGAGATAAGCCCATGCCCGCTGTTGAGTTGATGAACCGCCGAATCCAGATAGCTGATAGCGCTTTCGCTTCTATCCGTATTCTGAAGGTAGATCCGGAAATTTTAGGCAGTAAGCACCCGTACAAATACAGCCTGGCCTACATTGTTGATGGTGTATGCGTCATGCGTTACGACAACGAACGCGGCAAGGGCGACCACAAGCACATAGGCGAACTGGAATACCCGGTGACATTTACCAATATTGAAAGCCTGATCGCCAGTTTCCAGAAAGATATTGACCTGTTGAGGAGATAATACCATGCGAGTGCTAACCGTCAGAGTAATGGCCGTTGATGATGCTTTCCGGGTGGCAATGTCAGACGCCTCCCGCGCAATGAACGGGGATGTTATCGGCTCAGAGTTGATATTTCCCACCGTAGAGCAACTGGCCAAAACGATGCTTGCCCCCAACCGCTGGCAGATCATCAAAGCAATGGAAGGGAAGCAGGCCGTGTCTATCCGTGAGTTATCACGCATTGTTAATCGTGATTTTCGTGGTGTGTATAACGATGTTCAGTCGCTGCTAAATGGGGGAGTGCTGAACAAGGAGGGCGAGAAGATCGCATTACCCTATGACCGAATTCATATTGAATTCAACTCAGACGATGCGGCGGCGTAGCCATGCCAGCTAAAACCACCAGCCGAGATAAATCATCTTTCTGGCTGGTGGCTGTAAAGGACACCATGCAAATTCACACAAATTTGTCATTCAGATAATGACCTGATTAACTTCACTTCTCACGATTCGTTACGCCAGCCACATCGCGCAGAGAAAGGCACAGGACGCAGTAAGCAAAGAGAATTACAGCGAATACTGGCTCTGGTGCAGCTATATCGGTAGTGAACTCCTTTATTAAATTATGGCCGTCAGCCCATTTTTTGCACTGACCTTATTAGATCAAAGCCGGTTATTAGGGGGAGTGTGTCGAAGGGGTTGTAACGGCATAAGCCGCCGACAAATTTGCCGGGAGCAAATTTGAACGACGTTAAGTCGGCCCGTAGGGTGGGACACAAGGATGTGTCCCATCATAGCCGCTCGGTGCGCTAGACCCCGGTATCTCGGGCTAGAAGGCGACTTTGCCATCAGCCTCAGCCCGCTAATGCGGACATTTATTTACCCATTTCTAGCTAAAGCCCGCCCTTTTTCTGCCGATATCTCGTTTAATTAACGATTGCCTCAAAAGGAAAATCTTATGGCGGCACTGAAGACATTGGCAGGAAAGTTCGTTCATCTCACCGTAGGTAAAAAGCTTTCGTTGGGATTTAGCCTGATTTTATTACTGGCCATCATTATCGCCAGCACCGGGGGTTATTATCTTCGTCTCATTGAATCGCGCACCGAACGCATCGATTTCAGCTATCAGATAACCAGCGAAATCAGCCAGGCGAAATACGCGCGCGCGATGTTCGGCCAAACCTACAAAATCGACTATCTGAACAGCAACCGCGCGCATATCGAGAATGTGGTCAAGCTGATCAATCATGCGCAGGAACTGAATTGGGACCCACAAAGCCGTAAAGAGTTGGAATCGCTGAAAGCGTTGATGGGCAAGTATCAGCAGCAGCGAGATAGCTTCCAACAGGCGGTGACAAAGAAAGACGCAGTGCGTGCCACCTGGAATATGTCCGAAGTGCAAGACAGTTTGAGCCAGATCGAACCGCAGTTGGCCCAGGGCGATCTGCCGTTGGCTTTTGCCCAACTCAACCAGAAGCTGACCTTGATCCGCTACAGTGCCCGTGGCCTGCTGCTGAGCCCGAACAAGGAGTCAGAAACGCCGTTGCTGAGCGCTATCGACGATGCCCGCAGTGCGGCCAATGGGCTCAGCCAGCGTTTACCAGAAACCGATCGGCCATTATTGCAGCCGCTGCTGACCGCGCTGGATGAATATAGAGATCATATCGCAGCCTACCTGCCCGCCTATGACCTCGAGCAAAAGCTCAGCCAGGAACTCGGCAATACCGCCCAGAAAGTCGATTCGCTGATCGGCGTGTTTATGAAAGATGAACTGGCGCAAACCAACAGTAATATCGATACCGCCCAGATCCAGATGGGCATCATTACCGTGATCGCAATCCTCGCAGGCCTGCTGGTGTCATGGCGCATCACATTGCAAATCACACGCCCGCTGCACACCACGCTGGCACTGGCAGAACGCATTGCGACGGGCGATTTACGCCAAACGCAAACCAGCACCCGCCGCGATGAGTTGGGCCAATTGCTGAACGCCGTAGCGGCCATGAGCCAGAATCTGCGCGATATGATCGAGAAAATCCAGATGGGCGTCAGCCAGGTGTCCACCGCCGCCGGGGAGATTGCCGCAGGCAATACCGAGCTCTCCTCACGTACCGAGCAGCAGGCGGCGGCAGTGGAAGAAACCGCCGCCAGTATGGAACAGCTCACCGCCACGGTGAAGCAGAATGCCGAAAACGCGCATCATGCCAATCAGTTGGCAACCGATGCCTCACAAACCGCACAGCAGGGCGGCCAGTTGGTGAACCAGGTTGTCAGCACGATGCGTGATATTTCTGGTAGTTCACAGCGGATCGCCGAAATTACTACCCTGATCAACGGCATTGCCTTTCAAACCAACATTCTGGCGCTGAACGCGGCGGTGGAGGCTGCGCGAGCTGGTGAACAGGGCCGTGGTTTCTCGGTAGTGGCCAGTGAAGTGCGCAATCTGGCTCAACGCAGTGCGCAGGCGGCGAAGGAGATTGAAGGGCTGATCGCCGAGTCCGTCAGCCGCGTACAAACCGGTACCGCCTTGGTGGAAAACACCGGCAATACCATGGAGCAGATCGTCCGTTCGGTCACGCACGTGCGCGATATCATGGCGGAAATTGCCGCCGCTTCCGACGAGCAAACGCGTGGTATCGCGCAGATCGGCCAGGCGATCGTGGAAATGGATCACACCACCCAGCAGAACGCCGCTCTGGTGGAAGAGTCCGCCGCCGCCGCAGATTCGCTGGAAGAACAGGCGGAAATGCTGCTGCAAAGCGTTTCGGTGTTCCGTTTGGCAGAGCACTCTGAGCCCGTCGAGGCGAAAACGGCACTGGTCAAATCACCGCTGGCAGCAAAACCGCGAGAAACCTCTACCTTAACGGAAAACAACTGGACCACTTTCTGATGCGTATCCCGCTGATATTCTAAGCGGGTTATGCTGTTGCTCTCTGCTCACTCAGGGTACTCTGGGCTATGTCCCTGGTTTGCACAATGAAAGTGGAGGTTATTATGCACCACCCAGAGGTTTATACCGGCAGCATCCAACCTTACGCAGATATGCGGCCCAGCGCGATTGCCAAACGCCGAGTCGATGGCGCAGTGATACTCACTCCGCTAGGTTTGATAGGGGATGAGCAAGCAGAAAAAAACTACCACGGCGGGCCGGATCGCGCGCTGTGCCACTACCCGCGTGAACATTACGCCCACTGGCGCGAGCAGTTCCCGGCACAGGCCGAGTTATTCAATGCTCCGGCGTTTGGCGAAAACCTTTCCACCCTCGGCCTGACCGAAGACAACGTGTTTATGGGTGATATCTACCGCTGGGGGGATGCGCTGATCCAGGTCACTCAGCCACGTTCGCCATGCTTCAAACTCAACGCGCATTTCGCGATCGATTATCTCTCGGTGCTGATGCAACAAAGCGGCCGCTGCGGCTGGCTGTACCGCATCATTTCGGCGGGAATGGTCAGTGGCGATCGGCCGCTCGAGTTGGTCACCCGCAGCAGCGACATTTCCGTCGCCGAGGCAATTAGCATTGCCTGGCACCTGCCGTTCGACGAAGAGCAGTATCGCCGCCTGCTAGCGGTAGCCGGGCTTTCTGCCAGTTGGAGCAAAACCATGCTGATGCGCATTACGGCCAGCAGAATTGAAGACTTCAATCGCCGTTTACTCGGCCACTAAAGCGGGGTAGAGAGCATCTGGGGCACAGCATTCCGCCCCAGACACTTACGATCAGAAGGCTTTTTTCGCGTAACCGGTGACCGCTTTCAGGCCCATCTCACGGCCCAGCGCCGTCATCGGATGCACCACGATCAGGCCGCGTACGTTTTTCTTCAACGTACCCATATCCGCCTGCTCTTTCTTGGTGATCTCACGGCTGAACGGCAGTTGGCTCAGCTTCTGTGCTTCTGCACTCAGCTTCTCTACGCGCACGTGCTTCAGGCGTTCAATTTCTGCCGCCAGCTTCTCTTTTTCTTTGGTGTGCTGGGCGATCAGGTCGATATTACCCTGTTGGATCACCACGGTGTCTTTATGCTTCAGTGCGTCCAGCAGGTCGCTAAGGCGCTTAATCTCTGCCTTTTCTATCTCTTTCATGGTTTTTGGCCTGTTTGTGCCGCTATCGGCACGCTAAAAATGATGCAGGCAGTATAGCAAAACGCCGATCGTTCGTCTTACGCAATTCCCGCTGGCAGCCCGCTCATTTCACAGGCTTTGGCCCCCACGCGCGCCAGCGCCTGGGTGTAGCGGGCATCAAACGGGTAACAGCAGGAAAGCCGCAGCCCATTGCGATAACGCCCGCTGGGGGAATACAGCGTGCCCGGCGTCAGGCAGATCTGTTCTTCCAGCAACTGATGGAACAGCGCTACCGAATCTACCGCCAGCGGGAACTCAACCCAGAACACAAACCCTCCCGCTGGCTGCGTTGCCCGCGTGCCGCGCGGGAAATGACGGGCGATCAGCGCCCTGGCTTCTTCTACCTGTGCGGCATAACGTTTACGCAGGTTGCGCAAATGATGATCGTAACCGCCGGCTTCCAGGAACATCGCCAAGGTTTCCGACAACAGCAGTGACTCTGACATAGACGAGACCGCTTTCAGCTTGTGCAACGCTTCGCTGAAGCGCCCACCGGCCACCCAACCAATGCGAAAATCCGGCGCCAGCGTTTTGGTAAAGCTGGAGCAGAACAACACCCAGCCATCGCGATCGAACGATTTCACCGCCGGGCTGAGCGCACTGCCGAATTGCAGTTCGGCATACAGACCATCTTCGATCAGTGGTACCTGATGATCGTTCATCAAGCGCGCCAGGCGTTTTTTCGCCGCCAGCGGCATGATGCACCCGAGCGGGTTTTGCACCGTCGGCATGGCGATCACCGCATTGAGCCGCTTTTCTTGCAACAGCAATTCCAACGCATCCAACGACAAACCGTGCTGCGAATCGGTGGGGATCTCCAACGCCTTCAGCCCCAGGCTGGCGAGCAGCGGCAGCAGGTAAAAATAGGTTGGGGATTCCAAGCCAACGCAGTCACCCGGCTTGGTGGTGGCGCGCAGCGCCAGCTGTAGCGCCTCCATGCAGCCGTGCGTCAGGGTGAGGTCCCCTGGCTCCAGCAACATGCCCAGGGTCATTGAACGCCGGGCGATCTGCTGGCGCAACCGCAGGCTACCCGGTGGCAACGCGTATTGCCCGATCAGGTTTGGCTGGCGGCGCAGCTGTGAAGAGAGCATGCGCCCCAGCTTACTACCGGGATAAAAATCGCTGGTTTGCGGGCAGGCCAGCGACAGATTGGTAAATGCCGGATTCTGCTGGGCGGCGAACACCGTATCGATCAACGCCAGCACATCATCCGCCGGTTTTTCTATGCGGTTACTGGGGGCCGATGCGGTTTTCAACGCCGGTAACGTAGCGCGCACATAGAAGCCGGACTGCGGCCGCGCTTCGATCAACCCACGGTCTTCCAACTGGCGATAAGCCGCCACCACGGTATTGATACTGACGCTATGGATCTGCGCGCAGCGCCGTACCGAAGGCAGGCGGCTGCCGGGTAACAGGGTGCCACGGCGAATCGCCGCCGCTAGCGTATCGGCCAGTTGTCGGTAACGAATGTCTGGGATCTCATCGAGCAGGGTCACAGTTTGGCTCCAGGTAATGGGTACAGTTTAAAAATAGTGAAACTGTAACCATAACAATACTGTATTTCTGGTTCTGTCACCATTCACCCTCGGCCCTTATGCTGATAGCCAACCCGCATCTATACCCTTTAGGAGCTTTTTTATGCTGGATTCAGCCTTTGTCAGTTACGTTACCGTGATGTCGATTACCCCCGGCCCCAACAACCTGTTGCTGGCATCGTCCGGCGTCAACTTTGGCATCCGCCGTACCTTACCGATGGTGTTCGGTATCAGTGCCGGTTGTGCGGTTCAGCTTGCGCTGACCACCACGCTTCTGGCCGTGATCATCAACTGGGCTAGTGCCATCCGCTTCCCATTGGCCGCGTTAGGTTGTACCTATCTGCTGTGGCTATCGTGGAAACTGTTCAAAGCCGCGTCACCGGATGCCACACAGCAGACGCAGCCAATGCGCTTTATCGGCGGTGCATTGTTCCAAGCGGTCAACCCGAAAGCCTGGCTGATGGTGATTAATGTGGCGATCCTGTTCGCCCCACGTGAGGGAGCCAGCCTCGGCCAGACGCTGCTGATCATTGCCAGCTTCAGCGCAGTGAATATTCCCTGCGTGCTGGTGTGGGCATTGATGGGCGATCGGCTGCGCCACGCGCTGCGCGTTACCTGGAAGCTGAGAGTGTTTAACGCGGTGATGGCGGGATTAATGGCCACAACGGCATTGTGGCTGCTGTTTGATGAATGGCGTATGGCGTTTGCTTAAGGCTTTTGCGCACCCAGCGGGGAAAGGCGGGAGGGTTGTTTGGCTCCAATACCGGCCAGCAGTTCGGTCATCGACAGCACCATGGTGGAACGCACCATCTGCTGGTAACGCTGATGCTGCATGGCAATCAGCGATTCATCCGCTTCGCCGGGTTGCAGAAAGGTCGGCACCGGCGGCAAGGTGCTGACGCAGTGAAATTCGCTGAAAGGGCCAAGGATTTCGTCATCGATAAAGCGGTATTCCGAACCATCGTGATTCAGTTCTTCACGCATCGCCATCAGCAGTTCGGCATCTTCATATTCATAGCGTGAAATCACACCCAAGCCATACATCAGCTTGAGGCGGACCGAAAGTTCGCCCAGCGGCCCTTCGCCAGACAATAGCGGTTCTACGGCATATTTCACCGCGTAGTCGTCTTTACGAAATACCTGAACCACCAAGACGTTAAGCGCTTCTGCCAGCAGCTCGACCGCTGCAATCAGAAAACTGCGCACCGTCTTGCCTGCGTTCAGCTTTTCCAACACTTTATTTTCAAATGCCTGTGCTTGTTCCATCATCGCTTTTCGAATGGCGTGGGGAGAGTACTTTAACACTCTATTGTTCATCAATCGTTGCCACTAGGCTTTATTGACGCGATCCGTTGGCGAACGGACTGCGCAGCGTACACGGAGTAAGTACAGAGGTCGAGCATCACTCTCATGCAAGGCTAACCCGTTCCCTCTCCTTTGGAGAGTGGATTAGAGTGAGGGAGAGATCACCGCACTCAATCCCCTCACCCCGGCCCTCTCCCACAGGGAGAGGGGGTTACATGCCCAACCTGCTTAGCGCTGCTGCATGGCGTTATAAGCAGCGACCGCTTCGCTCACCACGGCGCTGTCAGTCGGTAAACCGGAGATTTGCACCAGCGCGGCTTGTGGCCCCAGCGTTGCCAGCAGTTCCACCAGCTCTTTGGCCTGCGGATCCTGCTCACTGCGATAACTCATGGCGGCGGCAATACCCTGGATCAGATTGGCATGCGGCAGGCCATATTCCAGCATACCCAGCAGCGGCTTGATCAGGCGATCGCCCGCGCTCAGCTTACGCAGCGGCTGGCGGCCAACGCGCTCTACGTCATCGTGCAGATAGGGGTTTTCAAAACGCGACAGGATTTTGTTGATGTACGCCGCGTGCTTGTCGGCCTCAAAACCGTAACGCTTGATCAGCACCGCACCGCTCTCTTCCATCGCGCCTTTCACGGTCTGGCGAATCGCCGGATCGAGGATCGCATCGCGGATGGTCAGCAGATTTGCCTGCTGGCCAAGATAGGCGGTGATCGCATGGCCGGTGTTCAGGGTAAACAGCTTGCGCTCAACGAACGCCATCAGATTATCGGTCAGTTCCATACCGGCAATCGCTGGTGGTTGGCCCTTAAACTGGGTTTGATCGACAATCCATTCGCTGAAGGTTTCAACCGTCACTTCCAGCGGATCGTTGCTGCCTGCCTCTGCTGGCGGCACGATGCGGTCAACGGCGGAGTCAACAAAGCCGATATGCTGCTCAACCCAGGCCTGCTCATCCTGCGGCAGTGCGTCGAATACGTGCTGCTTCAGTTGGCTGGTGCCACGTACCATGTTCTCACAGGCGATGATGTTCAGCGGCTGGGTATTGCCCTGCTGATGGCGTTTAACCAGCCCTTTGGCGATTGTCCCGGCGATTCTTGCCAGGATCTGCGGGCCAACGGCGGTGGTGACGATATCCGCGGTGGCGATTAACGCCACAACCTCTTCGCTGCCGCTGTTAACGGCGCTGACGTTGTTCACGTTCTCAACGCGCGCCTGCTCACCCACCACATGCACCTGGTAGCTTTTGCGCTTGTTCAGCTCATCCAGCACCGTCTGGTTAACATCAGCAAAAGTCAGTTCGGCATGTGCATCGGCAAGCAGCTTGCCGATAAAACCACGGCCGATATTCCCGGCTCCGAAGTGTAATGCTTTCATAGTCCTACCTTTATTAATGTAGAAGGGTGCAGCAAGCTGCACCCTTTAAAATGATTCTGTTTTATCAGGCTTTCTTGCCGCCAAGCAGATCCAACACTTCCTGCACGCTGGTGGTATTCGCCAACCGCTCGATCACGGTGTCGTCATCCAACGCATTGGTCAGGCTGGTGATCACATGGATATGCTCGTTGTTGCGTGCAGCGATACCAATCACCAAGCGCGCCACTTCGTCTTCTTCGTCACCGAAACGCACGCCGTGCGGATACTGGCAGAACACCACGCCGGTGCGCAGCACGCGGTCTTTGGCTTCAATGGTGCCATGCGGCACGGCAATCGACTCGCCCAGATAGGTGGAAGTCAACTTCTCACGCTCCAGCATTGCCGGAACATACTCAGGCTCAACGTAGCCGCCTTTCACCAGCTGCTCACCCGCAAAGCGTATTGCCTGCTCTTTGTCGGTGGCATGCAGATTGAGGAACACGTTGCTTTCGGTCAGTTTGAACAGGTTCTGCTCACCGGCTTCAAAGCTGTCGTCCAACGTGGCGATCACTTTCTGCTCGGTTTCGCCGGTTTTGTTGGCCGCCACCAGACGCGCGGTCAGATCGTTGTACAACTGGCTGTCGAGGAAGTTGGTCAGCGAAATGTGCTGGGCCTGCGGCGCATGACGCATCGCACGTTCGGTCAGATCGCGGTGGGTAATCACCAGATCCACATCTTCCGGCAGGTTGTTGATCGCGCAGTTAGTCACAGAGATATGTTTCAGCCCGGCGTCTGCCACTTTCTTGCGCAGCACACCGGCACCCATGGCGCTGGAACCCATACCGGCGTCACAGGCTACGATGATTTTACGCACGGTGTTCAGATCGCCGTCTGCCGCTGCATTCGCTGCTTTGCCGCCTTTGGACTGTGCTTTCATGTCCTGAATGCGACGGGTCGCTTCTTCCAGGTCATCTTCTTCTTTCACTTTCGAGGTTTTCAGCAGGAAGCCAGAAACCAGGAAGGAAACCAGGAAGGCTGCGAAGATCGCCGCCAGGTTAGCGAAGTAGGCACCTTTTGGCGTCATGGCCAGCACTGCCAGGATAGAACCTGGAGAAGCAGGGGAAACCAGGCCGCCGTTCAGCACGGTCAGGGTGAACACACCGGTCATACCGCCCAGAATAACCGCCAGAATCAGGCGTGGATTCATCAGCACGTATGGGAAGTAAATCTCATGGATACCGCCCAGGAAGTGGATGATTGCCGCACCGCCCGCAGACTGCTTGGCACTGCCACGGCCAAAGAACATATAAGCCATCAGCACGCCCATACCCGGGCCTGGGTTGGCTTCAATCAGGAAGAAGATTGACTTACCGGCTTCGGTAGCCTGCTGGATACCCAGCGGCGAGAAGATACCGTGGTTGATGGCGTTGTTCAGGAACAGGATTTTCGCCGGTTCAACGAAGATCGAGGTCAATGGCAGCAGGTTGTTGACCACCATGATATGCACGCCAGCCGCCAGAATCTTGGACAGCGCTTCGACCAATGGGCCAATGGCAAGGAAAGCGAGGATCGCCAACAGCATACCGATGATACCGGCGGAGAAGTTGTTCACCAGCATCTCAAAGCCGCTTTTGATCTTACCGTCTACCCAGCGGTCAAAATGTTTGATTGCCCAGCCACCCAACGGGCCAACAATCATGGCGCCGAGGAACATCGGCATATCGGCCCCGACGATCACGCCCATGGTGGTGATAGCACCCACCACACCACCACGCTCGCCGCCCACCAGTTTACCGCCGGTGTAACCGATCAGCAGTGGCAGCAGATAGGTGATCATTGGGCCAACCAGCTTGGCTAACGTTTCGTTAGGCAACCAACCGGTAGGAATGAATAGCGCGGTGATGATACCCCAGGCGATGAATGCGCCAATGTTGGGCATCACCATATTACTCAGGAAGCGGCCAAAGTTTTGAACTTTAACCTTGATATCTGGTGAAAACATAAAACACACCCCTATTGTTACGCGCTGACAATAAGAGCGCGCGATAATTGTTGTAACGTTCCAGCCCTGTTGATGCTGTATGCGAAACGGACTCTACCACGCTCTTTTTACTGCGCGAACCTCTCAACAAAACTGTGACTCATATCACACATAACACCCCCATGATCAGGCATTTATCGTGATGTAAATCACATTTATCCAGTGTAAAAAAAGCACAACAGGACGTTAATCGCATGAAACACAGCAAAAACGTGACACAAATCACAATTTAACTTCTGGTATTTGTTTTTAAATTGTGACATTAATCACAATTTATTTTACATCCGCTAACCGGGTTATGACCAGAAAGCGCATCTTCCCTGTGGGCACGCACTCCGCCAGCAATTAACCGTGGAGCGAATGAAAGAAAACTACATTAAAAGAAGTGATGATTCGGCGGTATTGCACCTAGTTGAAGTGTAGTACAGAAGTGCTGAGGGGAAGTGCGGCAAGTCATGAGAAAAAATGGGCGTTATGTGGGTAGACCAACACGTTGGCCCACCCACATCGTTCAATGCGCAGCGGCGTTTTCGCCCTATTGCATTACCGCTTGCACGGCTTTTTGTGCGTTCAGAAAATCCGGCTGCTTGGCCACCAGGCTCGCCATCATGGTGTTGTACTGCGTCGCCTGCTGCTGGGTGCGGAACTGTACGCCGCCATTGTTGAAACTGACCTGATTGCCCTGCGCCTGGAGGAAATCTCCGACCTGTACCAGCTCCTGCACAAAGCTGGCCGTGGTTGGAATGGCTGGCATCAAGGCATTGGCCGGTGCGGTGACAATTTTGTCATACGCCTGATTGTAAACCGCTTTCAGATCGTCCGGCTGTTTCAAGGTTGCACGCGCGGTGTCTGCCTGCGTTTTCGCCGACTGGATCTGCTGCCCTAACAGGTTTAACGCGCCCACCGACTGCTTCAGGTTATCGCGCTTGATCATGTAATCCTGCGCGGTGTGGATCTGGTTAATCTGATCCAGCACCGGAGTCAGGCTGGCATCAACCGACTTCGACAACTGCTGGGAGAAACCGACCAAAATCGCGTAATCACCGGCATAGTTGCCGAATTTCTGTTTCTGATCTTCGCTCAGCGTCGGAATGCTCACGCCGCTACGCATAACCGTATTCTGTAAGTAATCAACGAATGCCTTGCGTTGTTCTGGCTCTTTATCGCCGCAGGCGGTCAATTGCATAACCACCAACAATGCCAACACCGGTGCCAACCAACGCGCGAAACCTCTGCTCTGGATCCCTACCGCCATGTGACATAACTCCTATTTAAACGTCTCTTTTATCAGGCTCCATACCCTTTACTGCTCTCCATGCGCCTCTCCCCATCGTATCTACCTACAGATTCTTTGGGCCTACAAGAATAGATCAACTGGATGCGATGCGATACGCGATTCGCCTTTCTGGCTACATTGTGTTTCATTTTGCTGGGAGGGATGTAGGTATGAAGGTAACAATGCCAGAGAAACAGGGCCGGATCTCTCCGGCCCAGATAACCACTAAAACACCAGCGCCTGCCCGTCTTTGCGGCTTTCGGTGGCCGCAATATAGAACCCCTGCGGATCGCGGATAATCGCCTGCGCCCCGCCGAAGCTGTAGGTTTGCAGCGGATCTTCCAGCACCACGTTATGGCCCATGGCCCGCAGCGCCGCCAGCGTATTACGATCCATCGAAGGCTCGACGATCACCTCACGCCCGGCGACGATCCGCCAGCGCGGTGCATCGATCGCCGCCTGTGGGTTCTGCTTATGCAGCATAATACGCAACGCCATCTGCAAATGCCCCTGCGCCTGCATCGGCCCGCCCATCACGCCGAACGACATCAGCGGCTGCCCATGACCATCCAAAGCAAACGCAGGGATGATGGTATGGAACGGCCGCTTATTACCGGCCACCACGTTCGGATGCTGCTTATCCAAGGAAAAACCAGCGCCACGATTTTGCAGGCTGATGCCGGTGCCCGGCACCACTACGCCTGAACCAAAGCCCATATAGTTGGACTGAATAAACGATACCATCATGCCGCTAGCATCGGCGGTAGAGAGGTATACCGTGCCGCTCTGCGTCGGCGCGCCGAAGGTGAAGTCACCGGCTTTTTGCGGATCGATCAGCGCCGCACGCGTTTTCAGGTAGCTGTCACTCAGCAGGCGTTCAGCCGGGAACTCCATGTGTTCCGCATCAGCCACATAGCGATCCAAATCCGCCAGCGCCAGCTTCATGGCCTCGATCGACAAATGCAGCCATGCCACGGAATCCGGCTGATAGCGGCCAATATCCCACTGTTCAAGAATGCCCAACGCAATCAGCGTGGCGATCCCTTGGCCGTTAGGCGGCAACTCATGCACCGAGCCGCCGGCAAACGGACGCGATATCAGCTCAACCCAATCAGCCCGATGATTTCTCAAATCGTCCATGCTCAGCGCCGCGTTATGCTCACGGGCAAAAGCCACCATCCTCTCTGCCAGTTCACCACGGTAAAAAGCTTCGCCCCGGGTAGCGGCAATTTTTTCCAGCGAATTAGCCTGATCCGGGTTACGGAACAGCTCACCGGCGCGCGGCGGCTGGCCGTTTGGCGCGAAGCAAGCGCTAAAACCCGGCTGATCGCGCAGCTTGCTATAGCCCCGCTGCCACAGCGCGCCGATCAATGGGGAAACCGGGAAACCGTTGCGCGCATAATCAATAGCAGGCTGTGCCAGCGTGGTAAGCGGCAGAGTCGCGAAGCGTTCCGCCAACGCCACCCAGGCAGAAACCGCACCCGGCACCGTTACCGCATCCCAGCCCAGTTCCGGCATGGCTTGCAGCCCAGCAAAGGTTTCCGGTGACCAGGCCGCAGGCGCGCGGCCAGACGCATTTAACCCGTGCAGCTTTTTGCCGTCCCAGACGATGGCAAACGCATCGCTGCCGATACCGCAACCGGTAGGTTCCACCACGGTTAAGGCGATGGCAGTGGCGATCGCCGCATCCACCGCATTGCCGCCCTGCTGCAACATACGCAACCCGGCCTGTGCCGCCAGCGGCTGCGAAGTCGCTACCGCATTCGCTCCCATCATCGGCACGCGCCAGGATGGATAACCCTGGCTAAAATCCCATTCTCCACTCATCACTCTTCCTTTTTGTCAGTCGTTACGCGGATCGAGCGCGTCTCGCAGCCCGTCACCCAGCAAATTGAAGCCCTGCACGGTGAGAAAAATGGCGATCCCTGGGAAAATCGACATCCAGGGTGCCTGTTCCAGATAACCTTTCGCCGTATTCAGCATCGCCCCCCACGAAGGATTGGGCGGCTGCTGGCCCAGCCCGAGAAACGACAGGCTGGCTTCGGTAATAATCGCCGCAGCGATTGCCAGCGTGGCCTGCACCAGAATCGGTGACATCACGTTGGGCAACACATAGCGCAGCACGATCCAGCGGTCCGGCAGGCCGATGGCCCGTGCGCCGTCGATATACTCCTCATGGCGCACCGCCAGCACTTGACCCCGCGTCAGGCGGGCGAAAATCGGCATCGCCGACAGGCCAATAGCAATCATGGCGTTGCCGAGGCTGGGGCCAAGAAAGGCACCCAGCGCAATCGCCAGGATCAGGAACGGGCAAGCCAGCAGCGCTTCGATAACGCGTGAAATCACGCCGTCCCAAATTCCCTGCCAGTAACCGGCGATCAGGCCCAGCGGCACGCCGATCGCGATGGCGATCATCACCGAAATACAGCCCGCCAACAGCGAAGTACGCGCCCCCCAAATCAGACGAGAGAAGATATCTCGCCCCAGTTCGTCGGTGCCAAGCCAGTAAAGCTCCGACGGCGGCTTACGCACCGCCAGAAAGTTGGCTTTCACCGGATCGAACGGCGCCAACCAAGGGGCCAACAGCGCCACTACGACAAACAGCAGCACGATCGCCGCCCCAATCATTGCGCTTTTATTGGCGAGAAACTTCTTCAATACCCGATTACCCGGCGCGCGCAGCGGTGCAACCGCCGCCGTATCGGAAACCAAAACTTCACTCATGGTCAGCCTCGCATTTTCGGGTTAATCAGCACGTAGAGCACATCCGCCAGCAGGTTAAGCAGCAGGAAACCGATCGCCACTACCAGCACCACGCCTTGCACCACCGCGTAATCACGGTTAAACACCGAATCGACAATCATCTTGCCGAAACCGGGCAGCGTGAACACCTGCTCGGTCAGCACCGCGCCCCCCAGCAGTTCGCCAAACAGCAGCGTAGTCAGGGTGATGATCGGTACCAGCGCGTTGCGAAAGGCGTGCTTGAGGATCACCCGTAGCGGTAACAGCCCTTTAGCCCGCGCGGTGCGGATATAGTCGGCCTTCAATACGGTAATCATCGAAGCGCGGGTATGGCGCATCAGCGTGGCTGCCAGGCCGGTGCCCAGCACCAGCGCGGGCAGCAGCAGCGTTTTGAGATTCTGCGGAATGCTCTCACTGAGCGGCACATAGCCCGAGGCGGGAAACCACTGTAAATGCACCGAGAACAGCAGAATCAGTAAGATCCCCAGCCAGAAATGCGGCACCGAAATCCCCGAAAGCGCCACAAAGTTGGTGGTATGATCGACCCAACTGCCCTTACGCACCGCCGCAATAATCCCCATGCTGATCCCCACCAGCAACGCCACTATCATCGCCAACAGCGACAGCTCCAGCGTCACCGGCAGTTTGCTGATAATCAGCTGCGTGACCGGCTCTTTGGTACGCAGCGAAACCCCTAAATCACCGCGCAGCGCGTTGCTTACCCAGTAAAAATACTGCGCCGGGATCGGATCGTTGAGGTGATATTCCTCGCGCAGTTGCGCAATCACCTCCGGATCGCGCTCTTCACCCGCCATCGCCAACACCGGGTCACCGGGCAGCAGCTTTTGCAGTGAGAACACCATAATGCTCACCAGCAGCAGCGTGGGGATGGCCAGCAGCAGGCGCTTGCAGATCAATTCAACCATCAGTGCTTCTCCGCATGCCCTCAGGGCGCCATTTTCACACCGGCAAGACGCACCAGACCATCTGGCCAGGCCTTAAAGCCTTCCAGTTTCTTATTGAGGCCAAAAATGCGCGGCTCAAAATAGAGGTAGGCAATCGGCATATCGATGTTCAACTGCTTCACCACCTTGTCATACAGCGCCTGACGCGCCGCCGGATCGTTGGTCTGGCGCGCCTGCGTCAGCCACTCGTCGACCTGCGGGTTGCTGTAGCCGCCGTCGTTAAGCGTGCCCTTGCTGTGAACAAACGAGAAAATGCTGCCATCAGGATCCGGCCGCCCTGACCACCCTGACAGGCTGAGCTGATATTCACCGCGCTGTTGACGATCGAGCAAGGTGGCGAATTCATTCATTTGCAGGTTGAGATTAAAACCGGCTTCGCCAACCATCGCCTGGAGCACCTGACCCACCTGCTGTGAAGCTGGGCTATTGGTTACCAGCAGCGTCACGTCGAGCGGCGTCTTCACCCCTGCGGCAGCCAGCAACGCTTTGGCTTTCTCGACATCACGTGGAGCAATCGGCATGTTGACGTGATAAGGGCTGACGGTGGAAATCCCCTGATTAGCCGGGGTAAACAACCCTTCAAACGCCACCTGATTGAGCGCATCGCGATCGATCGCCAGAGAGAAAGCCTCACGCACCCGCGCATCTTTGGCGAACAGGTTGTTAGGGTCGACTTTACCGTTGGCGATGTTAAACGTAATGCCCTGATAACCCAGGCCGGTCACCTTGGCTAGACTCAGTTTCGGATTGGCCTCTACGGTTTTCACATCGCTGGCGGCAATGCCTTCCGTCAGATCGAGATCGCCAGAGCGCAGGTTGGCCAAACGTACCGAGGCGTCGGGGATTGGCAGGAACACCACCTTATCGAAGTGGTAGGCAGACTTATTCCAGTAGTTTTCGAAGCGCTTGAGCACGATGCGATCCTGCTGCACGCGGCTGTCAAACTGGTAAGGGCCGGAACACACCGGGTGGGCAGTGAAATCCGCTTTGGCAGCGGCTTTCGGTGCCAACATCGCTCCGGCACGATCGGTAAATTGGCTGAGCAGCGCCGCGTCGGCGGTTTTCAGGTGCAACACCACCTGATAAGGCCCGGCAACCTCGACAGACTCGATGGAAGAGATTTCGCTTTTGCGCAGCGATCCCGGCAGGGTTAATGCCCGCTCAATATTGAATTTCACCGCTTGAGCGTCGAATGGTTCACCGTCATGGAAAGTGACCCCTTGGCGCAGATTCATAGTGAGGGTTTTACCCTCATCGCTCCACGCCCAATCGGTGGCCAACCCCGGCACAATCTTCAGGTTTTCATCAATATCCACCAGCCGATCGCACATCGCTGCAAATACAAAACGGCCGTAATAGGTACGCGCCAGATGCGGATCCAACATGTCTGGATCGGCCCCCAAGCCAATACGTATCGTGCTTTCTGCCTGTGCCTGAACGCTGGCTCCTGTCAGCAGCAGGCCACCGAGCGCACTCAATACAATATGACGTCCTTTCATCGCTTCACTTCTCCAGAGGGGTTGATGATTTTTGATTAACTGCCTGCTCAAACAGCGCGCGGCGGCGTAAAAAGGCGGATGACGGTGGGGCAATTTCAATCACGCTGCGATCGCGATTAATCTCTTGCCAACGATGGCAGGCCACCTGACGGCCACCGGCTAAAACCTGATTAATCGGCTCATGTTGACGGCATTCGTCGCGAACGTGCGGGCAACGGGTATGAAAGCGGCAGCCGCTGGGTGGTGCGGCCGGATTCGGCAGATCGCCCAGCAGCATCGGTATCTCACGCTCAACGCCGGGTTTTAGCTGCGGCGCGCAGGCGATCAGCGCCTGGGTATAAGGGTGCAACGGCGCATCGAAAATCTCATCGACGCTGGCCAATTCGACGATCTGCCCCAAATACATCACCGCCACGCGATCGCTCATATGGCGGATCACCGCCAAGCCGTGCGCCACGATCACCATGGTCAGGCCAAACTGTGATTTCAGGTTCTCCAGCAGATTGACCACCTGCGCCTGCACTGACACATCCAGCGCAGATACCGGCTCATCACCCAGCAGTAGCTTGGGACCACTGGCCAGCGCGCGGGCAATGCCGATGCGCTGACGCTGGCCACCGGAAAACTCGTGCGGATAGCGCTGTGCCCAAGCGGCAGGCAGGCCGACGGTGCGCAGCAGTTGATGCACTTTTTCCTGACGATCGCGGCTCGACAGCTGTTCATGCAGCCAGATCGGTTCGCCCACGATGTTTTCTACCGTCATGCGCGGGTTCAACGAGGCAAACGGATCCTGAAAAATAATCTGTAGCTCGCGGCGCAGTTGATTCAGCCGAGTGCCGCTGGCGTGGGTAATCTCTTCCCCCTGATAAAACACCTGCCCGTGGCTGGCCGCCAGCAGGCGCAGCAGCAGACGGCCGAGTGTCGATTTACCCGAACCGGACTCACCGACGATCGCCAAGGTTTCACCGGGCATCACTTGCAGCGAGACGCGATCAACGGCGGTCACCTGTTTGTTGCGCTTAAACAGCGACGTGGGGCCGCTAAAGGTTTTGCTTAAATCGGTACAGGCAAGGATGGGTGTCTTCATATCAATACTCCCTGAGCCACGGAGTGTTCCAGCGGTGCGCGGAAACAGGCGACCTGATGCTGCGGATTCAGCACTTGCAGTGGGGGTTTTTGCTGGTGGCAACGCGCCTCTGCAAACGGGCAACGAGTAGCAAAACGGCAGCCAGCGGGCATCTGCTCCGGTAGCGGCACGTTGCCAGGAATGGTTGCCAGTTTGGCACTGCGGGCACCGAGGCTGGGAATCGACCCCATCAAACCGATGGTGTAAGGGTGTTGAGGATCGTTAAACACCTCTGCTACCTCGCCGCTTTCCACCACCTGCCCGGCGTACATCACCGCCACCCGCTGCGCTACTTCGGCCACCACACCCAAATCGTGGGTGATCATCAGCACCGCAGTGCCGGTTTCCTGTTTAAGCTGGTTGAGCAGCACCAGGATTTGCGCCTGAATGGTGACGTCGAGCGCGGTGGTCGGTTCATCGGCAATCAGCAACTGCGGGTGATTGATCAACGCCATCGCGATCATCACCCGCTGACGCATCCCGCCGGAAAGCTGGTGCGGATAAGCCTTCAGCCGCATTTCCGCTGCCGGGATCTGCACCTTTTCCAAAATCTCCAGCGCCAGATCCATCGCCTCGCGGCGGCTACAGTTGCGATGGCGCATCACCGCTTCGCTGAGCTGATCGCCAAGCGTAAACGCCGGATTAAGCGAGGTCATCGGCTCCTGAAAAATCATCGCCATCTGGTTGCCGCGCAGATCGGCATAGTCGCGAGCGCTTAACTGACGCAGATCGTGATGATTGAAATACATCTCACCGCCGTTGACCTGAGCACTGCTGGGCAATAATCCCATCAGCGCCAACGAGGTAATACTCTTGCCACAGCCGGACTCGCCCACCAATGCCAGCGTTTCCCCCGCGTGGACGGTGAGTGAAATGTTATCCAGCACCGTGACCGGCGAACCGCTGAACTGGACGTTGAGATCGTGCAGGCGCAGCACCGCAGGGCTGGCAGAAGAAAGGGTCATGGCAGCTCCTCGTCACCCAGATTGATCGCTTCAAGCAGCGCCTGTTGCAGCGCCAGCAGGTGTTCACGCATCGCCTGCGCGGCTTCCACCGGTTGGCGTGCCGCAATGTGCTGAATCAGGCGAACGTGGTGATGGTCATAATTTTCCAACCGCGCTGGCGTGCGGGCCTGCACGCGCAGGTGCTGCCAGGCGGGTTCACGGCGCACGGCATCAATGGCGTCAAACAGGCTGAGCATCAGGCGGTTACCTGCGGCCTCGGCAATGGCGCGATGGAAAGCGCTGTCCCACAGCTCATGCTGATCGCTATCGTTCAACGTGATGCGATGCATCCGTTCCAGCAGGCGCTGCATCAGGGCGATCTGCTCTTTGCTGGCACGCAGCGCCGCTAAACGCGCCAAGCCTGGTTCCAGTTGGATACGCGCTTCCATCACCTCCAGCAGGTTCGACTGCTGCGGCAAATCCTGCAATTGCAGCGGCTGCACCGGCGCGGCCGGGCCAACAAACGTCCCCTTGCCCTGTTTGCGCCAGATCCGCCCTTCTTCTTCCAGCACGTTCAGCGCCCGGCGAATTTCACGCCGACCCACGGCAAAACGCTCCGCCAGCTCACGCTCGGTGGGCAGGGCCAGATCGGGTTGAATGTCATCTTGCTGGAGCAGTTGACGAAGTTTTTCCAATGCGGAACTGGAGTTTGCGGTACGGCCAGCCATCTCATCCATTATTGGTTCGCCTATATTTCAATCAAATAAGAGAGTATTGATATAATTATTTTACAATTAATTAACAACAAAGCTACCACAAGGCCATTAAACGCACAACAGGCGTTATTAATAGATAAGCAAGAAAAGAACCAATTTTTATTGGTTCATCTCAAATAAGGCGATTTTCTATTTAATGCATTGAATTAAATGATAATTATATTTACGCGCGGCAGAAGCGGGAGGATGTGTTCTTGGGGCACGGTGATGTTCTGCGCACCAAACGGGGGCACTGATGCTGCATTAGGGTGCATGGTCTGCTCTGTTTTATGACATAAAAAGCAGTTTGGCAAACACGCAGAAAATTAGCTTATAATGCAATTTAACTTTTATGCTAATATTACATAGCGGAGGGAAATACCGTGTTCAACGTAATATTGCACGATGATGTGCCAGATGAAATCAGCGGACTCCCCCCTATTATCAGAGCCAAAATGATCCGTCTGATTGATAAGCTAAAAATAAATGCGACGGCATTGCGGGAACCTGATAGCAAACCCCTCAGGGACGGTTTGTTTGAACTCAGAACGATGGGAACAGATATCGCTAGAGGGCTGTATGTTTATCAGAAGGGGAAAAATATCTACCTGCTTAGAGTGTTCATCAAAAAAACGCAGAAAACCCCTTCAGGAGAGATAACGCTCGCTTTTGAACGGCTTGAGGAGATGCTCAATGAAGAAAGTTAAAGGTGTTACCTGGGAGACTGTGAGGGCTGATTTGATGTCAGATCCTGAAGTACAAGCGGCTTATGAAGCCGAAGAGCGGAAAGAACGCTTACAAGCCATGCTGGCTGAATGGCGTAGCCATGCAGGGTTAACGCGCGCACAGGTGGCTGAACGAATGGGTGTCACACCGCCAACGGTTTCACGTATGGAAGCTAATATCGTGAAAGCCAGTTTAGATACGCTGGTTAGATATGCCAAAGCTTGCGGTGTGGTACATCCCCAGATTACTTTGTAATGACTTAACCCTCTATAAATATAGAGAGTTAAGTCAGGTGTGTTACAGATATCTTAGTCAACCGGCCCGAATGGTTGATATAACCGAGAAAGCTGCCTTGAGACTAACACCGTTCATTTAAGATATTTTTAAGCGAACGGTGTTAGCAAGGACGCTACTGCCAACAGCCGGTTATTACTGCAATACCGAAATATCCGCCACCTGCAGGAACAGCTCGCGCAGCTTGCTCAGCAGCGTCAGGCGATTCACACGCACCGCTTCATCTTCTGCCATCACCATCACGCCATCAAAGAAGGCATCAACGGTTTCACGCAGTGCAGCCAGTTCTACCAAGGCTTCCTGATAACGGCCTGCGGCGAAGTCCGGTTGCAGTTTATCGCGCAACACCACCAGGTGAGTCGCCAGCTTGAGTTCAGCCGGTTCTTTCAGCACCGAAGCACGCACCTGCTCCAACAGGGTATCGTTGGATTTCGCCAGAATATTGGAGACACGCTTATTGGCTGCCGCCAATGCCGCCGCTTCTTCCAGCGTACGGAAGTGCGTCACCGCCTTCACGCGCGCGTCAAAATCAGCCGGTCTGGTTGGGCGACGTGCCAATACGGCCTGAATGGTGTCTACCGCGTGGCCTTCTTCCTGATACCAGGCGCGGAAACGGCCCAGCATAAAGTCGACAACCTCGTCCACCACCTTGGCGTTGGTCAGCTTGCTGCCGTACAGGCGCACGGCCTCTTCGGTCAGGGTTTGCAGATCCAGCGGCAGGTTTTTCTCGACGATGATACGCAGTACGCCCAGCGCGGCGCGGCGCAGAGCAAACGGGTCTTTATCGCCCTTAGGATGTTGCCCGATGCCGAAGATACCGGCCAGGGTGTCCATCTTGTCGGCGATCGCCAGCGAACAGGCCACCAGCGACTGCGGCAGTTCGTCACCGGCAAAGCGCGGCTGATACTGCTCGTTCAGCGCAACGGCGACGTCTTCTGCTTCACCGTCGTGACGTGCGTAGTGCATGCCCATCACGCCCTGGGTGTCGGTGAATTCGAACACCATGTTGGTCATCAGATCGCACTTCGACAGCAGCCCGGCGCGCGTGGCATGGTTGACGTCCGCACCAATCTGCCCGGCGATCGAACCCGCCAGCGCCTGAATGCGGTCGGTTTTGTCGCGCAAAGTACCCAACTGCTGTTGGAACAGCACGGTTTCCAAACGCGGCAAGTGGTCTTCCAGGCGTTTTTTGCGATCGGTATTGAAGAAGAACTCGGCATCGGCCAAGCGCGGACGCACCACCTTCTCGTTACCGGAGATGATTTGCTGCGGATCTTTCGATTCGATGTTAGCCACGAAGATAAAGTTCGGCAGCAGTTTGCCCGCAGCGTCGTACACCGGGAAATACTTCTGGTCGCCCTTCATGGTGTACACCAGCGCTTCTGCCGGTACCGCCAGGAATTTTTCTTCGAACTTGGCGGTCAGCACCACCGGCCATTCCACCAGCGAGGCCACTTCTTCCAGCAGGCTTTCGCTCAGATCGGCTTTGCCGCCGATCTTCTGCGCTGCCAGCTCGGCATCACGCTTGATCAGCGCTTTGCGGGTTGCGTAATCGGCAATCACTTTACCGCGCTCTTGCAGGATCTGCGGGTATTGGTCAGCGTTGTCGATGGTGAATTCCGGTTCACCCATAAAGCGGTGGCCGCGAATCGTACGCGCAGAATCAATACCCAGCACGGTGCCAGGGATCAGCTCCGCCCCCAGCAGCAGGGTGACGGTGTGCACCGGGCGCACGAACTGGGTCTCTTTATCGCCCCAGCGCATCAGTTTCGGGATCGGCAATTTGGCCAGCGCGGTGCTCACCATGCCTGCCAGCAGTTGCTGCGCAGACTGGCCAGGCACATGGGCGCGATACAGCAACCATTCGCCTTTGTCGGTCACCAGGCGTTCAGCCTGATCGACGGTGATACCACAACCGCGCGCCCAGCCTTCGGCCGCTTTGCTCGGTTGGCCGCTGGCATCGAATGCCTGGGCAATCGCCGGACCGCGTTTTTCCACTTCACGATCGGCCTGTGCGGCGCTCAGGTTGGCTACTTTCAGCGCCAGGCGGCGCGGTGCGGCAAACCAGCTTACGGCACCGTGTTCAAGACCGGCGTTATCCAGCTCGGCGGTAAAATTCGCGGCAAAAGCTTCTGCCAGTGAGCGAAGAGCCTTCGGCGGCAGCTCTTCCGTGCCGATTTCCACCAGGAAAGTCTGTTGAGTCATGGCTGCCTCTATTATTTCTTATGACACATTGGGAAGCCCAGCGCTTCGCGGGAAGCGTAGTAGGCCTCGGCAACGGCTTTGGTCAGCGTGCGGATACGCAGAATATAGCGCTGGCGCTCGGTCACCGAGATCGCCTTGCGTGCATCCAGCAGGTTGAAGGTGTGGGCAGCCTTCAGGATACGTTCGTAAGCCGGCAGCGGCAGCGGTTTTTCCAGTGCCAGCAGCGTTTGCGCTTCCTTCTCGTACTGCTCGAAGCAGCTGAACAGGAAATCGACATCGGCGTATTCGAAGTTATAGGTAGACTGCTCCACTTCGTTCTGGTGGAACACATCGCCGTAGGTGGTGATGCCCAACGGGCCGTTGCTCCACACCAGATCGTAAACGCTGTCCACGCTCTGGATGTACATCGCCAAGCGTTCCAGGCCGTAGGTGATCTCGCCGGTAACCGGTTTACACTCCAGGCCGCCAACCTGCTGGAAGTAGGTGAACTGCGTCACTTCCATGCCGTTCAGCCACACTTCCCAGCCCAGGCCCCAGGCGCCGAGCGTCGGGTTTTCCCAGTTATCTTCTACGAAGCGGATATCGTGAATGGTCGGATCCAGACCCAGCTCTCTCAGCGAGCCCAGGTACAGTTCCTGAATGTTTTCCGGCGATGGCTTAATCGCCACCTGGAATTGATAATAGTGTTGCAGGCGGTTCGGGTTTTCCCCGTAACGGCCGTCGGTCGGGCGGCGTGATGGCTGCACGTAGGCGGTAGCCATCGGCTCCGGCCCCAGTGCGCGCAGGCACGTCATCGGATGAGAGGTTCCCGCGCCGACTTCCATGTCCAGTGGTTGAACGATGGTGCAGCCTTGACGCGCCCAATAGTCCTGCAGTGTCAGGATCAGGCCCTGAAAGGTCTTGGTATCAAACTTTTGCATGTTGAATTCGCACGCGATACAAGTGGATTTAATGGAGTTTGTCAGTATACCCGTTGACCGTAAGATATACAGCCAGAATCCCGCAACAAGTGTGAATCATCGGGAGAATAACCGCTAAATAGGCCACTTTAGGACAGCAACCAGCACTTTTGCTTACCCGCTGCCCTGCTGAGTGCCCCTATTATTCCATCT
This sequence comes from Serratia sp. HNCC26DJ206, assembly GCF_057180605.1. Taxonomy (NCBI): domain Bacteria; kingdom Pseudomonadati; phylum Pseudomonadota; class Gammaproteobacteria; order Enterobacterales; family Yersiniaceae; genus Serratia; species Serratia sp. HNCC26DJ206. The sequence goes on from NZ_JBXUGP010000010.1 coordinate 73,349, forward strand.
CGGGGAGAACCGGCCTGATCAACTGCAACTCCATACCCAGCCTGATGGCATGCTTGGCGTTGGTGACGCCTAATTTTTTTACCGCATTACCGATATGATATTTTACCGTAGTGAGTTTTATCCCCAAGAGGGTGGCGATTTCCTGATAGGGCTTCCCCACGCTGGCCCAATAAATAATCTCATTTTCACGCTTTGAGAAAATTTCTTGGTTATTCATTTTATCAAAATAGGACTTACCGTTCAGTTCCTGATAAAACGCAGTGAGCTTTTCATGTGCTGTTAGCAATAGCATCTGAATTTTATGTTTATTACTTTCTATTTCTTCTATATTAATTCCGCACTGTTTATCGATCAGAATAGAGAGCACCGCAAGATTATGGTTATAATCGTGCAGAACAAAGGTATATCCATTGATAACATCGTAATTCTTGGCCATATCAAAAATTCTTGAAAGCTTCAGCCCGGAACCTATCATGAGGTTCTCATCCCACGGGAACGGCGTTACCCGCTGTGTGGCAGTGATAACCACCGGATCGATAAACTGGTAGTTATTTTCTTTGTAAATATCAAACCATTCTGTTTTGTTGGAAATAATCGCCAGATCAGCCGGGTTCCTTTTATTCATTATGCCATAGACGAACTTGATATTTTTATATTCCACCAAGTTGCGTTCTAAATAGTTTTTTATGGTGGCGTTAATAAACTCATTATTGAAAAATAAATCAGACACTGGCCACCTCCTTATCATCCTGATAAAGATAAAATTGTAACATAGAACCTGAGTTTCGCTATCCGTACATCTACGTACTAAAACCTGCAGAAAGCCGTTGAAAGAGCCTGAGAGGATGGCAAGGTAAGAGTAAATCGAGAACCACAAAGAAAAATCGACGAAAAAACACCGTATATATCAATATACAGTTCACAAAATAAACAAAGTTTCCCTGGTGTTGAGCAAATATCTGATTCTGAAAATAGGGTTTTGTCAGTGCTTCATTCTAGCCAATAACGATCAGGCTTGTTATGCATTTAAGAGTACATAATGACTATACAAAAGTATAGTCAGTACCTGTACTTTTTCTTGTTAGCGCCCAAGGATTTTTATCCTAACCGTGACGGCAAACAGGGCCTTACCTGCAAGGCCCTGTTTTTGTTGTTATCAGAAGCGCGCGCTTATCCCAACGTTATACATAAATTGCTCACCGCTGCTCAGGCCACCGGTTTGTGAAACCGAGGTAAAAGCTGCTACCCGATCGGTCAGCGGCATATTCGCCCCCAGTGTCATATTGACCCAGTCTTTATCCTGGCTGGCACTGTCACGGGTAAAGGAGGTCTGGGTGGATTTCAGCCCACCACCGGCACGATAAACATCATCACCAAACTGATGCTGGTAGCTCACCTCAGCATAAGGGTTGACCACGCCCAGTTGCGCGTCCAACCGCCACCCCAGAGCCGCAATCTGTGAACGATAAGTTTGATCGTTGAAACGCATCGCGGTGCTGTCGTTGCTGTCCTCACTGTAACCAGAAACATTGCTGTAATCCCAGGCAAACTGCGCCATCGGCCCGGTAGTTAAAGAGGAGGTCAGCGGGAAATCATAGCCGCCGGTTACGCGCGCGCCCCACTGTTTACCCGAGGTTGAACCGGTTTCCGTGCGCGTGAGTGAGCCCAATTGCATACTGCGGCGAATATCGTCGTAATTCATCGTCATGTAATGCACGTCTGCGTTCACCCAGCCCTGTTCAAACAGCGACAAGCTGCTAAAAGCAGAGAACAATAAACCACGCGCTTTATATTCATAACGGCTGGAGGGTTGCTGATCGTCATTGGAACCGGCCAGCAGAGCACCGATCAGCCAGTCATCCGTCAACTGATAGTCCACCCCCACCGTCAGGTTATGCGTGGTAGCATCACCATCACCCGCCACCTGATTAGCCGAGTAATCATAGCGTTGACCTGCATAACCCCCGAATACCCCAAAGGAACCTTGTGGATTGCTACCGGATCGCAACTGCTGAAAACGGCCGTCGAGGGTAGATCGGCTGTCACGCGCCATAGCCGCTGTCGCCTGGTTGAGCGCCACGACCTGCGCCGGGCCGTCAAGCACCGCCTGGATATAGTCAGCAATCAGTTGGTGTGCCTGCGGACTAGGGTGGAAATGATCGGCAAACAGATAAGACTGGCTGGCATCAAAACCAGGCGTGGACGCGTTACAGACCGCCGATGATAACCCAGCCGGGCAGGCCATCCCGGCGGTATTGGTGAAACCGAACTGCCCTGGGTTGGCGATCGCCTCACTGAACAGTTGATTGACATCAACACGCACGATATTGCCGCCACGTTGTGCCAGCAAGCGATCTTCACTCTGATTATAAAAATCGGTGAGTTGCCCAGCCTGCGCGCTCAGTTCATCAAAGGCAGCTATCAGTTGCGCGGCAATAAATTGTTGTACCTGCGGGTCGGCGCTGCCCTGTGCCGCAGCGGCGCTCAACGCCTGATGGATCGCCTGCTGGCGCGCAGCGTTATCCGGTGTGGCCAGCGCATTGAGCGTAGCGTAGGCCGCCTGTACGGCAGCACCCTGCACCGGAGAGAGCGCCTGCTGGATAATCAGCTCCATCAGCTGCGGCGTAGAACCGATATTTGGCACCGTCGGCACAATCACCGTTCCGGCACCGGCATTGAGCAACGAGTGCACCTGCATCGCTGCCGCTGCGGCGCTGATGTAGGCCACTTCCGGTGCCGTTGCCGGGTTCATGGCTGCCGCTGCTAAATCATTGCCGCCAATCCAGTGGATATAAAGCCCGTCGCCATCCGCTTTGCCGTTAACTCGTGCAAGGTAACGCTGTACCTGATCCTGCGTATTGTCTACCGGGTTGAGCGCAGGCACCGCCACTCCACCACCCGCGGCATAGTTATAGCCGCCATCGTCGGAGGCCACCAGCGCAGCACCAATCCGCTGCGCCAGCGCTTCGTCATACAGCAGATGTTGACGGTTGTCATAGGTAAACCGGCCGTTGTTACCGGTGTCACTCAAACTGTCACCAAACACGTAGAGCTGATCGTAAGCCTGCACCGGAGCGCTGAGACAAAACGCCAAAGCCACTGCAAGCACCGCCGGGCGCGGCATGCAAATCGTTTTTAGAAGCATGAATGAGCTCCTCAGAGCCAGAGAAAATGAACAAAACTACATTTTTATCGTTGACCACTCTCTCGCGGCCATGCAGTAAATATTGCGGGCTTTCACACTACGTCAAGTTATGTGACGAGAAAATAATCAAATGCTTGCCAGCCAGACCACTTCAGGCGATGATTAACTGTAAATAAACACAGCATAAGGAGCAGTAGCATGACCATCGAGCGTTGTGGTTGGGTGACAACCGATCCGTTGTATCTTGAGTATCACGACAAGGAATGGGGTATACCCACCACCGATGCGCGGGAACTGTTTGAAATGCTCTGCCTGGAAGGCCAACAGGCGGGGCTTTCCTGGATCACCGTCCTGAAAAAGCGCGAAAACTACCGCCGTGCCTTCCACAATTTCGATCCACAACGCGTTGCCGCCATGACCGAGCAGGATGTGGAAACCCTGCTGCAGGACAGCGGTATCATTCGCCATCGTGGTAAAATCGAAGCCATTATTACCAATGCCAAGATGTATCTAGCGATGGAAGCAGCCGGTGAGGACTTCGTTACCTTTATCTGGAGCTTTGTCGACGGCGAACCTCTGCTGAATCATTGGCAAACACTGAGTGATATTCCGGCAAAAACCGAACGTTCAGACGCCATGTCCAAGGCGCTGAAAAAGCGCGGCTTCAAATTTATTGGTTCCACCATCTGCTATGCCTTTATGCAGGCCAGTGGCTTGGTGAACGATCACCTGACCGGCTGTTTCAGCCACCCAAAGCAACGCAGGGCGTAATCCGCATTGCCCACCTGGCGGATATCGAAACATTGATGGCGCTGTGGTTGGCAAGTACGACCCAGGCGCATCCGTTTATTGCGGCAGAATATTGGCAGCAGAGCGCTCAACTGGTACGTGAAAGCTATCTACCCCGCGCCGAAAACTGGGTTTACTTGCATAGCGGGGAGATCGTCGGTTTTATCAGCGTGTTGAATGAGCGTTTCATCGGTGCGCTGTTTGTTAAGCAGAACTTTCACGGCAAAGGGATCGGCCAGGCATTGATGAACTACGTGCAGCAGCGCCACAGCTGGCTGAGCCTGGAAGTGTACGAGTGGAATCGGCGTGCCTGCGCATTTTACCGCAAGCAGGGTTTTCGTGAGATGAAACGTCTGTTCAATCAAGAAACCCAAGCCTTTACGCTGATTATGAACTGGAGCGCAGCCGACCAGCCTTATTCCTGAGGTACTTCCCCTCTCAGCCCTTTGAGAAGGGAAGCCTTATGTTAAAGATCTCATTACCGCTGATAATTCAGCTTTTTCTGGTTTCCCTCCCACAGATTGCCGGGTAATTTGCCCCGCAATGTCTGTAGGCATTTTTGCTCTTTAGCGCGTCCATCTTGGATCAGCCAATACAGATATTGATGCCATTTAAGGGAAAACCATGAAAAAACGCATTGCGATGATTGCCGGAGCCGTCGCCGTTGTAATGACGCTATCCGCTTGTACCACCAACCCCTATACCGGGGAATCACAGGCCGGTAAAGCGGGCATTGGCGCTGGGGTTGGTGCTGTTCTGGGGGCCGGTATCGGTGTGCTTTCTTCATCGAAAAAAGATCGCGGCAAAGGAGCCCTGATCGGTGCCGCCGCCGGAGCGGCTCTGGGTGGCGGAGCCGGTTATTACATGGATGTGCAGGAAGCCAAACTGCGCGAAAAAATGCAAGGTACCGGCGTCAGCGTTACCCGCCAGGGCGATAATATCATGTTGAACATGCCGAATAACGTCACCTTCGATACCAACAGCAGCACGCTGAAACCGGCGGGAGCCAACACCTTGGTAGGCGTTGCCATGGTGCTGAAAGAGTATGAAAAAACGGCGGTTAACGTGGTGGGCCATACCGACAGCACCGGTGCTCGTGCGCTCAACATGACTTTGTCACAGCAACGTGCCGACGGCGTTGCTAGCGCCTTGATCACCCAGGGTGTTGCCGCCAACCGCATCCGTTCTAGCGGCGTTGGCCCGGATCAACCGATTGCCTCCAACAGCACCACCGAAGGCAAGGCGCAAAACCGCCGCGTTGAGATCACGCTCAGCCCATTGTAATAATTCCGCGCGGGGCGAGAGCCCCGCTGATTTCAGCACCTCATACCGCGATTTTGCAGCACAACCCCGTCCTTCTCCGCTCAGCGCTTTATGTTATTTTAAACAAATCGTTAGCCTGCTGGAGTTTGTGATGAAGCCTTCCATTGTGTTGTACAAAAACATTCCCTCCGATCTGCATAAACGGCTGGAACAACATTTTACCGTTCATGCCTTCGATGACCTGAACCCAGAGAACCCCGCCTTGAAACAGGCGCTGCAACAGGCCGAAGGGATCATCGGTTCCGGCGGCAAGATTGACGACGCTTTCCTGCAGCAGGCCCCTAGGCTGCGGGCGGCGTCAACCATTGCCGTAGGTTACGATAACTTTGACGTCAATGCGCTCAACGCGCGTAACGTGGTGCTGATGCACACTCCAACCGTGCTGACCGAAACCGTCGCCGATACCCTGATGGGTTTGATGTTAGCTACCGCGCGCCGCATGGTAGAAGTGGCCGAACGGGTGAAGGCCGGTGAATGGCAGGAAAGCATCGATTCTGATTGGTATGGCGTGGACGTGCACCATAAAACCATTGGCATTCTCGGCATGGGCCGCATCGGCCTGGCGCTGGCACAGCGTGCACACTTCGGCTTCGGCATGCCGGTGCTGTATAACGCCCGCCGCGTTCATCAGGAAGCGGAGCAACGCTTTAACGCCCGCCGCTGCGATCTCGACACGCTGCTGGCCGAATCTGACTTTGTCTGTATTGTTCTGCCGCTGACCGACGAAACCTTCCATATCATCGGCCGCGAACAATTAGCGAAGATGAAAAACAGCGGCATCCTGATTAACGCGGGCCGTGGCCCGGTAGTTGATGAAGCGGCGCTGATCGAAGCCCTGCAAAATGGCACCCTCCACGCCGCCGGGCTGGATGTGTTCGAGCAGGAACCGTTAGCGGTGAATTCGCCGCTGCTGAAGCTGCCGAACGTGGTAGCCCTGCCGCATATCGGTTCTGCTACTCATGAAACCCGTTACGGTATGGCCGCCTGCGCCGTGGATAATCTGATTGCCGCGCTGACCGGCACGGTGCAAGAAAACTGCGTCAATCCGCAGGTGCTGAAAACGGCATTGTAGGTACGCTCAGATTGGCTGATTGTGCAGCATGGGACAAATGTCTATACTGGGGTAAGACAAATGAGAAGTTAGGAGGTGTTATGCGCACATTCAGCCCATCAAAAAGGCCAACCAGTAACGAACTGTGGCGCTCTGCCGGTTTCCCTGCCAGCAGGGGGCCAGAGTTAATCCTGCGCTTGCGCCAGGGGCTACCGGTCTCGGTGATTGAAACCATCCACAGTTGGGCGGGTTTTCCTAAAGCGGATATCCTGCGCATCACCGGCATCAATGCCAAAACGCTGAGCCGCAGAAAAGCAGGCACCGGGATATTAAGCCCGGATGAGAGCGAGAAGATCGCACGTTTAATCCGCGTAGCTGATGCTGCCGTCACGCTGTTCGAAGGCGATCGTGAAAAAGCCGTAAGCTGGATGCGCAAGCCCGTGCGTGGCCTGGCGAATGAAACGCCAGAAAGCCTGCTTAACACCGAAAGCGGGGCGGTTGAGGTGCTCGATCTTATCGGCAGACTTGAGCACGGCGTTTTCTCGTGATCGGTTATCGCATCGTAAAAACCAAGTTCCTGGATACCGCATGGTCAGGCTACGGTGCCCAGCAATACGGCGGCCGCTGGAACCACAAAGGCAAAGCCATGATCTATTTGGCAACCTCGGTTTCCTTGGCGATGCTCGAATGCCTGGTGCATTTCGATGACGCGGCGCTGTTGCAGCATTACACCTTGCTGAGCATTGAAGTGTCTGATGCGGAGATTATTACCTTAGAACCCAGCGCATTGCCTGCCAACTGGCAACAATTAACCGCGCCGCAAGAAACCATGGATATTGGTTCTGAATGGCTGGACTCAGCTACCTCTGTGGGTTTACTGGTTCCTTCGGCGGTGGTGCCAATGGAAAACAACCTGTTGATTAACCCGCAACACGCTGATTTCGCCACCTACCTTGCCAGCGCTCAGGCGATACCGCATCTGTTTGACGCAAGACTGAAATAACGACGGGATTAATACTTTTCCAACGGGCGCCTGCGCGTATGGAATACCCTGAGAATATGTATTTCATCGTTTTTAATTCTGTAGGGGATCAGATAAGGGAAGGTTTGCATCACAATTTCCCGCGTCCCCATCACTCTGCCCGCCCGGCCTAACGCCGGATTGGTAACCAGTAAGTTCACTAAGCGAAAAACTTCTCTGGCAAATTCGGCCGCAGCTTGCGGGTTCTCTTGGTAAAGCCAGTCATATTCATCATCAAAATTGATGGCGGCTTTCCTTAGCCATTTAATTTCCATCTGGATCAATCACTCCCATCTGCTTAAAACGGGCGGCCATTTCATGTTCCGAAGCAAAATCCCCCTCGTCCGCCTCAATAATTGCCTGTTGAATTTCAGCAATCTGCCAAGCTTCACGGTTTAAAAAATCCCGAATCGCTTGCGCTGCCAGGAAGGATTTGGTTCTACCGGTCGCTTCGGCCAATGCTTCAAGCTGCTGGGAGAGATCGTCGGAGAGTCGAACAGACATCACGCTCATAGGTTTACCTCACACTACAATGTATACATTGTAATATAGATTAAAAAAACAACAGAACATAGTCAAACCTCTCCCCCTGCGCCCTCCGCCCCCAAATTCCTGCCAGGGGATGAGGCGATTTTTCCATCGTTCAGCAAACTGGGCACTACCCTAGGATAAAAACGCTTCCTACCATGAGTAAGGAGAGCCATGAAACGCCTGACATTTCCTCTGTTGATGCTGCTGTCACCCGCAGCCTTAGCCACCTGGACGCTGCAAAGCTTCCCGGCCTTTAACGAATCCTCCAGCGGGCTGTTTATCAGCCAGGCTACGTTGCCAAAAGGGCAACTGCCGTTGCAGCTTTACCAGAACAAACAGTGCTGGCAACCAGCGGAAGCGATAAAACTCAATCAGCCCCTGTCGCTGCAACCTTGCGGTGATCATGCACCGGCCAATTGGCGACTATTCCGCAGTGGCGAATATCAGGTGCATATCGACACACGCAGCGGCACCCCGACCTTGCAGCTCAGCCTGAAAACCGAACCGGAAAACAGCGTGGCTGCCGTGGCTCACACCTGCCAACGCTGGGACGGCAAACCGGTCACCATCGCCGTTAACGGCACCTTCGCCGAAGGTGAAAGGGTACGCGATTTCTACTCCGGCCAAACCGCGAAAGTCACTTTGGGCAAGGTCACCCTGCAACCGGCGGCCAACAGCGGCGGCATATTGCTGCTGGAATCTGCCGCCACACAGCGGCAGGCAACCTTCAACTGGCACAACGCCACAGTCTATTTTGTGCTGACCGATCGCTTTGAAAACGGCAACCCGGCTAACGATCACAGCTATGGCCGCCGCAGCGACGGTATGCAGGAGATCGGCACCTTCCACGGTGGCGATCTTGCCGGGTTGACGCAAAAGCTGGACTATCTGCAACAGCTTGGCGTCAATGCGCTGTGGATCAGTTCACCGCTGGAGCAAATCCACGGTTGGGTTGGCGGCGGCACCAAAGGCGATTTTCCGCATTATGCCTATCACGGCTACTACCATCAGGATTGGACCAAGCTCGATGCCAATATGGGTACCGAGCAGGATCTGCGTAACCTGGTAGAGCAGGCACACCAACGCGGTATCCGTATTCTGTTTGACGTGGTGGTCAATCACGTCGGCTACGCCACGCTGACCGATATGCAGCAGTTTCAGTTCGGTTCGCTGTATCTGAAAGGCAACGAGCTCGAAAAAACCTTGGGCAAGAATTGGGGCGATTGGCAACCGGGGCCAGGCCAGAATTGGCACAGTTTCAACGACTACATTAATTTCAGTGATAAAGAAGGCTGGAGCCAATGGTGGGGCAAAAACTGGATCCGCACCGATATTGGTGACTACGACTCACCGGGCTTTAACGATCTGACCATGTCGCTGGCGTTCCTGCCGGATATCAAAACCGAAGCACCCGGTGCCAGCGGCCTGCCGCTGTTTTACCGCCATAAACCGGACACCGCCGCACGCGAAATCCCCGGAGCCACCACCCGCGACTATCTGACCATTTGGCTCAGCCAGTGGGTGCGTGATTACGGCATTGATGGTTTCCGCGTTGACACCGCCAAGCACGTCGAAAAACCGACGCTGGCGTTGCTGAAACAGCGCGCCGCCACGGCGCTGGCAGAGTGGAAGGCGGCTAATCCCAAGCAGGCGCTGGACGATGCGCCATTCTGGATGACCGGCGAAGCCTGGGGCCATGGTGTGATGAAGAGTGATTACTACCAGAATGGCTTTGATGCGATGATCAACTTCGATTTCCAAGATCAGGCCGCGCAGGCGTTAAACTGTTTCTCTACTATCGACACCACCTATCAGCAGATGGCCGATAAGCTGCAAAGCTTTAACGTGCTGAGCTATATCTCCTCGCACGATACGCGCCTGTTTTTCACCAACGATGCCAAAGGCTCACTGCCGTTGCAGCAACGGGCGGCAGATCTGCTGTTGCTGGCACCGGGTGCGGTACAGATTTATTACGGTGATGAAAGCGGCAGGCCATTCGGCCCCACCGGCTCCGATCCGTTGCAGGGTACGCGTTCCGATATGAACTGGGATGAGCTGAAAGGGGCCAAAGCGCCGTTGCTGGCGCACTGGCAGGTGCTGGGCCAGTTCCGCGCCCGTCACCCGGCGATCGGCGCGGGAACCCAGCAGTCGCAGCAAACGCCAAGTTACTATGCGTTCAGCCGCCAGCATGATGACGATAAAGTGATGGTGGTGTGGGCTGGCGATCGGTCACAATAATTCAGCAGGTTGTGCTAGCAAAACTCCGCTGGGCGATATCTCTCCCCAGCGGGGGAAATATCGCCGCATTGCACCGGCATTTGTCTGGCGTTATGGTGGTGGTTTACCTGCTGATAACAATACTGTTGCGCCTATACCAAAAATACTTGGAGTTGCAGGTAGGCGGCAACAGAGCGAATCCCGATGAGCTTACTAAAGTAAGTGATTCGGGTGAGCGAGGGCAGCCAACACCCCTGCGGCTTCAAGTATGAATGGTATATGACTTTTTCACTTTTCGGCGACAAGTTTACCCGTTACGCGGGCATCACCCGCTTGATGGACGATATGAACGACGGCCTGCGCACTCCTGGCGCTATCATGCTCGGTGGCGGTAACCCGGCGCATATCCCAGAGATGGAAAGCTACTTCAAACAGCTGTGCCAAGAGATGCTCGATCAGGGCAAACTGACCGAGGCACTCTGCAACTACGATGGCCCACAGGGTAAAAACACCCTGCTGAAAGCGCTGGCCAAACTGTTGCAGGAAGAGTTGGGTTGGCCGATCGAACCACAGAATATTGCACTGACTAACGGCAGCCAAAGCGCGTTTTTCTACTTGTTCAACCTGTTCGCTGGCCGCTATGCCGACGGCAGCCGCCGCCGCGTGCTGTTCCCGCTGGCACCGGAGTATATCGGCTACGCCGATTCCGGGCTGGACGAAGGGCTGTTTGTCTCCGCCAAACCCAATATCGAACTGCTGCCTGACGGCCAGTTCAAGTATCACGTCGATTTTGAGCATCTGAATATCGGCGATGATATCGGTATGATCTGTGTTTCTCGCCCGACCAACCCGACCGGCAACGTGATCACCGACGAAGAGCTGATGAAGCTCGATGTGCTGGCGCAGCAACGGGACATCCCGCTGGTGATCGACAACGCCTACGGCGTGCCCTTCCCCGGCATTATCTTCAGCGAAGCGACGCCGCTGTGGAACCCGAATATCATTCTGTGCATGAGCCTGTCCAAACTTGGCCTGCCGGGCTCACGCTGCGGCATCGTAATTGCCGATGAGAAAGTCATCACCGCGCTCACCAATATGAACGGCATTATCAGCCTGTCGCCGGGCAGCATCGGCCCGGCCTTGGCAACGGAGATGATCGAGCGCGGCGATCTGCTGCGTTTATCCAATGAGGTGATCCGCCCGTTCTATAAGCAACGGGTTGAACAAACCATCGGCATTCTGCGCCGTCATCTGCCGCCGGAACGTTGCCTGATCCACAAACCGGAAGGAGCGATTTTCCTCTGGCTATGGTTCAAAGATCTGCCGATCAGCACCGAATTGCTGTATCAGCGCCTGAAAAAACGCGGTGTGCTGATGGTGCCGGGCCACTACTTCTTCCCAGGGCTGGAACATGAGTGGCCGCATACCCACCAATGTATGCGTATGAACTATGTGCCGGATCCGGAGCAAATTGAGCGTGGCGTGATGATTTTGGCAGAAGAGATCGAGCGGGCGCATCAGGAAGCGGGTTAAATCAGTAGGGGCTCTGCTTGCAGAGCCCCAAATACAGCTACATCGTCCAGAACAATACCGCCAGCAGTTGCGGAGACATAATGCGCAGGAACATCGCTAACGGATACACCGTGGCATAAGACAGCGCCGCAGCACCACAGGTAGGATGCAGGCCGTTGGCAAAGGCCAGCGCTGGCGGATCGGTCATCGAACCGGCCAACATGCCGGAGAGCGTCAGGTAGTTCATCTTGCCCACCACCCGGGCCAAAACCCCCACGGTGATCAGCGGAATCGCGGTGATCAACACACCATAGCCCACCCATGCCATCCCTTCGCCATGCAGCAGCGTATCGACAAAGTTACCTCCCGACTTCAGGCCAACCACAGCCAAGAACAGCACGATCCCCAGCTCACGTAACGCCAGGTTGGCACTCGGTGGCATAAACCAGTACAGCTTGCCGATGCTGCCGATACGCCCCAGGATTAACGCCACCACCAGCGGGCCACCGGCCAGCCCCAAGCGCAAGGCCGCTGGGAAACCGGGAATAAACAGCGGAATCGAGCCCAGCAGCACCCCCAAGCCGATACCGATAAACACCGGCAGCATCTGTACCTGTTGCAACTTCTGCTTGGCGTTGCCGACAATCGCCGCCACGGCTTCGATCGCCTCTGGCCGCCCGACCAGGTTGAGAATATCACCGAATTGCAGCGTGACATTACTGCCTGCCACCAGTTCTACCCCAGAACGATTGAGGCGCGAAATCACCACGTCGTATTTCTGCTTCAGATTCAGATCGCGGATTTTTTTGCCCAGCACCTTTTCGTTAGTGACCACCGCACGCACCACCTGCAACGCCGTGCCCTGCGTGGAGAGTGACACATCCACCTCCTCGCCAATCACCAACCGGGCATTCTCCAACTGCTCACGCTTGCCCACCAGGTGCAGGTAATCCCCCAGCTCCAGCTTCTCCTGCGGGGCAGGCACCATCAGCAAGTCACCGCGTTTGAGGCGCGAGCAAATAATGTCGTCACTGTTGAGCAGCGGTACGTTTTTGATCGCCATACCATGCAGGTTAGGGTTGCGCACCGCCACGTTCATAGTCTGCAACAGCTCGCTATTGCCCAGGCTACTTTCGAACTCCCGCGCTTCCTTCTCAATATTGATGCGAAAGAACAGGCGGATCAGCCACATCACCAGCAGAATGCCGCAGATGCCGAACGGATAGGCCATCGCATACCCCATCCCCATGCGATTAACCAAATCCGGATCGGAGCCCAGATCGGTGAGGATTTGCTGCCCGGCCCCCAGCGCCGGAGTGTTGGTGACCGCACCGGAGAACACGCCAAGAATGATCGGCAGTGGCACGGCAAACAGCTTGTGCACAATCGCTGCCACCACCCCGCCCACCAACACCAGCAAAATGGCAAAACCATTCAGCCGCAAGCCGGATACGCGCAGGGATGAGAAGAAACCAGGGCCAACCTGAATACCGATGGTGTAAACAAACAGGATAAGGCCGAATTCCTGAATAAAGTGCAGCATATCGCCGTTAAGGCTGACTTGATAAGTCTGGGCAAAGTGTCCGACGATAATACCGCCGAACAGCACCCCACCAATCCCCAGCCCGACGCCGTACACTTTCCAGTTTCCGATCCACAATCCGAGAATAGCCACCAACGCCAACATGCTGACGGTCAGGGCAATATCACTCATACGTCACATCCTTACCTCAAGTTTAACAATCGGTATGCGGTTAAAAACACACAATTAATAGGGATTCTGACATAAGGCGCAGGGGGGGAATGTGGGTTGTGCCACAGAATGCAACGGGGGAAGCCCGAATGGACTTCCCCCGTGAGTTTTTCTTTTTTTTCAGCCGCTTATTTAGCTTCTAACCCCGGCGTGCTGCCGATACTGATACGCTGTGGCTGCAAGGCTTCCGGTACATGCCGCACCAGATCGATGTGCAGCAAGCCGTTTTCAAATTTGGCTTCGGCAACCTGCAGGTGTTCTGCCAGGGTAAAGGTCAGGGTGAACTCTTTAAACACCAAACCCTGATGCAGATATTCCACCTGTTTTTCCGGCGGTGTCGGGTTGCCACGCACGGTGAGGCGCGGGCCTTCCACTTCAATGTCCAGTTCGCTCTGCTTGAACCCGGCCAGTGCCAGAGAAATGCGATAGTGGTTGTCGTCGCTTTTCTCAATATTGTAAGGCGGGAACCCCTGTGGTTCCTGGCCACCCATTGAGCTGGCAAGTTTGTCAAAACCGATCCATTGACGCAGAAGCGGGGATAAATCGTAATTACGCATAGTATTAACTCCTTCCAAGAAGCGAGATGATATTGATTAGCCCCCTAACGGCAGGCAAGTATAAAAATTATTTAATTTCGATCCGGCGCGGTTTTAATGTTTCCGGCACGATGCGTTGCATATCGATATACAGCAAACCGTTTTCCAATTTGGCGCCTTTAATTTGGATATGTTCGGCCAACTGGAATTTTCGCTCAAAATTACGCTCGGCGATGCCCTGATATAAATAGGTTCTCTCCGCAGGCTCATTATTGTGGGCACCACGGACCACCAGCAGATTATCGTGCGTGGTGATCTCCAGTTCATGCTCGGCAAATCCGGCAACGGCGATCGCGATGCGATAGTGATTTTCGTCTACTAATTCAACATTATAAGGTGGGTAGCCACCGTTGCCCTGGCTTTGGTTAGCCTCAAGAGCATTGAACAGGCGATCGAAACCAATTGCAGAACGGTATAGCGGAGAAAGATCGAAATTGCGCATAAACAGCCTCCTAAGGCACTTCAGCGAGGTTATTAATATAAGCCCTCCACCATGGACAGACTCAATTTTAGCTATGGCCCAAACTCCCTTACGGCAAGTTCTTAATTTGGCCTGATAAGAAAATGGGGTTTGATTTCTTCATTTCAAGCGTCGATGATCAAAAAATTGTCCATCAGAAACGACGGAGGTCGGTTTATCACATACAATATAGGTTGCCGCCGAGTGATAAGCTGATATACACGTTATACTTCAAGTTGCATGTGCGTTGGCTGCGTTCACTCACCCTAGTCACGTAGGTATCTACGCTCCTAGGAACTCACGAACTTGCCGCCTTCCTGCAACTTGAATTATTTAGGGTACAAATCAGAACGCTTGCGCAGCCAACGACGCTACAGCTTCGAGTAATAAAGCAAATTTAAGGGAAACCGTACCCTTCTGGATGGATTAATGAAACCTCTGAAAATGATAGCGACCAGTTGCATGTTGTTGACCACCAGCGGCTGCTCCAGCGTGATGAGCCACACCGGTGCCGATCAGGGATACTATGCTGGCACGCGCGCCAACGTGGATATGATGAAAAAAGATGACACCAGTTGGGCGATGATCCCACTGCTGGCGATCGACCTGCCCTTATCGGCAGCCATGGATACCCTGTTATTACCTTACGACTACCTGCGTTCAGACAGCGATAAAAAAGCAAAATCACCCAAGGCACGCATCCAACAGGATGAAGAGCAAAATCAGGCCACCAGCGGAAACCCTGGCCAGGGTATGAACGCCCCTTCTCACTGATTGTGGGCCGTATGGCCCACATTTAGACTGTCACAGTAAAAATCTGGCTGAATCCCTCAACCTCGCGCATAAACGCCACCTGCTTACCGTCTGGCGAAAACACCACGGCATCCCCCAGCGGCGGTTGCGGAGTGCGCGGCGTCAAGCGCTGCATTTTGCCGCTGCTCACGTCACACAGCATCAGGCTGTTATCGCACACCAACGCAATCGCCCCCCCTTGCGGGTGCCAACTGAACGCCGACTGGATACTGTGTACACCTTCCGTCACCTGATGTGGCTGACCACCGTTAGGCGAAATGGTCCACAATTGCACAACGCCGCGATCGTCCTGCATCAGAAAGGCGATGGCATCACCCTCTGGAGAACTGCGCAGCCAGTGGCGCGGCGTCGTCGCTACCCCAGGATAGCGACGTTGGCCGGTAAACGTCAGCCGCCGCTGTTGCACCCCGAGCGGTGGCGCAGGCAATGTGCTGTCGGTGCCTTGCAGCGGCGCACTACCGGCTTTGGCGTAATCGGCATCGTTTTCAGGCAGATCGACGACAAATATTTCTGGCAGTTTTTCACCCTGCGCAGAAAGCGTATCGCCGATAAACGCCAATGCCCAGCGCTGGCGGCTACCATCGGCTTTGAGATAACCCCGTTGCCCAACCCAACCCTCTTCATAAGCACGATTGATCTGATCGCTGCCCGGCAGCGGAGTTGGCGTGGTTGAGCTGACCAGTACGCAATAGTGACTGCCGTCGTACTCACGCGGATGCTGCTTGGGCGGATTCACACCATGCAACGGCACCGCGACCCCGACATTACGCAGGTCCAACGCCGGATCGCGTTCGTGCATCACGTGATCGTTATAGGTGAAACTCAGGCGGCTGCCATCCGGGCTGAACACATGCACATGCGTACCGCCGCGCAAGGCTCCGGGCGTGTAAGGGGCGGTAATATCCATCGCATCCAGGGTGATCGCCAGTTCGCGATCCGGCTCGCAGACAATCACGCCGCGACGATGGTGAAAATCGTAATGCCAATGGCTGTCCGGGTGTTCGGGCCCATGGATAAACGCGTAACGTGCCGGTGTATCTGGGCTGACCGTGACCACGCCCACATGCGCCCCGTGCTGTGCCCGATACACCACTTCAACTTCACCATTCACCGCATTCACGCGCTCAATGGTCAATCCGGTAAAGGAGGCGCCGTTAGGGCGAACATCGTAAGCCAGCCACTGGCTGCATGGCGTCCAGACGTTAATGTTGGTTAACTGATGATTGCGCGGAGCAAACGTCAGTTGTTGTTCCCGATGGCTCATGGCGTGGCCTCCTGTTTTTTCGCTATCTATTTCGGTCAAGCAAGATGAACCCATTATCAGGCATCGCACAGACAACTTGAAGTATGATGGGTAGGTATTGAAAGTTTAAAGGGATCGGTATGAATAGTTTATTTGATGAGATTGTCTTGGCGCACCAATTGTTACGCCCACAGGTTCGCATTACGCCTTTGGAGCGCAGCGTGTTGCTTTCACAACAACTGGGCTGTGAACTGTATCTGAAATGCGACCACTTGCAGCATACCGGCTCGTTTAAATTCCGTGGAGCCAGTAACAAACTGCGCCTGTTGAACAAACAACAGCGAACACAAGGGGTGATTGCTGCATCAAGCGGCAATCATGGCGTAGCGACCGCATTGGCAGGCAAACTAATGGGCATTAACGTCACCGTATATGCCCCTGAAACTGCCGCCGCCATCAAGCTGGAAACCATTCGCGCCCTCGGGGGCCAGGTGGAACTGATCGCGGGTGATGCGTTGAATGCCGAACTGGCCGGGGAAAAAGCCGCTCACGAACAGCATAAAACCTACATTTCCCCTTATAACGACCTTCAGGTTGTGGCTGGCCAAGGCACCTGCGGTATGGAAATGGTAGAGCAACAGCCCGATCTGGATGCGGTGTTCGTTGCGGTTGGCGGTGGCGGTTATATTGCCGGTATTGGTAGCGTACTGAAGCAATTGTCGCCGAAAACGCAGATTATTGCCTGTTGGCCAGAAAATGCCACCAGCATGTACAGCGCGCTGGAGGCCGGGCATATCCACCCGGTGGAAGAGCAGGAGACGCTGTCTGACGGCACCGCTGGCAGCGTTGAGCCGGGCGCGATCACTTTCCCGCTGTGCCAGCAGGTGATCGACCGCAAAGTGCTGGTTAGCGAACAGGAAATCAAGCAGGCGATGCGCATGATTGCCGCCAGCGATCGCTGGATCATTGAAGGCGCTGCCGGTGTGGCCTTGGCCGCGGCCTGCAAACTGGCACCAGAGTTTCAGGGGAAAAAAGTGGCCGTGGTGCTGTGCGGTAAAAATATCGTGCTGGAGAAATACCTGAAGGCCGTTAGCGATGAGAATCAGCAATAATTGCTGTGTTCAGGGGCTATCACCCCAGCCCTCTCCCAGCAGGAGAGGGAGCTAACGGCAGGTTGCTTTGGCTAGCGATTAAACATCCAGCACAAACTTTTCGATCGCGCGCGCCACGCCGTCTTCGGTATTGCTGGTAGTCACAAACTGGGCGATCTCTTTCAGTTCAGGAATAGCATTGCCCATCGCCACACCAACCCCGGCATATTCGATCATCGCAATATCGTTGCCCTGATCGCCCAGCGCCATCACGTTTTGCTGTTTGATGCCGAGATGATCGGCCAGCATTTTCACCCCGGCGCCTTTATCCACTTGCTTGTGCAGGATCTCCAGATAAAAAGGCGCACTTTTCATAATGGTGTAGCGTTCGTGCGCTGCTGCCGGAATACGGGCAATGGCCTTATCAAGTAATTCCGGTTTATCAATCATCATCACTTTTGGGAAGCGGATCGTGCGATCCATCTCTTCAACGCTGCGGTATTTCAACGGGATACCGGTCATGGCGGCCTCGTGGACGGTGTATTTGCCAATATCTCTGTTCGGCGTGTACAGGGTATCGAAATCAAACGCCTGGAAATGAACGCCAAACTCCCGCGCCATCTGTTCAAAATAGAGATAATCCTCAAAACCCAGCGTTTCCTGCAAAATGCAGGCACCATCCGCCGCTTGCAGCACCAAGGCACCGTTATAGGTAATACAGAAATCACCACTGCCCTGAATATCTAACTGACGCAGATAGTCTTGCACACCCACATAGGGCCGCCCGGTGGCTAACACCACATGCACCCCTTGGCTGCGTGCGGCGCTAATCGCCTGCTTTACCGCTGGCGTAATCTGGTGCTGTGGATCGAGCAGCGTACCATCCATATCAATTGCAATCAGTTCAACAGCCATTAAAGCCTCTCCCAGTAGTTTTCCTCATGCTATACCCGTCATACTTCAAGTTGCATGTGCGTTGGCTTTCCTCACTCCCCCCAGTCACATAGTGGCCTATGCTCCTGGGGATTCGCTCCGTCGCCGCCTTCCTGCAACTCGAATTATTTAGGGTAAAACGCGTTTCAGCTTGCCATATCAGGGCTAAAAACGGCATAAAAAAATCCGCGCGAGTTGCCCGGCGCGGATTTTTAATCGCAAATTTTCGCGTTAGATATCGATATTCGCTGCTTTCAGGGCGTTTTCTTCGATAAAGGCACGACGTGGTTCAACCGCATCGCCCATCAGGGTGGTGAACAACTGGTCAGCCGCGATAGCGTCTTTCACCGTCACACGCAGCATACGGCGCTGCTCGGGATCCATGGTGGTTTCCCACAGCTGTTCCGGGTTCATTTCACCCAAACCTTTATAACGCTGCACCGACAGACCACGACGTGACTCTTTCACCAGCCATTCCAGCGCCTGTTCGAAGCTGTCTACCGGCTGACGGCGTTCGCCACGCTCAATATAGGCATCTTCTTCAAGCAGGCCACGCAGTTTTTCACCCAGCGCACAGAGCTTGCGATATTCACCGCCGTGGATGAAATCGAAGTCCAGATCATAGTCGGTATCCACACCGTGGGTACGAATACGCAGCACTGGCTCAAAGATCTGACGCTCGAGATTTTCATTAATCACAAAGTCGTAGCTGCTGCCATGCTGTTCATTATCGTTCAGCAATTTCACCAGTGATGCAATCCACGCCTGCACTTTGGCGCGATCGCCCAGATCGCCACCTTGCAGAGTAGGCTGGTAGATCAGGTTGTTCAGCAACGCGCGCGGGTAGCGGCGCTCCATACGACCGATCAGTTTCTGCACGCTGTAGTGTTCAGCCACCAGTTTTTCCAATGGTTCACCTGCCAAAGCCGGGGCGACCGCATTGGTGTGCAGCGTCGCGCCGTCGAGCGCAATGGCGATCTGGTACTGGTCCATCGCTTCGTCGTCTTTGATGTACTGCTCTTGCTTGCCTTTTTTCACCTTATACAACGGTGGCTGAGCGATAAACACGTGGCCACGCTCGATGATTTCCGGCATCTGGCGATAGAAGAAGGTCAACAGCAGCGTACGGATGTGCGAACCATCGACGTCGGCATCGGTCATGATGATGATGCTGTGGTAGCGCAGCTTATCCGGGTTGTATTCATCACGGCCAATGCCGCAGCCCAGCGCGGTGATCAGCGTTGCCACTTCCTGCGAAGATAGCATCTTGTCGAAACGGGCTTTCTCAACGTTGAGGATTTTACCCTTCAACGGCAAGATCGCCTGGTTCTTACGGTTACGCCCCTGTTTTGCCGAGCCGCCCGCCGAGTCCCCTTCCACCAGGTACAGTTCAGACAGCGCCGGATCGCGCTCCTGGCAGTCCGCCAGTTTGCCCGGCAGGCCAGCCAGATCCAACGCGCCTTTACGGCGGGTCATTTCACGCGCTTTACGCGCTGCTTCACGAGCACGGGCTGCATCAATGATCTTACCGACAACGATTTTGGCATCTGATGGGTTTTCCATCAGGTAATCCACCAGCTTCTCGTTCACCAGCGATTCAACCGCCGTTTTCACTTCGGAAGACACCAGTTTGTCTTTGGTCTGTGAAGAGAACTTCGGATCCGGCACTTTCACCGAGACCACGGCAATCAGCCCTTCACGCGCATCATCACCGGTCGCGCTGATCTTGGACTTTTTGCTGTAGCCTTCTTTATCCATGTAGTTGTTCAGGGTACGGGTCATGGCGGCACGGAAACCGGCCAAGTGAGTCCCCCCATCACGCTGCGGGATGTTGTTGGTAAAGCAGTAGATGTTTTCCTGGAAACCATCATTCCACTGCAACGCCACTTCCACACCGATATCGTCTTTCACGGTGGAGAAATAGAACACCGTTGGGTGGATCGGGGTTTTGTTCTTGTTCAGGTATTCGACAAAGGCTCTGATACCCCCTTCGTAATGGAAGTGGTCTTCTTTGCCATCGCGCTTGTCTTTCAGACGAATAGAAACGCCGGAGTTCAGGAACGACAGCTCACGCAGGCGCCTGGCCAGAATGTCGTATTCGAATTCGATGTTATTGGTAAAGGTCTGGTAGCTCGGCCAAAAACGCACGGTGGTACCGGTTTTCTCGGAGTCACCGACCACTTTTAGCGGGCCCTGTGGCTCGCCGTGGCAGTAAGTCTGCTCATGCACCTTGCCTTCACGGCGGATCACCAGCTCTAGCTTCTCGGACAAGGCGTTAACCACCGATACGCCCACACCATGCAGGCCGCCGGAAACTTTATAGGAGTTGTCGTCAAATTTACCGCCAGCGTGCAACACGGTCATGATGACCTGCGCCGCAGACACCCCTTCCTCTTCGTGAATACCGGTTGGGATACCACGGCCATCATCCTGTACTGAGACGGAGTTATCGGCGTGGATGGTCACCTGAATGTCACTACAGTGGCCAGCGAGTGATTCGTCGATAGCGTTGTCCACAACCTCGAACACCATATGGTGCAGACCGGTGCCGTCATCAGTATCGCCGATATACATGCCGGGGCGCTTACGCACGGCGTCCAGCCCTTTTAATACCTTGATACTTGAGGAGTCATAAGAATTCGACATCAACGTTTCTCGCTCATTTTAGTCCTGTGGTTGAACCTCTATTTTACCCTGTTCCACGCGGAACATCTTGCCCTTTTCACCCATCATGTCGGTTACTTGTTCAGCGCTGACTGCGCTGACAAAAACCTGAGCCTGGGTGGCTTTCAGGCGATCGGCCAGCAACCGGCGACGGCCGGTGTCCAGCTCGGAGGCAAAATCATCAATCAGATACAGGCAACGCCGCCCGCTCTGGCGGGTGAGAAACTCACCCTGCGCCAAGCGCAATGCGCACATCAGCAGCTTAAGCTGACCGCGCGATAACATATCCTCTACCGGCGTGCCTTCGGCACGAATACGGAAGTCCGCCTTATGCGGCCCCAGCGCGGTATAGGTTAACGCCCTGTCGCGCTCAAACTGGCGCTCCAGCAGCTCTCCGTAGTCGCTCTCTTTGTCCCAGCCGCGCTGGAAAGAGAAACTCAGGGCAAATTCGGGCAAAAACTGCGCGCAGGTCGCGGTGATATCCGCGGCAATTGCGTCGCTGTAGGATGCCCGCCACTCGCTGATGCGTTCGGCCAACGGGATCAGTTCCTGGTCCCAGGCGCGAATCTGCGCATAGCGGCTGACCTGGCGCAGCGCGGCATTGCGCTGCTTCAGTAACCTTTTCAGGTTGCTCCAGGCGGTGAAAAAACCGGGTTCATTGTGAAAACAGCCCCAGTCCAGGAAAGCGCGCCGATATTTCGGCCCGCCGTTTAGCAGAGTAAAACCTTCAGGGGTGATCAACTGCATCGGTAATAACTGGGCAAGCTCAGCCACTTTGTGACCATCGCTGCCATCAATACGCACTTTGCTGTCACCCTGACGGCTCTTGCTTAATCCCACCGATAACTCACGTTCTGTACCTTCGATGATCCGGCCGTGTAATACGAACTCCGGCTGATCGTGGCGGATCACCCGCCCGGCCTGCAGGCTGCGAAACGCCCGCCCGTGGCCAAGCGTATACACCGCTTCCAATACGCTGGTCTTACCGCTACCGTTGGGCCCCACCAGGAAGTTAAATCCCGGCGCGGGAGCCAGATCGGCAGCTTCAATGTTACGGAAATCTTTAATCAGTAAGCGCGTCAGTGCCATGCAATCTCTTTACCGATACCGGTACTTCTTTATAGAACTACAACCGCATTGGCATGACGACGTAAGCCGCCGCCTTACTGGCACCGTCTTCGATCTGCACGCTGGAGACCGAGTCGGTCAGCAACAGACGCACATCTTCACACTTGAGCGCATTCAGCACATCCAGCACGTAACTGACGTTGAAACCGATCTCCATCTCGGTGCCGTCATAGCTGACATCGAGGATCTCTTCCGCTTCTTCCTGTTCTG
Source organism: Serratia sp. HNCC26DJ206 (assembly GCF_057180605.1). Lineage (NCBI taxonomy): Bacteria > Pseudomonadati > Pseudomonadota > Gammaproteobacteria > Enterobacterales > Yersiniaceae > Serratia > Serratia sp. HNCC26DJ206. Next base: position 95,829 of record NZ_JBXUGP010000010.1, read on the forward strand.
GATTATTGGCGGTGATCTTGAGCTGGTTCTGGCTGACGTATAAACGCACGCCGCGGAACTTCTCGTTCGACAAAATAGCCGCACGGGCAAACGCCTGCTTGAGCAGGTCGCAGCCCGCTTCCAGCGTTTTATCCGGGTTCTTCGGCAATACGCGGCGATAATCCGGGAAACGACCGTCAACCAGCTTGGAGGTAAAAATAAAATCCCCCACGTGGGCACGAATATTATTGCTGCCAATCTGCACCCGCAGCAGCGTATCGCCGCCGTCCAGCAGGCGCACCAGCTCCATCACCCCTTTGCGCGGCACGATCACCGAATGCGTTGGCAACTGCTGGCCAATCGGCATCGAACACACCGCCAGGCGGTGGCCGTCGGTAGCCACAGTGCGCAGTTCTTCCCCTTCAGTTTCAAACAGCATACCGTTCAGGTAGTAACGCACATCCTGATGCGCCATCGAAAACTGGGTGGCTTCGATCAGGCGCTTCAGCGTCGCCTGCGGCAGGGTGAATTCAACTTCGCTCTGCCAATCATCCAGGTTCGGGAAGTCTATCGCCGGCAAGGTAGACAGCGAGAAACGGCTGCGGCCAGAACGCACCAGCATACGCTCGCCTTCCAGTTGCACGGTAATCTCGGCGCCTTCCGGCAGGCCACGGCAGATATCAAAAAATTTACGCGCGGGGACGGTGGTCGCGCCCGCTTCATGGGGCTGAGACAGGGCAACGCGTGCCACCATCTCCATCTCCAGATCGGTTCCTGTCAGCAACAGGTTACCTTCCGTCACCTGCAACAGCAGGTTACCCAGAATCGGCAGCGTTGGGCGGCCACCCAATGGGCTACTCACCTGTTGCAGCGGTTTTAGCAGATGCTCACGTTCAACGATAAATTTCATATGCGCTATGACGACAATGTTCTGATTAAATTGGAGAAATCTTCTTTGATGTCGTGACTTTCCTCACGCAACTGCTCAATCTTGCGGCAGGCGTGCAACACCGTAGTATGGTCGCGGCCACCAAACGCATCGCCGATTTCTGGCAGGCTGTGGTTGGTGAGCTCTTTTGCCAATGCCATCGCCATCTGGCGCGGGCGGGCAACCGAGCGCGAACGCCGTTTAGACAGCAAGTCCGCGATTTTGATTTTATAGTACTCCGCCACCGTCTTCTGAATATTGTCGATGGTGACCAGCTTTTCCTGCAATGCCAGCAGATCGCGCAGCGCTTCGCGCACGAAATCAATGGTAATAGCACGGCCGGTAAAGTTTGCGTTGGCAATCACCCGGTTCAGCGCCCCTTCGAGCTCACGCACGTTGGAACGCAGGCGTTTGGCGATAAAGAACGCCACTTCGCCCGGCAGACGGATATCGTTCTCGTCGGCCTTTTTCATCAGGATCGCCACGCGGGTTTCCAGCTCCGGCGGTTCGATCGCCACCGTCAGGCCCCAGCCAAAGCGGGATTTCAGACGATCTTCAACGCCGTTGATCTCTTTGGGATAACGATCCGAGGTCAGGATGATCTGTTGATTGCCTTCGAGCAAGGCGTTGAAAGTGTGGAAAAACTCTTCCTGCGAACGCTCTTTGTTGGCAAAAAATTGAATGTCATCGATCAGCAGCGCATCAACCGAGCGGTAGTAACGCTTGAACTCTTCAATGGCGTTGTTCTGCAATGCCTTAACCATGTCTTGCACAAAGCGTTCCGAGTGCATGTAGACCACTTTGGCATTGGCCTTACGCGCTATGATGCCGTTACCGACCGCATGCAACAGGTGGGTTTTACCCAAGCCAGTGCCACCATAAAGGAACAGGGGGTTATAAGCACCGCCAGGATTATCTGCCACCTGGCGGGCAGCCGCGCGCGCCAATTGGTTAGATTTACCCTCAACAAAGTTATCGAAGGTGTGCTTGGGATTCACGTTGGAACGGTATGACAGCTCAGGGGGCGGTGCAGCGTTGTCCCAACTGGGGCGCGACGGTGCAACCATGCGCACCACCGGGGCCACGGGCGCACTGCTGACGCTGGCCGTAACAGGCTGACTAATGGTTCGCGTCAGCGGTTTACTGCCCACTTCAAAACGCAGCAGCGGTGCATCAGTGCCGCAGAAGTCGTTTAGCAACCCATTGATATTGTTTAAGTATTTATCGCGAACCCAATCCAGTACAAAACGATTGGGCGCATACAGCGCCAGGGTATTGTCACTCAGTTCCGCCTGCAATGGGCGTATCCACATACTAAATTCTGTGGCAGGTAACTCATCCTGCAATCGGGCAAGACACTGCTGCCAAAGCGAAAGTGACACGGCGGACTCCACTCGAACAAGATCAATAAAAAGAAAAGAATCAGGCTACTTTTTTATAACTCATGATTTTTTGACACACGCCCGGCATCGGCCGAAAACCTGTGGGGCATGCGAACCGCCTTTCACGGTTTATGTCCCTGACGATCCCTCATTTGGGATCGCGATCGGAATGAAGGATCATAACGCAATACGCGCAAGAGATCCTCCCCTTCATCACAGATTAGATCCATTTTATCCACAGCCATTGGCGAGTGGTTGTATTTTAGCCGCTTGTAGCGCAACGCTGATGAGATCTGATCCCGCGGCAGCACGTTTTTACCACATAAACGAGTTATACCCTGTTATCCACGCCGGATCCTCGCTTTAAACACGCAGGATCGCACCGGGATCCTTGCGATTTCACCCCGAGTCCGTATAATCTTCGCCCTACGTGTGATGCCTGGTTCCTTAACGGTGAGTGATTTGCCAGACGGGATTCTGCGGTGACCACGGGCCAAGGCCGGGATTTTGTTCCGTATTTGGCAAGCAACCAGGTAGGGCTATGCCCAGCAGATCTCAAGGTGCAGGAAAGCTGTGACTCGAAATATGCAGGGTTGATGCGTGATGCGAATTGACTCAGGACTGTACAATTATTACAATCCCGCCTCTTTATATGCGATTGAGGCGTCGGTAGTCTTCACGCCGAGTAGCCAAACGCATTTGACTTCTCAGTAATTCATTTAAGTTTAGGTAGAAATCGCTATGAAACGCACTTTCCAACCGTCCGTACTGAAGCGTAACCGTAGCCACGGTTTCCGTGCCCGTATGGCCACCAAAAATGGTCGTCAAGTTCTGGCCCGCCGTCGTGCGAAAGGCCGTACTCGTCTGACTGTTTCTAAGTAATAAAAGCTAACCCGCTGAGTGGTTAAGCTCGCTTTTCCCAGGGAGTTACGTTTGTTAACTCCCACTCATTTCACTTTCGTCTTCCAGCAGCCACAACGGGCTGGCACGCCGCAAATCACCATCCTCGGCCGCCTGAACCAGCTGGGGCATCCCCGCATCGGTCTTACCGTCGCCAAAAAACACGTCAAACGCGCGCATGAACGCAACCGGATCAAACGCCTCACCCGCGAAAGCTTCCGTTTACGTCAGCACGAGTTACCGGCGATGGATTTTGTCGTGGTGGCTAAAAAAGGGATAGCGGATTTGGATAACCGCGCGCTGACGGAAGCTTTGGAAAAATTATGGCGTCGCCACTGTCGCCAGGCTCCCGCATCCTGATCGGGCTGGTACGGGCGTATCAGCTCGTTATCAGTCCGCTGCTTGGGCCTCGTTGTCGCTTCCAGCCGACATGCTCTCATTACGCAATTGAGGCATTAAGCAGGTTTGGCATGTTAAAAGGCAGTTGGTTAGCATTGAAACGCGTATTAAAATGCCACCCTTTGAACCCAGGTGGCGATGATCCCGTGCCGCCGAAAACCGACGATAACAGAGAACACTAACGATGGATTCGCAACGCAATCTTTTCCTCATCGCTCTGCTGTTCGTGTCTTTCATGATCTGGCAGACCTGGCAAACGGACAATGCTCCGCAACCAGCCGCTCAGACCACGCAACAGACTGCGAACACTGCTACCGGTGATGCTGCCAGCCAGGCTTTGCCAGCCAGTGGTCAGGGTAAACTGATTACTGTTAATACTGACGTACTGTCGCTGACCATCAATACCCGTGGTGGTGATATCGAACAGGCTAAATTGTTGGCCTACCCGGACTCTTTGGGTTCATCGACTCCATTCCAACTGCTGGAAACCACACCGGCGTTTGTCTATCAGGCACAAAGCGGCCTGACCGGCAGAAACGGCCCGGACAACCCGGCAAACGGCGAACGTCCTCTGTTTGAAGCCACGCAAGATACCTTCACACTGGCAGATGGCCAAGATGAGCTGCGTATCCCGCTGACCTTTACCGGCAAAGACGGTTCGGTGTTCACCAAGACGTTTGTCCTCAAGCGTAATCACTACGGGGTTGGTGTCGATTACACCATCCTCAACAAAAGTGAAGCGCCTCTGGAACTGACGCTGTTCGGCCAGCTCAAGCAAAGCAGCGAGTTGCCAAAGCACCGTGACACCGGCAGCAATAACTTTGCGCTGCACACCTTCCGTGGTGCGGCTTACTCCTCCAGTGACAATAAATACCAGAAGTATGCGTTCGATAAGGACGAGAATCTGGATATCACCACGCAGGGTGGCTGGGTTGCCATGTTGCAGCAGTATTTCGCGACCGCGTGGGTGCCACAGACTCAGGGCAAAAACACCTTCTATACCGCAAAACCTGGCGATAACCTCTCCGCTATCGGCTTTAAGTCGACTCCGGTGGTGGTGCAACCGGGTGCGCAACAGCAACTGAGTGCCACCTTGTGGGTTGGCCCAGAGTTGCAGGATAAGATGGCCGAACTGGCACCGCATCTCGATCTGACCGTGGATTACGGCTGGCTGTGGTTCATTTCCCAGCCGCTGTTCAAACTGCTGAAGTTTATCCACGGCTTTATCGGTAACTGGGGCTTCTCGATCATCATCATCACCTTCATCGTGCGTGGCATCATGTACCCGCTGACCAAAGCGCAGTACACCTCGATGGCCAAAATGCGTTTACTGCAACCAAAACTGCAGGCGATGCGTGAACGTATCGGTGACGACAAACAGCGCATGAGCCAAGAAATGATGGCGCTGTACAAGGCAGAGAAAGTGAACCCGCTGGGTGGCTGCCTGCCGTTGATCATCCAGATGCCGATCTTCCTGGCGTTGTACTACATGCTGATGAGCTCGGTTGAACTGCGTCATGCGCCGTTCATCCTGTGGATCCACGATCTGTCAGCGCAGGACCCGTACTACATCCTGCCGATCCTGATGGGTGTGACCATGTACTTCATCCAGAAGATGTCACCGACCACCGTGACCGATCCGATGCAGCAGAAGATCATGACCTTCATGCCGGTGATTTTCACCGTGTTCTTCCTGTGGTTCCCGTCTGGTCTGGTGCTGTACTATATCGTCAGTAACCTGGTGACTATCCTCCAGCAGCAGATTATTTATCGCGGTCTGGAAAAACGTGGCTTACACAGCCGCGACAAGAAGAAGTCCTAAGGCGTAGCCAAGGGGTTGCAGTTTGCGCCCCTTCTGCGACACTCAAAGGCGGTCATTCGACCGCCTTTTTGCATATTGTCAGAGAGATAACCTGTTATGAGCACCACCGATACTATCGCTGCCCTTGCCACCCCGCCGGGACGCGGCGGCGTCGGCATTCTGCGCATTTCCGGCCGCAATGCGAAAGACGTCGCTCAGGCGTTGCTCGGCAAACTGCCAAAGCCACGCTACGCCGATTACCTGCCGTTCCGCGATACCGCAGGTGCAGTTCTCGATCAAGGTATCGCCCTATGGTTCCCCGGCCCGAACTCCTTCACCGGTGAAGACGTGCTGGAACTACAGGGCCACGGTGGGCCGGTGATCCTCGATCTGCTGCTGAAACGCGTGCTGGCGCTGCCCGGCGTACGCATTGCGCGGCCGGGTGAATTCTCTGAACGTGCATTTCTCAACGATAAGCTGGATCTGGCACAGGCTGAAGCGATTGCCGATCTGATCGATGCCAGCTCAGAGCAGGCGGCACGTTCAGCGATGAATTCGCTACAGGGCGCATTTTCCATGCGCATCCACCAACTGGTGGAAGCACTTACTCACCTGCGTATCTATGTGGAAGCGGCGATCGACTTCCCCGATGAAGAGATTGACTTCCTTTCCGACGGCAAAATCGAAGCACAGCTCAATGGCGTAATGGCAGATCTGGACAACGTGCGTACCGAAGCGCGCCAGGGCAGCCTGCTGCGCGAAGGGATGAAAGTGGTGATTGCCGGGCGGCCCAACGCCGGGAAATCCAGCTTGCTCAATGAGTTGGCCGGGCGTGAAGCGGCGATCGTCACCGATATCGCTGGCACCACGCGCGACGTACTGCGTGAACATATTCATATCGATGGGATGCCGCTGCATATTATCGATACCGCAGGCCTGCGCGAAGCCAGTGACGAAGTGGAGCGCATTGGCATCGAACGTGCGTGGAATGAGATAGAACAGGCCGACCGCGTGCTGTTTATGGTGGATGGAACCACCACCGCCGCAACCGAACCCAGCGAAATCTGGCCGGAGTTTATGGCTCGCCTGCCCAGCAATCTGCCGATCACCGTGGTGCGTAACAAAGCCGATATCACGGGCGAAACTCTGGGTATGACCGAAGTGAATGGCCACTCACTTATTCGCCTGTCAGCACGTACCGGCGAAGGGATCGACCTGCTGCGCGACCACCTGAAACAGAGCATGGGCTTTACCAGCAATATGGAAGGGGGTTTCCTGGCTCGCCGTCGCCATCTGCAAGCCTTAGAACAGGCTGCCCAGCATCTGGTGCAGGGTAAAGAACAGTTAGTGAGCGCTTACGCGGGGGAGTTGTTGGCCGAAGAACTACGCTTGGCGCAACAGGCGTTGAGCGAAATCACCGGTGAATTCAGTTCCGACGATCTGCTGGGGCGTATTTTCTCCAGTTTCTGTATTGGTAAATAAGCCCAAGTTGCTAAATACCCTGCCATTTCTATAAATCCCACATGACGGGTTGTTTTGTGGGGTTTTTATTCCACACTCTAAGAGTGTCTTCTGCTGAAACACATTCAAAATTTAAATAAATAAGATAATACGCATACTGTTTTTTGATGAAAAAACCTGACGTTATGCTTAATCTAGCATTCCAGTTTTTTGTCAGCCTCGATCATGGAGTGAGTAATGGCTTGCCACTTTATCCGATGGGATACCACCTCAGGGATTTTGAATACCCATCGGTTATCCAGCGATCTGATTGAAAATACGCTAAATTTCTCTATTAAGCGCCGCAGGCGCTTTCTGCAAGGCCGGCTCCTGCTGGCTGAAATGATGTTCTATCTGTATCGCCTGCCCACTTTGCCCCCCATCACCATCACGCCTACCGGGCGCCCCCACTTTGTCGATCCCCACTTACCTGATTTCAGCCTTGCTTATGCAGGCAACACGGTAGGTGCCTTGCTGAGCCTCGAAGGCAAAGTCGGGTTGGATATTGAAGTGATGCGCGCGCGCGGCCGCAATCTGCAGCAGCAATACCAATCCGTTACCGAGCATGCCTGGATTGAAGCGCAGTATGATCGGCTGGAGGCTGAAACTCAGCTCTGGAGTATTCGCCAGTGCGTGTTGAAGCTTTGTGGTCTGAGTAACGATGAGAAGGGAACGTTGCATCTGCATCCCTTTTCCGGGCATTTACGCTCCAGCGCTACACCACATGTGCAAGTGATGAGCGACGCCGGGGAGTATCTGAGCTGGGCTTGCGCTCGTACACCGGGATTAGAACGCCTGATTTGCTGGCAGTATGACGATCGGCTAGGGTTGCGGAAAAGCAGTGAAATATCATCACGTCGCCCACCCCCTTCAACGCACTTTCTGAAACTGACTAGCCTGTCTGCACGATAATTACCGATGAATGCCTGCTCATAGCGAAAATATCTGAAATAAAACTTTTTTAAACAAATTAATTCCTACACAGAATTGTAAAAACAGATAAATATGCAGAACCAGCCTATTATCTGTTGAAAGTTTGCCCTACTATTGTCGGCTGTTTTATAGCCTCACTTTTCAGGCGGTAGAGTCCTCCGGCTACAGCTAAAATCAGTAGGTACAAGCTGAATCTGTTTACTAGCAAGGGAGAATCATCCTATGTCAGAGCAAGCACTAAAAATCGTCACGTTGCTGGGCAGCCTGCGTAAAGGTTCTTATAACGCCATGGTCGCCCGCAGCTTACCCAAACTGGCACCGCATGGCGTAACCATCGAAGCACTTCCCTCGATTCGCGATATCCCTCTTTACGACGCAGATCGGCAACAAGAAGACGGCTTTCCTGCCACGGTTGAGGCCATTGCGGAACAAATCCGCCAGGCTGACGGAGTCATTATCGTTACGCCAGAATATAACTATTCGGTTCCCGGCGGCCTGAAAAATGCCATTGACTGGCTTTCCCGTGTGCCCAATCAACCTCTGGCCGGCAAACCGGTCGCCATTCAGACCAGTTCTATGGGGCCGATCGGCGGCGCACGTTGCCAATATCATCTGCGCCAGATCCTGGTATTCCTTGATGCCATGGTCATGAACAAGCCCGAATTTATGGGGGGCGTGATCCAGAACAAGGTTGATGAACAAGCGGGGGAATTGGTCGATCAAGGTACGCTGGATTTTCTGACCGGCCAGTTGTCTGCATTCAGCGATTATATTCGTCGCGTGAAGTAACTTTCCTTTCGGCGTCTTGATACAAAAAGGCGCCGCTTATGGAAGAAACCGCACCATTTAATGTAGTAGAAAACAAAGTAACACTATTATGCGTTTTTTTATTTTAGCCATAATCATGGCTTTCACCACCAGTTCACTGTTTGCTGCAGAAATGCGCTACCCTGCCGGAGAAGAGCCGGTAGACCTCCCCACGCACCACCCGCTGAATGCCCAATTGCCTCGGCTAGCCTATAGCCAGGAAGATAAAAAGACCGAAGCCATGTCGCTGTATCTGACCCTGATGCGCGAAGACGAACGGAACGTCTGGGCACCCTATCAACTGGCAGCCTCTTCGGCAGAAAAGGGCCAGACCGAGCTTGCAGAACGCTATCTGCAACTGAGTGCCAAACGCGGATTGTGGTATTACTACAATCTGCTGGAAGACAGCGCATTCAACAGTATTCAGCAAGGTGAAACCTACCGTTCCATCCTCGCCAAAACCAAGGCCCGCTATCAGCAACACGCTTCGCAGTTTGAAGGTAAAGCCCAGTATGCTGTCCCCAGCGGAGAACCACCGCCAGGAGGTTGGCCAACCATCGTCTATCTGCACGCTTATGGTCAGGCTGCGGCTATTAATCCACAAGACCGATTGCTGTTTGCGGAAGCCGGTGTCGCCTACATCGAGCTGAATGGCACCCAAATGCTGGCGGAGAACAACTTCCGCTGGTCCAATTACAGCGATGAGAGTACCCAAAGCGCTATTGAACGTGCTCTACGCTCCCTAACTCCGGTATTGAAACTCAATCCTAAGCAGGTGTTCCTTACCGCACGTGGGCAAGGCGCTCTGCACGGTGCCAACCTGATGGCAAAATACCCACAGTTTTATGCTGGCGCCATGCTGATTGCACCGAGCGGTGAAATCACGCCAGCCAAACAGTCGTTGGCAGAAAAAAAGCGGATTATGATCGCCTATTACGATCGACAGAATTTCGACGATCAGGCTTTGGCACTGTACTTCGCCGATCTGTTCAACGAAAGGAACCTGGTCGAGATTGAGCATTTTGCCCAAGGAGAAGATGAGATTGGTGGCTGGCAGGCACGTTTTAACCAGCCATTGCGCTGGGTAATGGGCAAAACTGCGGATGCGTCGCCGGGATTATAAGGTAAAAAAGGGGCCACAGATTGGCCCCTTTCTCTATCAATGCGCGTCAACAAACGCGATTTTAAGCACAAACAGCAGCGCCACCACGATCACGCAGGGGCTGATCTCGCGCCAGCGGCCGGTGCCGAGCTTCATCACACAGTAAGAGATAAAGCCCAAAGCAATGCCTTCGGTAATCGAGAAGCTGAAAGGCATCATGGCGGCGGTGACAAAAGCCGGAACCGCTTCGGTCATGTCTTCCCACTTCACACGTGCCAGGCTGGAGGTCATCAGCACGCCCACGTAGATCAACGCACCCGCAGCGGCGTAGGCCGGCACCATGCCCGCCAACGGCGACAGGAAGATCACCAGCAGGAACAGAATACCCACCACCACGGCGGTGAGGCCAGTACGGCCACCGATGGAAACACCGGCGGAGCTCTCAATATAGGCCGTCACGGAAGAGGTGCCGATAAACGAACCCGCCACCGAGCTGATACTGTCAACGTACAGCGCCTGCTTCATGCGTGGGAACTGGCCTTTATCATCCGTCAACCCGGCTTTGTCAGTCACGCCGATCAAGGTGCCTGAAGAGTCGAACAGGTTAACCAGCATAAAGGCGAAGATCACGCCAGCCAGGCCAAGATTCAGCGCACCGGCCAGATCCACCTGCCCCACCACGGTCGTGATATCCGGTGGCATAGAGAACACGCCGCCATATTTCACATCACCCAACATCCAGCCAATCAGCGTGGTGACCACGATGGAAACCAGCACCGCCGCATGGATATTGCGCGAAGCCAGCACCGCAATGATAAAGAACCCCAGCGCCCCGAGCAGCACGCTGTGGGAGGTCAGGTTACCGACCGCCACCAGCGTATCCGGGTTGGCCACCACGATACCGGCATTTTTCAGCCCCATCATGGCGATAAACAGGCCGATACCGCTGGTGATCCCCACGCGCAGGCTCAGCGGGATATTGGCAATCATCCAGTAGCGGATACGGAACACGGTCAGCAGCAACAGGCCAACGGCGCCCCAGAAAATCGCCCCCATGCCGACCTGCCATGAAATCCCCATCGCACCAACCACCACAAACGCGAAGAAGGCATTCAGGCCCATCGCCGGTGCCAGCGCGACCGGCAGGTTAGCCAGCAGCCCCATCAAGATGCTGCCGAAAGCGGCGATCAGGCAGGTGGTCACAAACACCGCCTGAGTATCCATGCCCGCCGCACCCAGGATCTGGGGGTTAACGAACACGATGTACACCATGGTTAAAAAGGTGGTAAGACCGGCAATCGTTTCCGTCCGTGCCGTCGTGCCATGCTGCTTGAGTTTAAACACACGCTCAAGCAAGCCTTGCTTTGCATCAAGGCTGATGTTTTGTTTGCTCATTATCAGAATTCCGAAGAGGGGAATGGACTGTCGGGCGCTATCCTATAACAAAATGTTGCCGTTTTAACCTTGCTCACCGGCTTTTTTCGCCCTATTTGTGACTGATATTTTCAACGAATTGTATTTATTGATATTCATCGTCAATAAATGTTTAAAGGGTCGCAATCCTGCACAATCCGGTTAAAGTGACAACAATCATGGCTTAACTGAGGATCCATCCCCCAATGAATCAGGTTGAATGTGTTTTGTTTGATTGCGACGGCACGCTGGTAGACAGCGAAGTGCTGTGCAGCAAGGCGTATGTGCATATGTTTGAGCACGTTGGTATTGCGCTTTCGCTGGAAGAAGTGTTCAAGAGATTCAAAGGCATAAAACTCTACGAGATTATCGAGCAGATTAATACCGAACAGGGTATGAGTTTTCCGGTCAGTGAGTTGGAGCCCATTTTCCGCCAGGAAGTGGCACGCCTGTTTGATGCCGAGCTGCAACCGATTGCCGGAGCCCGCGAACTGTTGGCGCAGATGACCGTACCAATGTGCACCGTTTCCAACGGCCCGGTGAGCAAGATGCAGCATTCGCTGGGGCTGACCAACATGCTGTCCTATTTTGATGACCGATTGTTCAGCGGCTACGATATTCAGCGTTGGAAGCCCGATCCGGCCATCGTATTCCACGCGGCAAAACAGATGCAGGTGCCGGTGGAGCGCTGCATTCTGGTGGATGACTCTGCTGCTGGGGCTCAAGCGGGTATCGCGGCCGGGATCCCGGTATTTTACTTCTGCGCCGATCCGCACAATAAGCCGATCGAACATCCGTTAGTCACCACGTTTGACGATCTGGCTCAGTTGCCCGCGCTGTGGCAACAGCGCGGTTGGCAGCTTACGCGTTAGTCGGGCCGATCCCGCTTATCTGGCGGGATCTCCAGCCAACAGGTTGCTTGCGATTTTTCAAAAAAGGAATTAAAAATGAAGTGGATAGTATCAAAAACAATTACCATATTGCTCGCAATAGTGGTTTCTTTTTTTTGCATTTTGACATTTTTCTCCCTTTTTTATATAGCAGCGACAATCATTGGAATATACGACGAAGGTCCCAGCAGGTATAACTTAGGCTATCTTACAGGGCAGCTTATAACGCTTATTCTTAGCGTAATTATAATATATGTATTAGGGAAACAATTTAAGAAACTTGAATGATGGTATTCAATGCCACATATTCACGACCAAACTTGTAGAGAACCTAAGTGAGATAGCAATAGATCCTATCCATAATTCTGTGTAACTGCCCGCCTATTAAAGGTGACCGTTTAGATGGTCACCGAATTCGATAATAAAACGACTCATGGCCAACCGCCAGTTTTGGATCGGCATATTCCATTTTTTCGACGCTGCCTGGATCGCCAGATAAATCACTTTTCGCACCGAGTCGTCTGTCGGGAACACTTTACGCTTTTTAATCGCCTGTCGGATCACATTGTTCAGCGATTCGATAGCGTTGGTCGTATAGATAGCCTTGCGGATATTAGTGTGGGTGACACGTCGGCATCGTACATCTCTTTGAACGTGGCAACGATTTCCCTTGTGGTCATCCCCTTGTGTCCATCTGCTTGATACGCATCTGGTTTTTCTTGATTAACTGAGGCTAGAAGGTATTTTCACGATCACGTGGTGTATTCACCATCATCAGTGAGCAGCGTCTTAGACGAGTAACCGTTACAGGTATTCGAGTCTGCTTTGGGGGAGTTTTTCTCATGACCGAGATGGTCGGTAAGCGCGGCATTCAACGCTGCTTCAATGGAAAGCTTGGTCAACATGCGAGAAAATGCATTGAGGTCGGCTTCGGTTTTAAGGCCTTTGGCCAGTTCGGCAGCGAGTGCCTTAAGTTTCTTTTCGTCCATAATTTGCCTGTCTCCGTTGTCAGGAAGAACATATCAAAAACAGGCAATTACGCAATATCGTTTACAGTCTCTAGCAATATGTTTACCTTGGTCGATTTTAGGAATAGTCTGTAACTTATTATTATTTAAAGCTAATACTTCCTGCGTTAACCATTCCATCCAAAAAAATCCTGGCCACTTTTGGATGTTTCATTATTACGCTAATGACTTCCATCTGATCAACTTCCTCTCCATTTTGCTGTCTCATAAATAAATTCATTACATCTGGTAGTGAAAGCAGTTCAAGCATAACGTCTGTCTCTGATGGCGCTACATCCTTTGGCTTGTAGTTGGGATATTCATACCCTGTCAGTTTTGCAATTTCTAAAAAATGATTATCTGGATTTGCTGGTTTCTTTTCAAAATGAGAAAAATATTTCTTTAACTCTTCCGATAATAATTTCAGACCTATTGTAGTGTTTTCATAAACAATATGTCGAAGGTGAGATATATCAAATGGAGTTGCCTTTGAGTCTTTTTCTTTTATTATTATCGTTCCTGCTTTACAAGCATGGCGTAAACCTAGCTCATAAAATACATTAGGATTTGGTTCTGATATATCTGCAATAACATATGTTGAATGCATTATCCTTGTTACTATATCTGTAGACATTGTCCCTGGTACTGATATCTCATCTGCCCGAACAACCTCCATATTTGGCCTCGCTTTTAAAATAGCCTCCTTGATCAGAGAGTTATATTTATCCCTTAGAGCCTCTTTTTTTACTGAAACAGCACCGCTTTCGTACTGATCTCCTATAGCCATTATTACAAAGCAAGTTTCCGATGTCATTTCCTACCCCTTTTTGTTTGTTTTTTATCAGTGAGACTAAACAACCTATATCAGATAAGGGGTTTGAAGTCCATGTATGGACGCCGATAAATTACTTTACATATCAAATAACTGTGCTATTACAGCCCCCCAAAAAACTCATCATCTGAAAGCATTCCCGCTTTATCAATGAATACGTTTATAGCTTGCATATTGGCTTTATCTTTCTCTCGTTCATTCTTTCTGGCTTCTATAGCCGCTTCTCCTCGGCCAATTTCCGCCCGCAGCCAATCGTGGAAATAACACACGCGCGGCAGTTCCCGCTTACCGGGTGGGATCTCCAACCAGTAGCCGTTGGTGCTTTTCAGCTCCAGCGGTGAAAGCAGCAGCAGCAGACCACTCTGTAATTCATTGCGGATCATCATTTTATCCAGCACCGCGTAACCCGCGCCGGTAATACAGGCGTTGATCACCTGATCCTGCGTGCTGAACTCCAACCCTCCTTGTTCCTGCACTTCTGTGCGCCCAGCCGCCGCCAGCCAGCGCTGCCAGGTATCCATGCGGCTATCGCCATTGAGAATATGTAACTGCGGCTGCGTGTTCAGCGGTGGAAACACACCGTTGATCATCAGCAACGGGCTGCCCACCAGCACCAGTTGTTCATGGCATAACCATTCTCCACCGCAACTCTCTGCCCACTCACCAAAGCGCACCGCACAGTCAAAGTCACAATACTTTTGCCGCGCTTCGCTGATCAGGGCGATTTGCAATTGGCTGTTACGCTGACGCAGCGTGACTAAACGCGGGGCCAACCAACGGGTAGCGAAAGTCGGCGCCACCTGCAACCGCAGGTGCTGTAGAGGATTGTGCAACTGCACGTGGCGCACACCTTCTTCCAGAATATCCAGTGATTGCCGCACCACCGGCAGTAACAGCATGGCATCCTGAGTCAGCGCTAGCCCGCTGTGGCTGCGCACAAACAGCAACTTACCGAGAAACTCCTCCAACTGCTTGATCTGGCGGCTGGCCGCACTTTGAGTGATAAACAGCGCTTCAGCCGCTTTGCTGAAACTCAGCGTCCGGCAGGTTTCTTCAAATACGCGCAACATACTGAGCGATGGGAGCTTTCTCACGATCCACAGACCTCTGCATCATGCTTTTGATTGTTAACAACATGTTGCCAATCTGGTGGGTTTTATCTACACCCGCAGCATTTATCTCCCCAAAACCAGAGGCAGATCACATGCATTTTCCGCTGAGGGGTATGACTAAAACGCACTCGCCTACCGCGCCTCTCACTGCCACATTGTTAACGCGATAAAAACAAAAAACCAACAATACACCTACAAACACCGCTCCAACAGGAGGACAGGTCCATGCAACATCTACCACAACAACAGATCCGTATGGATGACGTGCCGTTAAACCGTTTCCATATCAAGATCGCCGGGTTGACCTTTGGTGCCCACTTCACTGACGGCTATGTGCTGGGCGTTATCGGCTTTGCACTGGCACAAATCAAACCACAAATGGGGGTTTCCGCTTTCTGGGAAGGGATGCTCGGCAGTTCCGCCCTGATCGGCTTGTTTATCGGTAGCTTGATGTTCGGCTGGATTTCCGACTACATCGGCCGCCAGAAAATCTTCTCTTTCAGTTTTATTATCATCACGCTCGCTTCCGCATTGCAGTTCTTTGTGAGCACACCCGAACAATTATTCCTGCTACGCGTGATGATAGGCATCGGCTTAGGGGGGGATTTTGCGGTAGGGCACACCATGCTGGCCGAATTCTCACCACGTAAACAACGAGGCGTGTTGCTCGGTGCTTTCAGCGTGGTCTGGACATTTGGTTACGTTGGAGCAGGGCTCGTCGGCCATTTCCTGACCGCGACTGGCCCCGATGCCTGGCGTTGGCTGCTGTGCTCTTCTGCACTACCGGCGCTGGCTATTCTGCTGATGCGCATCGGCACGCCAGAATCACCACGCTGGCTGATGGGCAAAGGGCGACGCGAGCAGGCGATGGCGATCGTACATAAACACTTCGGGCCGAACGTGGTGCTCAATGACGAAGTGCAAGCCGTGTCTCAGCAACGTTTTCTGTCGCTGTTCGGTGCCAAATATCGCCGCCGCACCGCATTCAACAGTCTGTTTTTTGTCTGCCTGGTGATCCCTTATTTCTCAATCTACACCTTCCTGCCATCGATTCTGCAAATCATGGGGTTGGATAATAACTTTGCTACCGACCTGCTACTTAATGGCCTGCTGATCGTTGGGGCTTTATTAGGGATCGTGCTCACGGTGATGTGTTCACGTCGTGGGTTCCTGATCGGCTCCTTTATCTTTCTTGCGGCCTGTCTGGTGATGCTGAGTCTGATCCCTGCCAGCCAGACCGTCTGGCTGATCGCCATCTTTGCCGCTTTTACGCTGGTCATGTCGGCAGTCAGCAATCTGGTGGGTGTATTCCCTGCCGAAAGCTTCCCCACCGAAGTCCGCTCCATGGGTGTCGGTTTTTCTTTGTCAATCAGTCGGTTGGGTTCTGCTATCGGCACCGGCCTGCTGCCACTCTCGATTGCACATTACGGTATGCCCGCCACGACCGGCATGCTGGCATTGATTCTGATTATTGGTGCGATTGTTTCCATTACCTGGGCACCGGAAACCAAAGGGTTGACGCTGGTGGATGCCGCACAGGACTCACAGCCTCAGGTAGAGAACACATTCGCCGCCATCGCGAAATAACATCATCTTAAAAAACAGGAGATCTTTTAGTGGAAATGTATATCGGTGAAGGTTTTGCAGGCAACGGCGTGAACGCCTCGCATATCAATATCATGATCGGTCCGCGTAATGGCGTGGTCGGCCAGGCGTTCTCTGCCAGCCTGGCTTCGCCCAGCCAAGGCCACTGCCCGTTTATGGTGGTGATCAAGCCTAACGTCCCCGCCAAACCGATGACGCTGTACGTTAACAAAGCAGAAATCAGCGGTGAGCTGCACGGCAACGCCACCTGGGGCGCATCGCAAGCGGCGATCGCCAAGGCGGTAACCGAGGCGTTGCTGGAAGGCATTCTGCCAGCACAGGCGGAAGACGAATGGTGCATCGTCACCGCCAACTGGGTGAACCCAGGCTGTGACGATATCGATGAGGTTTACCACAACAACTACCGTGCTTGTACTCAGGCAATCTATGCAGCGATGGAAAAATTACCGACGCGCCATCAGTTAACCCAAGCGCTGCCACAGCTGGGTAACCCGTTCTATACGCCAAAAGCCTGAGGAAAGCGCCATGGAATACATCAACCTGGGCCAATGTGGCCTGAAAGTCTCGCGCCTGTGCCTGGGCACCATGAATATGGGCAGCAAACAGTGGAAACCGTGGATTTTCGATGAAGCGCAGAGCGAGCCATTGATCCGCCACGCCTTGGAAAGCGGGATTAACTTTATCGATCTGGCCGACTTTTACTCCAGCGGCGCAGGGGAAGAAGTGGTTGGGCGAGTGATTAACCGCATCGCCAACCGTGACGAGCTGGTGCTGACCACCAAAGTGGGTTACCCGATCGGCGCTGGCCTCAATAATCAGGGGCATTCACGCAAGCACATTATGGAGAGCATCGACGCCAGCCTGCGCCGCCTGGGCACCGACTATGTGGATATCTATATGCTGCACTATTTCGACGTCAATACGCCGATCGAAGAAACCTGGGCCGCGATGAACGATATCGTGCGCTCCGGCAAAGCGCGCTATGTCGGGGTCTCCACCATGACGACCTGGCAGTTGGCCAAGATCCTGTGGTGCTGTGAACGTAACGGTTATGTCAAACCGATCAACATGCAACTACAGCTCAACTGCGCTTACCGCGAAGAAGAACGCGAGATGATCCCGTTCTGCCGCGATCAAGGGTTGGGGGTTTCGGTATTCAGCCCGCTGGCGCGTGGGTTGCTGAGCTGCGATTTCAATTCTGTGCGCAACAAAACCGACTTTTTCACCCAGGAAATGTATGCTGATGCCACTTCGCTTAACGTTGCACAATCGGTCAGCCATGTCGCGCAACTGCGCGGTGTTCCTCCGGCGCAAATCGCCCAGGCTTGGGTGATCAACCACCCTGGAGTGGATTGCATGTTGGTGGGCGCTGACTCAGTGCAACAGATCGACAGCGCGGTGGCGGCACTGAACACGCCACTTAGCGAAGACGAGCGCTATGAACTGGAACGCCATTACACCCCGTGCGATGTGATTAACGACTACACCGCCGGTAAGCGCATTGCGCGTGAAAGCCGCCCGGCGCGCGGTTTATTCGCGCTGGATAACGTTGAAAAAAGGAACATTGCATGACGGCTTATTCTTCACTGTTGCGCACCGGTTGGTATTGCAACGGGGCATGGCAAACCACAGCCCAAACTTATCCGGTCGATAATCCGGCCAACGGCGAAAGGGTGGCCGATGTGGCGCTGGCTGGCCGAGCAGAAACCACGGCGGCGATTACCGCTGCGGCCGCTGCACTCCCCGCTTGGCGCGCTCAAACCGCCAAGGCGCGCGCAGAAATCTTGCAACGCTGGTTCCAGCTGATTATGCAGCATCAAAAAGAGCTGGCGGAGCTGATGGTCACCGAGCAAGGCAAAGTGCTGAGCGAAGCGAGCGGCGAAGTGGCCTATGCCGCTAGTTTTATCGAATGGTTTGCCGAGGAAGGCAAACGCGCCTACGGTAAAACCATCCCAACCCCTAAAAACGGCAACCAGATCCTCACGTTTAAACAACCGGTAGGGGTCATTGCCGCCATCACCCCGTGGAACTTCCCACTGGCGATGCTGACGCGCAAGCTTGGCCCGGCGTTGGCCGCTGGCTGTACCGCAGTGATTAAACCGGCGAATGAAACGCCGCTTTCGGCCTTCGCGCTGATCGTGCTGGCGGAGCAGGCCGGGGTTCCTGCGGGCGTCATTAACGCCGTTTCTGGGGATACCGTGGCTATTGGTGAAACCTTAATGGCCAGCCCGCTGGTGCGCAAAGTCTCCTTCACTGGCTCCACGCCCATCGGCAAGCTATTGATGCGTCAGGCTGCCGATACGGTGAAAAAGCTGTCGTTGGAACTGGGCGGTAATGCGCCGTTTATCGTGTTTAACGATGCGGATCTCGACGCTGCCGTTGCCGGTGCGATGGCGGCAAAATTCCGCAACAGCGGGCAAACCTGCGTGTGCGTAAACCGTTTCTACATTCAGGACGGTATTTACGATCGTTTTGTCCAGAAGCTGACCGAGGCCGCTCAGGCATTAAAAGTGGCACCGGGTATGACACCAGGGGCACAGCAGGGGCCGTTGATCCATGTGAAAGCAGCAGAGAAAGTGGCAGCCCACGTGCAGGACGCGCTGAAGCTGGGTGCCAAACTGATGTGCGGTGGCGAGCGCCATGCGCTGGGTGGTTCGTTCTTCCAGCCCACCGTGCTGGCAGAGGCCAACGAAAAAATGCAGTTAGCCCATGAAGAAACCTTCGGCCCGCTGGCCGCCTGTTTCCGCTTTAGCGATGAGCAAGAAGCCATTGAACGCGCCAATGCGACGCCGTTCGGGCTGGCGGCTTATCTGTACACCCGCGATTTGGCGCGCGCCTTCCGCGTCAGTCAAGCTCTGGAAAGTGGCATGGTCGGCATCAACGAAGGGATTATTTCCACCGAAGTGGCGCCTTTTGGTGGGGTGAAAGAGTCTGGTTTAGGTCGCGAAGGCTCGGACGTTGGTCTGGATGAATACATGGAAACCAAATACGTCAATCTAGGGCAGTTGCTGTAAGCGAGCCTAGGCATTACGGTTAATCTGTTTCCCCTCTCCTACAGAGCTGCCTCTTATACCGTCTATATCAGTCAGGAGTCATAGGAATTGCCGTAAACAGAACGCAACTCCATGAAACAACAATGGACGGCAATTGCAGGGCCCAAGGCGGGGCCCTGCACCGCGCCTACGCTTAACATGCCCTGCCCGCTGCGCGGGTGCCTTCGCTACACCACCGTCGCCGGGCGGGTCGGCTACGACAGGCGTCCCTTCCTGTCTCGCCTAAATCGGCCGTCCGTGGCCGATTTTCCCTGGCAACGGTGTCTTGCTCAGCAGGCCATGATGCGCTCAACGTCAACACCCGAATCTGTAAGCACTGGGCAGCCTTTGCAATACCGCTGATAACAGCGTGTCAAACCTATCGTTGGTGAGATGAGCACCGGTGTTGACGCCATTGAAGGCGCCGAACGGAAACACAGCGCATAGGCAAAATCGCCAAGGAAGGCGATTTTAGGCGAGATGAACAGGGATGTGAATCGTAGCCGGCCGTGATGCGCTGTGGTGGAGTGAGGGAAGTGGGCGAAGCCCACCGCCTGATAGGGCAAGGGCCGGGGTGCTGGGGGCTGGCTCTTGAGCCCCCAGCTCGGTCGCGTTCACCCTATCGCCAAGTGAACACAACATGTTTAGCGACCGAAATAATGACTCTCATCCCTTATCTCAAAATGTGAACAAGAGACAACCCACATGACGAGGGGATCAAACGTGCCACAATTAACGTCTGTGTTTCGAGAGAGGTTACAGAGAGATTAACTGGCCGGTAACGGTGGCCGATTGCGCCACCAGCGCCAACTGCGTTTCAGCGCTTTGGCCTGCGGGCTAAAGCGCTGGTTTAACGCATTCGCCAAGATATCCAGCGTCAGGCAGAAGATGAAATACACCAGCGCCACAAACAGGAACACCTCCATCGGATAGACCATGCTGCGGTTATTCACCTGGGTGGCCAGGAAGGTCAGTTCACCAACGCCAACGATATAAGCCAGTGAAGTATCTTTAATCAATGAGATCCACTGGTTGATAAACGAAGGCACCATCATGCGCAGCGCCTGCGGCAAGACGACCAGCAACAGCACCTGCCAGCGATTCAGCCCCAAAGAAAGCCCCGCCTGCCACTGCCCGGCACCGATGGCAACGATCCCCGCTTTGACCGCATGGGCCAGATAGGCCGAGGCGATCAGCGCCAGCGCGCACACCACGGTGGTAATTTCCGGAATATCGACACCGAACACCATTGGCAGCAGGAAGTAAGTCCAGAAAATCAGCATGATCACCGGGATCGCGCGGAAAAACCCTAACACCGCCGCCAATAACCCCGCCAGCACACCGCGCGACATCGCCAGCGCCACGCCCAGCAAGGTGCCGAGAATCGCCGAGGCTACCCCGGCCATCAGGCTGATCGCCAACGTCAGCGCCGCGCCACCCAATGGCCCATCGGGGAAAGTGCCCCACAGCAGGTAACCTAAGTTCTCGTGGATAACGGTGAAATCCATCTTAGTGCCCCCCGAGCGGTTTACGCTGCTGACGCCACATGCCCCAGCCTTCCAGCAGGGCAATAATCGCGATATACAACACCGTCGCCACGCCAAACGCCTGGAAGGTGCGTAGGGTTTCGGTTTCTACCTGACGCGAAGCGTAAGACAGCTCCGCCACACCGATAGCCATGGTCAGCGACGAATTTTTGATTACGTTCATGTATTGCCCCAACAACGGCGGGAAAGCGATTTTCAGCGCCTGCGGCAGCACCACGTAACGCATGGATTGCCAGCCAGTGAGCCCTAGCGCGTTGGCGGCGTACTTTTGCCCACCGGCAACACCACGGATACCGGAGCGGATCTCTTCGGCAATAAAGGCGGTGGAATAGAGCGTGAGGCCAAAAAAACCTGCCAGAAACTCAAACGAGGGCCACTCGAACCATCCCAGTGCATGAGGAGTATTCAGCCACTGCATGGCGGCTGAGGGCAGGATTTGCCCGGCGGCAAAATACCAGAAGAACAGTTGTATCAGCAGGGGGGTATTACGAAATAACGCGCTGTACGACACCGCCAGCCAGCTTAACGCTCGCACGCTGCTGTCCCGCATGGTGGCCAGAACAAATCCCAACAGCGTCGCTGCCAGCCCGGCGCAGGCCGATAGCCATAGCGTCATCAGGAAGCCATGCCATAGCCAGCTCAGATATTGTGGCGCCAGCAGCCAATCTGAGAGTTGTTGCAAATTCATCTGCGGTATTTCTCCTCACCTCAGCCCTCCCCAACCGGAGAGGGCAAAGGGAGATTAGGCTTTAGGCTGTTGATCCAACGGGCCGATCTTGAAGCTGCCACGCGGCTGGGCAGAATTGGTTTCCGGGCCGAACCAGCGATCGTAAAGCTTCACCGCTTCACCATCTTGTTCCAGCTTGATCAGCGTATCGTTAATGGTCGCGGTCAGGCGCTCTTCACCTTTAGGAATGCCGACGCCCTGATACTCTTTGGTGATACTGAACGGAGAAATTTCGAAATCCGCTTTTTGCGCGGCTGGCAGGTTGCCCAGCAGACCAACCAGCTTGGCGTCATCCTGGGTAATCGCCTGTACGTTGCCGTTGCGCAGTGCGACAAACGCCAACGGCGTATCGTCGTAAGAGATCACTTTAGCGGTGGGGTAATGCTCGCGCAGGGTGATTTCCTGCACCGTGCCTTTATCTGCCCCAATGCGCAGTTTTTTGATGTCTTCCGGCGTTTTCAGCACGCCTTTGTGAGCAATGAATTTCTGGCCGGTAGCGAAATACGGCACGCTAAAGTTCACTTCTTTAGCACGCTCATCGGTGATGGTGAAGTTGGCGGCGATCAGATCGACCTTTTTGGACACCAGCAGAGGAATACGGTTGGCCGGGTTGGTGGCGCGCAGTTCCACTTTAACGCCCAGCGCTTTACCAATGGCGTCCGCCACATCCACGTCATAGCCCACCAGCTTTTTCGTTTGCGGGTCGATGTAACCAAACGGCGGGTTACTGTCGAATACCGCGATACGTACCACACCGGCTTTTTTAATATCGTCGAGTTTATCGGCATGGGCAGCCCCCACAACAAGGCTGGTCAAGCTGGCTAACAGGGTTAAGGCGAGAACGCGCTGTTTCATAAGAGGCTCCTAAGGGGATGATGTTGTGCTGGCTAACAAGCTATCAGCCCTCCCTTAGGTCAGGAAATAATATTAAAAGCTATATTTATAACCATTTTAACTTTATGGCGTTCAAATGTACTAAAGGCGCTGTATTCAGCGCCTTTATAGGTAACTCATTGGTGAAATTACGCTTTCTTCTCGTCTTTAGTTTCAGACAGCAGCGTTTCCAGCGCATCGCCGCCCAAATGGCGGAAATCCTGGCCTTTAACGAAGTAGAAGATAAATTCGCAGATATTCTGGCAGCGATCGCCGATACGCTCGATAGAGCGGGCGCAGAACAGCGCGGTCAGCACGCTTGGAATGGTGCGTGAGTCTTCCATCATGTAGGTCATCAGTTGGCGCACGATGCCTTCATATTCCTGGTCGACTTTTTTATCTTCGCGGTAGATGCGGATCGCTTCATCCAGATCCATACGCGCAAAGGCATCCAGCACGTCGTGCAACATCTGCACGGTGTGGCGGCCAAGCGATTCCAGGCTCACCAGCAGCGGCTGATGCTGATGGGAGAATTTTTCCAGCGCGGTGCGGCAGATTTTGTCCGCTACATCACCGATACGTTCCAGTTCGGAAATGGTTTTGATGATCGCCATCACCAGGCGCAGGTCGCTGGCCGTTGGCTGGCGTTTGGCAATAATGCGCACGCAGGCTTCATCGATCGCCACTTCCATCATGTTGACCTTGGCATCGCCTTCGATCACCTGCTTGGCCAACTCACCGTCCTGATTATGCATCGCGGTGATCGCGTCGGTCAGTTGCTGTTCCACCAGCCCGCCCATGGTCAACACCTGGGTGCGGATGTGCTCAAGCTCTGCGTTGAACTGGCCGGAGATGTGTTTGTTTAAATTCAGGTTATCCATGATGCATCCTCATCAACCATAACGGCCAGTAATGTAATCTTCGGTCTGTTTTTTCTGCGGCGCAGTGAACAGAGTGTCAGTATCACTGAACTCGATCAATTCGCCCAGATACATAAATGCGGTGGAATCAGAACAGCGCGCTGCCTGCTGCATATTGTGGGTCACAATCACCACGGTGTAGTCAGACTTCAGCTCGCTGATCAGTTCTTCAATTTTACCGGTAGAGATTGGATCCAGCGCCGAGCAAGGCTCATCCAGCAGCAGCACTTCCGGGCGAATAGCGATACCGCGCGCAATGCACAAACGTTGCTGCTGGCCGCCGGACAGGCTGTAGCCGCTCTGGTGCAGCTTGTCTTTGGTTTCGTTCCACAGCGCCGCTTTGGTCAGCGCCCACTGCACGCGCTCGTCCATATCGGCACGGGACAGCTTCTCGAACAGGCGCACGCCAAAGGCGATGTTGTCGTAAATCGACATCGGGAACGGCGTCGGTTTCTGGAATACCATGCCCACTTTGGCGCGCAGCAGGGCAATGTCCTGGTTATCGGTCAGAATGTTTTGCCCATCCAACAGAATATCACCTTCAGCCCGCTGCTCCGGGTACAGCTGATACATCTTGTTGAAGGTACGCAACAGGGTGGATTTACCACAGCCTGACGGACCGATAAATGCGGTCACTTTATTCTTGGCAATATCCAACGTGATGTTTTTCAGCGCATGGAATTTGCCATAGTAAAAGTTCAGATCGCGTACCTGAATTTTGCTGCTGGAAGCGGAGTCAACAATGCTCATCAAGACTTCTCTCTTTTCACCGCGCCAGCCAGGCTGACGCTTAAATTTTTATGAATGCTTTTTCTTGGCGAAAATCACACGCGCCAGGATATTCAGTAACAGTACGCACAGGGTGATCAACAGCACCCCTGCCCAGGCCAGCTGTTGCCATTCGGCAAACGGGCTCATGGCGAATTTGAAAATGGTCACCGGCAGGTTGGCGATCGGCTGCATCAAATCCGTGCTCCAGAACTGGTTCGACAGCGAGGTAAACAGCAGCGGAGCGGTTTCACCTGCAATACGCGCAATCGCCAGCAGCACACCGGTGATAATGCCGGAAACCGAAGCCTTCAAGGTGATGGCCGAGATCATGCGCCATTTCGGCGTGCCCAAGGCATAGGCCGCTTCACGCAGCGTATCCGGCACCAGCTTGAGCATGTTCTCGGTGGTGCGAATCACTATCGGGATCTGCAACAGTGCCAACGCAATAATCCCAGCCCAGCCGGAGAAGTGTTCCATTTTCGCTACCACCACGGTGTAAACGAACAGGCCCACCACGATTGACGGTGCAGACAGCAGAATATCGTTAATAAAGCGGATCACTTCCGCCAGCCAGGATTTACGGCCGTATTCTGCTAGGTAGATCCCCGCCATAATGCCCAGCGGTGTACCGAAAACAGTCGCCCACAGGATCAGCAGGCCGCTACCGGCGATAGCGTTCGCCAGCCCGCCACCGGCGGTATTCGGCGGCGGCGTCATTTCAGTGAACAGCGCCAGCGACATGCCGTCGATGCCCTTGGTCACGGTGGAGAACAGGATCCATACCAGCCAGAACAGGCCGAATACCATGGTCGCCATCGACAGGAACAGCGCAATACGGTTTTTCTGGCGGCGCCAGGCCTGCATTTTGCGGCGGCTTTCTGCCAGCGCTGCGGGGTTTTGCATATCCATCGTTGCCACGTTAGCGTCCCTCGTTCTTAGCCAGGCGCATAATCATAAACTTCGACAGCGCCAGGACGATAAAGGTGATAACAAACAGGATCAGCCCTAACTGCATCAACGCAGAAGTGTGCAGCCCGGATTCCGCTTCCGCGAATTCGTTAGCCAGCGCCGAGGTAATACTGTTGCCCGGCATAAACAGCGAGAAGCTGTCGAGCTGGTAGGTGTTGCCGATGATAAAGGTCACCGCCATGGTTTCCCCCAGCGCACGCCCCAGGCCAAGCATCACTCCGCCAATCACGCCGTTTTTGGTGAACGGCAGCACGATGCGCCAGATCACTTCCCAGGTGGTGCAGCCAATGCCGTAGGCCGACTCTTTCATCATCACCGGGGTTTGTTCGAATACGTCGCGCATCACTGCGGCAATGTAGGGAATAATCATAATCGCCAAGATCACTCCGGCGGCTAAAATGCCGATACCAAACGCCGGGCCGGAGAACAGCTCACCAACAATCGGCATACCGGAGAGCACGTTGCCGAGCGGGGTCTGGAAATATTGGGCAAACAGCGGGGCAAACACGAACAGGCCCCACATGCCGTAAACAATGCTTGGGATCGCCGCCAGCAGCTCAATGGCGATGCCCAGCGGGCGCTTCAGCCAATTGGGTGCCAGCTCGGTCAGGAACAGGGCAATACCAAAGCTGACCGGCACCGCGATCAGCAAGGCGATCAGCGAAGTCACCACCGTGCCGTAGATCGGCACCAGCGCACCAAACTGTTCAGCCGGGGCATCCCACTCTTTGGTCCACAGGAAGGCGAAGCCGAACTTCTGCATGCTTGGCCAGGAGGCGATAATCAGCGAAACAATAATGCCGCCCAGCAGCAATAGGGTAATCAGCGCCGCCAGTCTGACTAGCGCGCTGAAGATGATGTCACCATTTTTACTTGG
This sequence comes from Serratia sp. HNCC26DJ206, assembly GCF_057180605.1. Classification (NCBI taxonomy): domain Bacteria; kingdom Pseudomonadati; phylum Pseudomonadota; class Gammaproteobacteria; order Enterobacterales; family Yersiniaceae; genus Serratia; species Serratia sp. HNCC26DJ206. The sequence goes on from NZ_JBXUGP010000010.1 coordinate 122,135, forward strand.
TGCTTTAATGGTCGGCTTAGATCCAGCCATAGATTACTCTTCTGTTTTAAAGCTTGAAGGGCCCAGCACGCTGAGCCCTGACACATCAGGCTGAGGCGCGGTAAATTCCGCACCCCCTGCATAGTTAGAACAAGGCTTTACCGGAACTGTCTTTGATATTGGTTCTCCAGGCCGCGCGGATCTGCTCAACCACTTCATGTGGCAATGTGGCGTAATCCAGTTCGCTGGCTTGCTTGGCACCGGTTTTGTAAGCCCAGTCAAAGAACTTCAGCACTTCTGCGCCTTGTTCGGGCTTCTTCTGCTCTTTGTGTACCAGGATGAAGGTAGTGGAAGTGATCGGCCAGACGTTGTCGCCTTTCTGGTTGGTCAGGTCCTGAGCAAAAGTTTTACTCCAGTCCACGCCTTTGGCCGCTGCGCTGAAGCTCTCTTCAGTTGGGCTGACCGGTTGGCCGTCTGCTGAGATCAGTTTAGTGTAAGCCAGGTTATTCTGCTTGGCGTAAGCGTATTCCACATAACCGATAGAGCCCGGCAAGCGTTGTACGAACGCGGCAATGCCGTCGTTACCTTTGCCGCCCAGGCCGGTTGGCCAGTTAACGGTTGAGCCTGCGCCAATTTTCTCTTTCCACTGCGCGTTAGCTTTGGCCAGATAGCTGGTGAAAACGAAAGAGGTGCCGGAACCGTCAGCACGACGAACCACCGCAATATTCTGATCCGGCAGTTTCACGCCAGGGTTCAGCTTAACGATCGCTGGGTCATTCCATTTTTTGATGTTACCCAGGTAGATATCACCCAAGGTTTGACCATCCAGGGTCAGTTCGCCGGATTTGATGCCCGGAATGTTCACTGCCAGTACCACGCCACCAATCACGGTTGGGAACTGGAACAGGCCGTCAGCGGCCAGTTTGTCGTCAGACAACGGTGCATCGGAGGCGCCAAAGTCAACGGTGTTGGCAATGATCTGCTTCACGCCGCCAGAGGAGCCGATCCCCTGATAGTTAACTTTGTTGCCGGTTTCTTTCTGATAAGAATCTGCCCACTTGGCGTAAACCGGAGCGGGGAATGTCGCACCTGCACCGGTCAGGCTAGCAGCAGCGAACGCAGACACAGAGGCCAGGGAGAAAGTCGCTGCCACAATACTGGCGACGGTGGTACGCATCAGTTTCATAATCCCTCCTAATGGGATATTCAAAAATCAACTTTGAGTTGTTTTCATCAGAGTAAGTATTGTTGCAGGAGGGAAAATAGGACAGTTAAGTGACAGAAAAATGTACGAAATATGACAATTATATTACAACCAACAGAAAACAAATTAATTTAATTTAAAATCAATAAGATAAAAACAACTGGCAGTTGAACACTGCCAGCCATGATGATATTGCGATCACGTTTAGAAATAATAGTTAAACGACAGCTGCCAACGCCGTTCTGGGCGCACCTGTTCCACTTGCGATGCTTCCAGACGATAGATTTTCTGCCACTGCAAAGCCAGATCCACCGGGCCGATATGACGACGCACCTCGGCAAAGCCCATATTCTTCTGCCGTTGCAGATCGCGCTGCCAGATCGCATTCACATCGTAATTATCGACAATATCTTTCCAGTATGCCTGGAACAGCACGGAACGACGGGGCATCAGCCAGTTCTGTGCTTGCAACGAGGTCTCACCGAGCGAGGTTGCCCCTTGTGCCACGGCATAAGGGGGTAGGTTGGCAAGGAAATCCAACGCACGCTGATTATCAGCACTGCCGTTATAATGGCCCTCAGCACGCAGCGTTAACCGATTCTCCCCACTCCAGGTCAGACCATAAGCCAGACGATTGCGCCAGCGGCTCTCCTGCTGCTGCTCGGGCAAGGAGGTTTGCCACATGTAGGGCTGGCGCCCTCCGGCCCACTCGGTGTAGAACAGCGTGGAATGGGAAAGGACTCGTGAAAGGTTGAAACCCAACTGCGGTGAGCGGCCTTGCTCCAGCAGGAGCAGCCACTGTGGGTTCAGGTTTTCTGCCCACTGATAGCTGCCCACCAGCAGCATGCGTTGCCTCGGGTTACTGGCTCCCCAGTCCAGGCTGGCACTTTGCTGGCTCGGATGTTCACTGAGTTTGGGCGACCAGATCGCTGTCAAAGCGGCTTTATCCCACAGATACTGCCAACGCAGCATAGCATTGCCCAAGCGGTTATTTCTCAGAGTCTCTGGATCGGCAGACGTAACGGAGCGCACCGTGCCCTGCCCGAGGAAATCGGTAGGGTTATAACCGAATGCCAGACCATAGCGCGTGTTGACACGTCCAGCATCCAACAGTAAACGCGGCGTCACTTTATACGTCAGGTAGGCTTCTTTCAGCGAGTTAACGTTGCTGTCACTGCGTAGACCGGGTGAAAAACGGCTATCAACCCGGTTAGCAAACACAAAGCGCCAGTCCTGAGAGGGATTCGCCGTTAAGGGCGCATCCCAACGCAGATCGAGCGAGATTCGCTGCTGGTTGCCACCGTTCTCATTCAGGCTGGTGGCCGCTTCAGCCGTCATATTGAGTTTTTTACCCTCAACGGGTGAGAACGTGGTGCTATCAGCCAAATCCAAAGCCGCCAGCGTGGCATCTTCTCCATGAGCAAATGGTCCATACAAAACTGATAATGCCACCATCCATGACCGCGCTTTCTTCATCCGTCAGTCATCCTTGAAATGCGGCAGGTAATCACGCTGTAGCCAGGCTTCGGGAACATCGTACCAGGCGAAATCCTGGTGCTTGAGTACGGTGACCAACTGCGAATTTAGCCCATCGATGATCACCGCTTCCGTTGGGCGACTTCCCCCTAGCACCGTTTGGTAACGACGGAAATAGGTGGTCTTGAGCAAATTGCCGTTCACGGCATAGAACTCGGCTTTACAGCTTTTGAAGTCCTGCTTATCCACCCAGAGATCCATAGACGGATAGGCAGCGTCCTGATGCTGTGCCACCAGATGTAGGCGATAGCAATCCCGCTGCTGTCGCTCCCCGTCCAGCACCCGTTCTTCACCCACTAAAGTGGCCTGATAATCGTAATTCCAGTTTGCCGTCACCACGTCACCGTTAGCGGCCTGCCCCAGCAGGCGTTGCTGAGGTGAAATAGGCACGCTAGCCTGGCTGGCAGGATCATAAAGCCACAGATCGCGGCCGCTTTTCAGCGTTAGCTTGCCGGCATCCCGTTGTGGGCTGACAAACTTCACCAAGCTACGAAACTGACCACTCGGATAGGCGCGAGAATAGAGGCGCAATGTGCTGGTCTCATGCTGCTTGCCGCTTTTATAGCTAACCAGAGTGGTGCTCAAGCTGAAAGAGCGACTCGGGTTGCGCACCTCATCGCTTTTTTTCAAAATGTCCTGAGCGCTGAGCGTGGCCAATGCCTGAGTGCTGGCAAACAGGCTAAACAATAGGCCAGAGAGCAATGAGAATCTCATCATGCGGATCTTCCTTGTGAGTCAACAATAACCTCCCACCATCCATTGTGATGGGATCAGGCATGGCGCAGTGCTTGTACAATATGAACGTTTGCCGCTCGCCGGGCTGGCCACCAGGATGAAGACACTGCGGCAACCATCAGAATAGCCAACACGCTTAGCAGCATCGTCCATTCCCCCCAAATACGAATCTTGATTGGGATTGGTGCAATCACCCCCGGCGGATGCCAGGTCAGGCCGGAGCGATTGATGAAATAAGCCAGAAACAGCGAAAGAATAATGCCTGTCAGACAACCAATAATGCCCAGCAAAATGCCTTCATTCAGGAACAGGCGCTGAATATCCTGACGCTTCAGCCCCACCGCACGCAACGTACCGATTTCAATCGTGCGCTCCAGCACCGCCATACTCATGGTGTTGCTAACGGTGAACAGCGCAATGCACAAGATGAGCGCCAGCAGAAAATGGAATATCTTGCCGAACATATCCAGGATCTGGTTGTACAACGGCTGCAACTGAGAAAAGTCATAAACAGCCAGAGGTTCATCGGCCAACGTAGTTTTAAATAACTGCTGCAAACGAGCGCGAGCCGCTTCCAATTGTTCTGTATTATGCAGTTGCAGAGTAATTGCCGTGACTCCCGCTTGGTCACGACCAAATACCAGTTGCTGGGCTTGTGCCAGATGAATACCGACGTAGCTGTCATCCAACTCTCTGGCGGCCTGCGGCTGGACGGCCTCAACCTGCACACGAATGATATTGGGCGCTCCGCCCACCGAGGCAGCCAACAGCTCGATTTGATCCCCGGTTGATGGTTTCCTTTCCTCCCGCGTCTGCTGCGCGAGTAGCATCAGATCGTCAGGAAGCGCCGTTGTGTTGTTCTCTGCCGGGGTCACCGAACTGCCACAGGGTTGGTCAGCGATAAAATCACATAACTGCAACATACGCGCCACGCCTGCGCCGATCATCGCAGCATCAGGGTCATGTTCGTTGAGGGTCCTCTCCTGCCTCCCTTCGCCGAGATGGTACTCATCCCATTTGTTCAGTGCTTCCTGGCCCGCCGCTTCGCTGCCATAAATCAATACGGGGCGGGAAGTGCCAGCGGCATAATTTCCGGCAATGCCATTGAGGATCAGCACCGGGGTTTTAACTACCACCATCTGGCGTAACTCGGGATCCTGTTCAATCTGCGCCATGATTTTCTGGTGGTTTTTGATGCTATATTCTGCCGGGTTGGCCGAACCATTCAGCAAGTAGTCTTTATGTTGTATTTGCAGATGGCCAGTATCACGGACAAAGGTCGTTTGCAGACTGTATTCAATAGAGCGGTTATAGCCACCAAATAACAGAATGCCTACGGCACCAACGGTAATAGCACAAAGGGTCGATAGCGTTCGCCGTCTGTTACGCAGTAAGTTGCGTAAGGCCAGCTTGAATGTTTGCATAATGATTTTTCTCCAGCGGGAAACTTACTGCATTGCAATGCGGGTAACATTGCCATCATGTACCTGATAGAGATCGTCGGCTTCTGCAACAACCTGCGGATCATGGGAGGAAAAGACCACCGTCACCGAATGTTCCTGCTGCAAACGCCGCAATAACTGCAAAATAGAGTTGCCGGTTTTGCTGTCCAGATTAGCCGTCGGTTCATCGGCCAGTACCAGGGAAGGGCGGTGAATAAGAGCCCGGGCAATTGCGACGCGCTGGCGTTGACCACCAGAGAGTTGCCCTGGTAACGATCGTGCTTTTTCAGCCAAACCGACGGTTTCCAGCATATTCATGATGGCGGATTTCCGCTGTGCAACCGTTGTACCTTGCAAGATAAGCGGGATCTCAACGTTTTCCCAAACGCTCAAGACGGGGATTAAATTAAAATTCTGAAAAATAAACCCAAGGTTACGGGCGCGAAATGCACTGCGTTGATCGTCATTCAAGCGTGACATTTCCTGCCCGGCAATCACCAGGCTGCCTTGATCGGGACAATCAATCCCACCAATAACATTCAATAACGTCGTTTTACCACTCCCAGATTGACCAGATAATACGGTGAAACGTCGCGAGGCGATTTTTATATTAATATCTCTTAATGCCTCAACCTTGGACTGCCCCAATAAATAGTTTTTGCAAATCCCTTTAATCTCCACTGCCCACATTTTCTTTAATTCCTTTTAAATATAAAACATCAATTCAAGAAAGAGGCAATAAAATTAGTCTAACACAAGTAAAAATACAAATAACACATTGACTCTATCCAATTAAGACCCTACTGCATCTTAACAAAGCATATAGATATTTGTACACTAAGGCTACGACAACATATTCTAAGTTTTCTCCTAAGCATTAATCTAATTATATTTTAACCATATCATCAAGGCAACCAACGCCAAACACCCTCAGTATAAAAGTGATATCGCTTTCTTAACCCTAAGACCACCCTGAATAACATACAGAAAAATAAGGATATTTTTATTAATGAAGCGATTCCACAAAATTAATGCATTATTAATGTATCTTATAAAGTTGCAGGTAAGTAAGATAAGAATAGCTATTAATATACTGACGTGATCGGGTTAAAAAAAACAGAATGATTAACAGAAAAACAAGAAAAATCTTAACAAAGCTAAGGTACAGCAGATAAATCACACGTTCTAACTTTTTGCTAAGCTGAATAGATTGATAAAAAAACCGGCACACAGGCCGGTTTTTGACGTTATTGGCAGAACCCCATCCATCACTCTACGGTAACGGACTTCGCCAGGTTACGCGGCTGATCTACGTCAGTACCTTTGATCAGCGCCACATAATAAGACAGCAACTGCAACGGTACGGTGTAGAAAATAGGCGCCACGATCTCTTCAACGTGTGGCAATTGAATAATGGTCATGCCTTCGCTGCTGACAAAACCGGCATCCTGATCGGCAAACACGTACAACTGACCACCGCGCGCGCGCACTTCTTCGATGTTGGACTTCAGTTTTTCCAGCAGTTCGTTATTAGGGGCCACCACAATCACCGGCATATCCGCATCAATCAACGCCAATGGGCCATGCTTTAACTCGCCAGCAGCGTAGGCTTCCGCATGAATGTAGGAGATCTCTTTCAGCTTCAGCGCCCCTTCCATCGCGATCGGATACTGATCGCCACGGCCAAGGAACAGCGCGTGATGCTTGTCGGAGAAACCTTCCGCCAGCGCTTCAATGCTCTTATCCAGCGACAGCATCTGCTCGATACGTGCTGGCAGCGCCTGTAGGCCGTGGACAATTTCATGCTCAACGCTTTCAGCCATGCCCTTCAGGCGGCCAATACGCGCCACCAGCATCAACAGCACGGCAAGCTGGGTGGTGAAGGCTTTGGTTGATGCCACACCGATTTCAGTACCCGCTTTGGTCATCAGTGCCAGATCGGATTCACGCACCAGTGAAGAACCAGCCACGTTACACACCGCCAGTGAACCCAGGTAACCCACTTCTTTCGACAGACGCAGCGCAGCCAGCGTATCGGCGGTTTCACCGGACTGAGACAGGGTGATAATCAGGCTACCAGGACGCACAGCGGATTTGCGATAACGGAATTCAGAAGCGATTTCCACGTCACAAGGCACACCAGCCAGCGATTCGAACCAGTAACGCGCCACCATGCCAGAGTGATAAGAGGTACCACAGGCGATAATCTGTACGTGCTGCACTTTTGCCAGCAGTTCATCAGCGCGTGGGCCCAGTTCGCTCAGGTTGATCTGACCATGGCTGAAACGCCCCTCGAGGGTGTTTTTCAACGCCATTGGCTGTTCAAAAATCTCTTTCTGCATGTAGTGACGGTACGCGCCTTTATCACCGGCATCGTATTGCACCTGAGATTCGATCTCCGGGCGCTCAATGGCGTTACCCTGCTTGTCAAAAATGTTGACCGTGCGGCGGGTTACTTCCACTACGTCGCCTTCTTCCAGGAAGATAAAGCGGCGAGTCACCGGCAGTAACGCCAGTTGATCGGAAGCAATAAAGTTTTCACCTACGCCACGGCCAATCACCAGCGGGCTGCCTGAACGAGCGGCGACCAGCACGCTAGGATCGCGGCTGTCCATCACCACCGCGCCGTACGCGCCACGCAGTTGCGGGATCACGCGCTGAACCACTTCCAGCAACGTACCGCCCTGCTTCTGCTCCCAATGCACCAAGTGAGCAATCACTTCGGTATCAGTTTCTGAGCTGAAGCGGTAACCGCGCTCGATCAGCAGTTCACGCAGCGGTTCGTGGTTTTCGATGATGCCGTTATGCACCACGGTGATGTAATCAGAAATATGAGGATGCGCATTCGCTTCGGTTGGTTCACCGTGCGTTGCCCAACGGGTGTGAGCAATACCGGTTCCCCCGTGCAGAGCATGATGTTCTGCCGCTTCGGCCAGTTTTTGCACCTTACCGACACGGCGTAAACGGCTGACGTTACCTTCGGCATCAACCACGGCTAAACCCGCAGAGTCATAACCACGGTATTCCAAACGACGTAAACCTTCCAACAGGATTTCTGCAATATCACGTTGCGCTACTGCGCCTACAATTCCACACATCAGTTTGTATTCCTAATTAAACGCCTTTCGGGGCGCTTTCGATGCCTTGACCTGATTTTGCCGGTTTTTTACCGTGCATCCCCGAGCCTGTAGATGGTGGGGTTATTATGTTTTGCTCTGTGCTTTACTGCGAAAGTACAGAGCAAAACAGGGGATGAGAGTGGCGTATCCCCCCCTCACCCCAGCCCTCTCCCCAAAGGAGAGGGAGGAAAACCCAATAGCATGGTTACTTTTTCTTCACCGGGCGCTGCCAGCCTTGAATATGCACCTGCTTAACGCGGCTCAGCACCAACTCATCTTCAGCGATATCCTGCGTAACCGTCGTACCAGCAGCGATAGTGGCACCTTTCCCCACCGACACCGGAGCTACCAGTTGAGTATCAGAACCAACGAACACGCCGTCACCAATAATGGTCTTGTATTTGTTGGCACCGTCGTAGTTACAAGTGATAGTCCCGGCACCGATATTCACATCCGCACCGATCTCAGCATCACCCAGATAGCTCAGATGACCTGCTTTGGAACCTTTACCTAACCGCGCTTTCTTGATTTCTACGAAGTTGCCGACGTGCGCGCCTTCAGCTAATTCTGCACCAGGGCGCAGGCGGGCAAACGGGCCAACGGTACAAGCTGCTTCCAGCAGTGCATCTTCCAGCACGCTGTAAGGGCTGATCTCGCTGTCATCACCAATCACGCAGTTTTTCAGCACGCAACCGGCACCAATCTTCACGCGATGGCCCAGCTTAACCTTACCTTCAATAATGACGTTGGCATCAATGGAGATATCGCGGCCATGCTCCAGCTCACCACGCAGGTCGAAACGCGCCGGATCCAGAAGCATGACGCCAGCCAGCAGCAGTTTTTCAGCCTGTTCGGCCTGATAGACACGCTCCAATTGCGACAATTGCAGGCGGTTGTTCACACCTTCAACTTCGCTCAGGCGCGAAGGATGTACCGTTTCAATCTTTTTACCGTCGGCATGAGCCAAGGCGATAATATCGGTGATGTAGAACTCACCCTGCGCATTATCGTTGTTCAGCATCCCCAGCCAGCGCTTCAGATCGCCGCCATTAGCCACCAGGATGCCGGTGTTGATTTCATTAATCTGGCGCTGCTCATCGCTAGCATCTTTATGTTCTACAATACCAACGACATCGCCATTATTACGCACAATACGGCCATAGCCGCTCGGATCATCCAGTTTCACCGTCAGCAGGCCAATGCCGCCCTGCGGTTTTGCCGCCAACAGGCGCGTCAGCGTATCAACTGAGATCAATGGAACGTCGCCGTACAGCATCAGAATGTCTTCATCGTCGGCAAAATGTGGGGCCGCCTGCTGCATCGCATGGCCAGTTCCCAACTGTTCTGCCTGTAGCACCCAGTTCAGCGCCTCATCCTTCAATCTGCTTTTCAGCAGTTCTCCACCGTGACCATAGACCAGATGAACATTTTGCGCGCCCAGCTTCATGGCTGCATCAATGACGTGCTGCACCATCGGCTTGCCCGCCAACGGATGTAACACTTTGGGAAGATCGGAATACATGCGTGTTCCCTTGCCCGCGGCGAGGATAACCACGCTCATTGCGCTGTTCGACATAAGCAACCTGATAACTCCATTTTGATAGACGGAAGTAAAACCGTTTGGTGATGAAAATACTACATATTTCTCTGCACGAATTCAGCACAGGCCGCATGGCTCTAGGCGTGCCGCTAATCGAGCCGATCCCATTTTACAGCAGAAAAACTGTCGGCGATCGGAGACGCTTAATTCCACTGGACGCGCTAATACAGCACAATGTAAGCCCGGTTGAAACGCTTATTTTAAAGCAAAAAAAAAGCGACCACATGGGCCGCTTTCTTATTCTGGGAGTTGTATGCAACTCTCGGATTTTACATCGCTTTTCTGGTGAGCTCGATAACGCGCAGTTTCGCGATCGCTTTCGCCAGTTCAGCGGATGCCTGAGCATAGTCGACGTCGCCATGAGAGCTACGGATGTGCTCTTCAGCTTTACGCTTCGCTTCCAGCGCTCTTGCTTCGTCGAGGTCCGTTCCACGGATGGCAGTGTCCGCCAACACGGTGACCACACTCGGCTGTACCTCAAGGATACCGCCGGACAGGTAGATGAACTCTTCTTCACCGTGCTGTTTAACAATACGCACCATGCCAGGCTTGATGGCAGTCAGCAGCGGCGCATGGCCAGGGAAAATCCCCAGTTCGCCTTCGCTGCCTGTAACCTGGATCTTCTGCACCAGGCCGGAAAACATCTTCTTTTCCGCGCTGACAACATCCAGATGGTAAGTCATAGCCATATCACCCTCCTTCTCAAGGCGTTACAGTTTCTTGGCTTTTTCCACTGCTTCTTCAATGGTGCCAACCATGTAGAACGCCTGCTCCGGCAGGTGGTCATAGTCGCCGTCCATAATGCCTTTGAAACCACGGATGGTGTCTTTCAGCGATACGAACTTGCCCGGAGAACCGGTAAAGACTTCTGCCACGAAGAACGGCTGAGACAGGAAACGTTGGATTTTACGCGCACGGGATACCACCAGCTTGTCGTCTTCTGACAGCTCGTCCATACCCAGGATCGCGATAATATCTTTCAGTTCCTGATAGCGTTGCAGAATAGACTGCACGCCACGCGCTACGTCGTAGTGCTCCTGGCCAACTACCAGCGGATCCAACTGACGGCTGGTAGAGTCCAGCGGGTCAACGGCCGGGTAGATACCCAGAGAAGCGATGTTACGGCTCAGTACCACGGTTGCATCCAAGTGAGCAAAGGTGGTGGCTGGTGACGGGTCAGTCAAGTCATCCGCAGGAACGTAAACGGCCTGTACGGAAGTGATAGAACCGGTCTTGGTTGAGGTGATACGTTCTTGCAGAACGCCCATCTCTTCCGCCAGCGTTGGCTGATAACCTACCGCCGATGGCATACGGCCCAGAAGTGCGGACACTTCGGTACCGGCCAGGGTATAACGGTAAATGTTATCCACGAACAGCAGAACGTCACGACCTTCGTCACGGAACTTCTCAGCCATGGTCAGGCCAGTTAGCGCAACGCGCAGACGGTTACCTGGTGGCTCGTTCATCTGGCCGTAAACCAGGGAAACTTTGTCCAGTACGTTGGAGTCGTTCATTTCGTGGTAGAAGTCGTTACCCTCACGAGTACGCTCACCCACGCCCGCAAACACCGAATAACCGGAGTGCTCGATCGCGATGTTACGGATCAGCTCCATCATGTTTACGGTTTTACCTACACCCGCACCACCGAACAGACCAACTTTACCACCCTTGGCGAACGGGCAGATCAGGTCCATGACTTTGATACCGGTTTCCAGCAGATCCTGGGAGCTGGACAGCTCTTCGTAGCTTGGTGCCGGACGGTGAATCGCCCAACGCTCTTCTTCGCCGATGTCGCCCTTCATGTCGATTGGTTGACCCAATACGTTCATGATACGACCCAGAGTCGCTTTACCTACCGGTACTTCAATTGGGTGCTGCAGGTTAGTCACTTTCAAACCGCGACGCAGACCGTCTGAGGTCCCCATGGCGATACAGCGAACCACGCCACCACCCAGCTGTTGCTGAACTTCCAGCACCAGTGTCTCGGTGCCGTTTTCGACCTCAAGAGCATCGTACACTTTTGGTACGGCATCCTGAGGGAACTCGACGTCCACTACGGCGCCGATTACCTGGATAATCTTTCCAGTAGCCATCTTGAATCCTCTACGTAATTCGTTTACCCGGCCTATTTCAAATTGCTGGTGCGTTGACTGCCTTCCCGCAATCTGAACTATTTAGGGTAATAACCTGGTTAAACCGCGGAGGCTCCCGAAACGATCTCGGTGAGTTCCTGAGTGATGCTGGCCTGACGCGCCTTGTTGTATACCAACTGCAGCTCTTTGATCAGGCTACCGCCGTTATCGGTTGCGGCTTTCATCGCGACCATTCGTGCGGCCTGCTCGCTGGCCAGGTTTTCCACGACGCCCTGATAAACTTGCGATTCCACATAGCGGCGCAGCAAGGTATCAAGCAGCACTTTTGGATCGGGTTCATACAGGTAATCCCAGGATTTTTTCTTCAGTTCACCGTCATCTGAAGGCGGTAATGGCAGAAGTTGCAGTATCTGCGGTTCCTGGGACATCGTATTAACAAATTTGTTGCTGACGATGTACAGCTTGTCCAAACGACCTTCGTCGTAGGCTTGTAGCATCACTTTCACTGGACCGATCAAGTCCGACAGAGAAGGGTTATCCCCCATGCCGGTCACCTGGGCAACGACTTTGCCACCCACGGAACCAAAGAAAGAGGCCGCTTTTGAGCCAACCAGCGCCAAATCAGCTTCGACGCCTTTTTCAGACCAGCCTTTCATCTCTGCCAGCAGCTTCTTGAACAGGTTGATGTTCAAGCCACCGCAGAGACCACGGTCAGTAGACACCACCAGATACCCGACGCGCTTAACGTCACGCTCATCCAGGTACGGGTGCTTGTATTCCAGATTCCCTAACGCCAGGTGACCGATCACCTCGCGCATGGTTTCTGCATAAGGACGGCTGGCCGCCATGCGTTCCTGCGATTTACGCATTTTGGAGGCGGCGACCATCTCCATCGCTTTAGTGATCTTTTGCGTGTTTTGCACGCTAGCGATCTTACTACGTATCTCTTTTGCGCCGGCCATCTCTGCTTCTCCTCATTGCCAGCGGCCTGCCGTCTTTCAACAGCAGGCCGCTATGCGTTACCAGGACTGGGTTGCCTTGAAGCTATCGAGGATGCCTTTCAGCTTGCCTTCGATCTCATCGTTATAAGCACCAGTTTGGTTGATGTGGTTCAGCAGCTCAGCATGCTCGCGATCCGCATAGGCAACCAGAGCGGCTTCGAAGCTCACGACTTTCGCAACTTCAACGTCGTTCAGGTAGCCACGCTCGGCAGCAAACAGCACCAGAGACTGTTGTGCGACAGACATCGGCGCATACTGTTTCTGTTTCAGCAGCTCGGTCACTTTCTGACCGTGGCTCAGCTGTTTGCGGGTTGCATCGTCCAGATCGGAAGCGAACTGAGAGAACGCTGCCAGTTCACGATACTGTGCCAGTGCGGTACGAATACCACCGGACAGTTTTTTCATGATCTTGGTCTGTGCTGCACCACCCACACGAGATACGGAGATGCCTGGGTTAACTGCCGGACGGATACCGGAGTTAAACAGGTTGGATTCCAGGAAGATCTGACCATCGGTAATTGAGATTACGTTGGTCGGAACAAACGCGGAAACGTCACCCGCCTGGGTTTCAATGATCGGCAGAGCGGTCAGTGAGCCAGTTTTCCCTTTAACTTCACCTTTGGTGAAGGCTTCAACGTATTCAGCGTTAACACGCGCTGCACGCTCCAACAAACGGGAGTGCAGATAGAATACGTCACCAGGATAAGCTTCACGACCTGGTGGACGACGAAGCAGCAGGGAAATCTGACGATAAGCAACGGCCTGTTTGGACAGGTCATCGTAAACAATCAGAGCATCTTCACCGCGGTCACGGAAGTATTCACCCATTGCGCAACCGGCATACGGAGCCAGGTATTGCAGTGCAGCAGATTCAGATGCGGTAGCCACAACCACGATAGTGTTGGCCAGTGCACCGTGATCTTCCAGTTTGCGCACCACGTTAGCGATGGTGGACGCTTTCTGGCCGATAGCCACGTAAACACATTTGATACCGGAGTCGCGCTGGTTGATGATCGCATCGATCGCCAGAGCGGTTTTACCGGTTTGGCGGTCACCGATCACCAGCTCACGCTGGCCACGGCCGATTGGGATCATGGCATCAACAGACTTATAACCGGTCTGCACAGGCTGATCGACCGACTGACGCTCGATAACGCCAGGTGCGATGGTTTCAACCGGAGAGAAGCCGTCATGCTCAACCGCGCCTTTACCGTCGATAGGTGCACCCAGAGTGTTGACCACGCGGCCCAGCAGGCCACGGCCAACCGGAACTTCCAGGATACGGCCGGTACATTTTACCTTCATGCCTTCGGCCAGATCCGCGTACGGACCCATGACCACGGCACCTACGGAGTCACGCTCCAGGTTCAATGCGATTGCATAACGGTTGCCTGGCAGTGCGATCATCTCGCCCTGCATTACATCGGCCAGACCGTGTACGCGGATGATCCCGTCACTGACGGAAACGATAGTACCTTCATTGTGAGCTTCGCTCACCACATTGAACTGAGCAATGCGCTGCTTGATCAGTTCGCTGATTTCGGTGGAATTCAGTTGCATGCTCCAGTCCCCTTAAGACTGCAAGACGTCTGCCAGGCGTTCAAGACGACCGCGAACGCTGCCATCAATCACCATATCGCCAGCACGGATAATTACGCCGGCCAGTACAGACTTGTCAATTTTGCAATTCAGCTTAACTTTGCGTGACAGACGTTTTTCCATCGCAGCGGCAATATTGGCCTGCTGTTTATCGCTCAGTGCGCTCGAAGAGAGCACGTCGACTTCGATAGTGGATTCCAGCGCAGCGCGCAGTTCAATGAACTGTTGCAGTACCGCAGGAAGAACCAGTAAACGTCCATTTTCGGCCATTACGCGGATAAAGTTCTGGCCATGTTCGTCGAGCTCATCACCACATACCGCAGTGAACGTTTTGGACAGCGTATCTGGTGCAACAGCACCGGAAAGCAATTCGGCCATCTGTTCATTACGGGTGACTTCAGCAGTAAACGCCAGCATTTGCTGCCAGCGCTCTACGCTTTGGTTCTCAACGGCAAAGTCAAAAGCTGCTTTGGCGTAGGGGCGAGCTACAGTAACAAATTCAGACATCAGCCCCTCCCTCCTTACAGTTCAGCGACCAGTTTATCAACGATGTCGCTGTTAGCAGCTTCATCCACGGAACGTTCGATAATCTTCTCGGCGCCAGCAATTGCCAGCATCGCGACTTGCTTACGCAACTCTTCACGAGCGCGCTTACGTTCAGCTTCGATCTCAACCTGAGCCTGCGCCACGATTTTGTTACGTTCCTGCTCGGCTTCTGCTTTCGCTTCATCCATGATCTGAGCTTTGCGTTTGTTGGCTTGCTCGATGATCACCTGAGCTTCTGCTTTAGCAGTTTTCAGTTGGTCGGTCGCATGGGCTTGCGCTAAGTCCAAATCTTTTTTGCCACGCTCTGCAGAAGCGAGACCGTCAGCAATTTCTTTCTGACGCTTCTCAATGGCAGCCATGATCGGCGGCCATACATACTTCATACAGAACCAGACAAACAGGATGAACGAGATAGCCTGGCCGAGGATTGTTGCGTTAAGATTCACAGCACAATGCCTCTTTAAAAGTTAATAATGTGGTTTCTTTGTCGAAAACCATCTCGACTTACGCGACAGCAAACATCACGTACAGACCCAGACCCACAGCGATCATCGGGATGGCGTCAACCAGACCCATAACGATAAAGAACTGTGTACGCAGCAGAGGAATCAGATCAGGCTGACGTGCAGCGCCTTCCAAGAATTTACCACCCAGGATGCCGATACCGATCGCAGCACCGATTGCCGCTAAACCCATCATAATAGCGGCAGCCATGTACAGCAGATCCATATTCAGGTTTTCCATGACAGTCTCCAGTTTATTTCAGTTTAAAAGTGCAAGTGTTTTAAGAAAATCAGTGCTCTTCAGATGCCATCGACAGATAGACAATCGTCAGAACCATGAAAATAAAGGCTTGAAGCGTAATGATCAGAATGTGGAAGATCGCCCAAGGCAAGCTCAGGATCCACTGTGACCACCACGGCAACAGGCCGGCAATAAGGATGAAGATCAACTCACCCGCATACATGTTGCCGAACAGTCGCAGACCCAGAGAAACAGGTTTGGACAGCAGGCTGACACCTTCAAGAATCAGGTTGATTGGAATAAATAACGGATGGTTGAACGGCTGCATGGTCAACTCTTTAGCAAACCCGCCAATGCCTTTCATTTTGATGCTATAGAACAGAATCAGGACAAATACGGCCAACGCCATTGATAACGTGATGTTAACGTCAGCGGTAGGTACCACACGCAGCGCAGGCAGGCCTGCCATCGTACCGAGGTGCGGCAGGAAATCTACCGGAATCAGGTCCATCATGTTCATCAGGAACACCCAGACGAACACGGTCAGCGCCAACGGTGCGATCACCTTACTCTTACCGTGATACATATCTTTCACGCTGTTGTCGACAAACCCAACGAGCAATTCAACAGCGGTTTGCAGCTTGCCGGGAACGCCGCTGGTGGCGCTTTTGGCCACTTTGCGGAAAATTGCCAGGAAGACAACCCCGAGAACAACAGAGAAAAACATTGAGTCGAGGTTAATCGACCAGAATCCCGTCCCGATCTGAAGATGCGTCAGATGGTGACCGATATACTCCTGTGGAGTGTTGATTGCTCCTGCAGACATGATGCCTCTTACCCTTTATTGAGTTAAGTTCGGTAACGGTTAATCACGGTCGGTGCCACTATCTGCACCACTAACACCGCTAAATAGGTTATGCCAAGCGGGACAAAAGCCGCTTTGAACACCCCAAGCGCCACGATCAACAACACAATGGTGATCACGACCTTCAAACCCTCGCCAACAGCAAACGACCATGCAACCCTACCGGGTGCTGGCGTTTGCGCCTGATGGCGCAAGGCAAACAGCATAAACATGGCATTAGGCAACCAGGCAGCAAAACCACCCGCCAACGCCGAACCGCTCCATTCCAGGCTTTTCAGCCCGAAAGCAGCGCTGATCAGAACAAAAGTCATTAACTGCAGGAACAGCAGCTTGCGTGCAACTTTTCCGCTGTAAAGGGACACAGACATGACGTTTGTTCTCTCCGTACCCCAAGGGGTATGCTGAGTGACGTATGAAACTGTTTTTGCTGTTTTGGGGCAAACAGCCAAAAACGAGCAAATTATACGGGCCACTCCAACGAATTCAATCGATAAGTAGCGAAAAGGTGAACAATTATTTAAATTTCCCTTTTTCGAGCTATTTTCACAAGAAAACGGTCGGAATAATCGTACAGGTTTAATTGTCTGATTATTCCAGTGTTGCGTCAGGAAACGTGCGGCTGATCACAATAATAACCATCACTGATTTATACCCCACCCAAGCAGCCAGAGTCTTTAGCTAATCGAGCGGTAAAAAATTATTATAAATCAAAATATTGCAAGTTAACCCTTCAGAAACAATCCTTCTACCCGAGAAAAACCTTCTATTGACATTCTCAGGATGAATTTCGCAACAGTAAATCAACATCGACAGCAAGGCTGAATCTTTCGCACATTGTTACTAACGTGACTATTGCATTCTGCAATTAAGCGATTGTCAGTAATCAAGTCATCGTCTTAGGTTAATCAAGAGTCAATTGACTAAAAAATCGCTCATTTAATTAGCCCGCTTATCTTTACATTCCATACGATCATTTAACAGAGACTTATTTGATTCTGAGCAAACTTAGTTGGCCTTTAGTACTACCAGATGCCGTTCACCTTCCAGTTCAGGAACATGTAAACGAATTACAGATTCCAAACTAATACCTTCTGGCAATTGCGTCAGTTCGTCTTCTGGGCGAACGCCTTTCAGCGCATAAAAACGCCCCTGCCCTTTTGCTGGCAAGTGATGACACCAGGCCAGCATGTCCTGCAATGAGGCAAAGGCTCGGCTGATGACCCCATCAAACGGCGGCTCTGCCGGAAAGTCTTCCACACGGCTCTGTACCGGTTCGATATTTTTCAGCCCCAGTTCATGCTGCACCTGGCGCAGGAAGCGTACGCGCTTACCCAAGCTGTCTAACAGCGTGAAATGCGAGTCTGGCCGCACGATCGCCAACGGGATCCCCGGTAGTCCGGGGCCAGTACCGACATCGATAAAACGTGAACCTTGCAGATGAGGGTTAACCACGATGCTATCGAGAATATGACGCACTAACATTTGCTGCGGATCACGCACCGAAGTGAGGTTATAGGCTTTATTCCACTTGTCGAGCATACCGACATAACCCAGCAATTGCTGTTTTTGTTGATCGGGAAGCGCAATTCCTGCCGCTGAGAGCAGCGAATCTAATTTTTTCTGCACAACGGAATCCTCTGACAGAAGTGGAACAGCAAGCCAAAACCGTGCTGGCCCATGAGGCGACTATGATAATTCAGGCGTGGGATGATGTCAGCGGCCGTTTGCTCAGTAGATAAGCAAACGGCCAGATAAACGTAGGGTTTATGCGCTGCGGCGCAACAAGCCCTGCTTTTTCAGCCAGATCAGCAGAATGGAAATGGCGGCCGGGGTGATACCCGAAATGCGAGACGCCTGGCCGATCGAGTTCGGTTTGTGATCGTTAAGCTTGGCGATCACTTCGTTCGATAACCCGGAAACCTGGCGATAGTCGAGATCCAATGGCAGCAGGGTATTCTCGTTGCGCTGCTGTTTATCGATCTCTTCCTGCTGGCGCACGATGTAGCCTTCATATTTCACCTGAATTTCCACCTGTTCAGCGGCTTGCGTATCCGCCAGAGCGGGGGCAAAAGCGGCAACACCGGTCAACTGGGTATAATCCATTTCAGGGCGGCGCAGCAGTTCTTCGCCATTAGCTTCGCGTGACAGCGGGGCTTTCAGCAGTGCGTTAACCTGCTCCACGTTTTCGGAATGTGGATGTACCCAGATATCGCGCAAACGCTGACGTTCCTGCTCAATATGCTCTAATTTTTCGTTGTAACGGGCCCAGCGGAGATCGTCTACCAGCCCCAGTTCACGGCCTTTTTCGGTCAGACGCAGATCGGCGTTATCTTCGCGCAGCATCAAGCGGTACTCGGCACGTGAGGTAAACATACGGTACGGCTCTTTGGTGCCCAAGGTACTGAGATCGTCCACCAGTACGCCCAAATAAGCCTGATCGCGTCGTGGTGACCAGCCTTCGTCTTCCGTGGCATAACGCCCGGCGTTTAGACCGGCCAGCAAACCTTGCGCTGCGGCTTCTTCGTAACCGGTGGTGCCGTTGATCTGGCCAGCGAAGAACAGCCCCTGAATAAATTTGCTTTCCAGCGTGGGTTTCAAATCGCGTGGATCAAAGAAATCATACTCAATGGCGTAACCAGGACGAACGATACGCGCGTTTTGCATTCCTTCCATCGAACGAACGATCTGCATCTGCACGTCAAACGGCAGGCTGGTGGAAATGCCGTTGGGATAGATCTCGTTGCTGGTGAGCCCTTCTGGCTCCAGGAAGATCTGGTGTGAATTACGATCGGCGAAACGCATCACTTTGTCTTCGATCGATGGGCAGTAACGTGGCCCGATCCCTTCGATGATCCCAGCGTACATCGGGCTACGATCGAGGTTATTGCGGATCACATCATGGGTTTTTTCGTTGGTATGCGTGATATAGCACGGCATTTGCTGCGGATGTTGGCTGGCATTGCCCAGGAATGAAAACACCGGGCTCGGTGTGTCGCCATGTTGTTCAGCCAACACGCTGAAATCGATAGTTCGTGCATCGATACGTGGTGGCGTACCGGTTTTCAGGCGATTAACGCGCAGCGGTAATTCACGTAGGCGCTGTGACAGTGAGATCGACGGAGGATCGCCAGCACGGCCACCGCTGTAGTTCTCTAGGCCAATATGGATCTTGCCATCCAGGAAAGTCCCCACCGTCAGCACTACCGCTTTGGCACGGAACTTCAGCCCCATTTGGGTAACCGCACCTACCACCCGATCGTTTTCTACGATCAGATCCTCAACCGCCTGTTGGAAGATCATCAGGTTCGGTTGGTTCTCCAGGGCGGTGCGGATCGCCAGGCGATACAATACACGATCGGCCTGAGCACGGGTTGCCCTGACTGCCGGGCCTTTGCTGGCGTTTAGTATCCTAAACTGGATACCGGCATGATCGATCGCCGTGGCCATCAAGCCGCCGAGTGCATCAATTTCTTTAACCAGATGCCCTTTCCCAATACCGCCGATCGCCGGATTACAGGACATTTGTCCCAGCGTATCGATATTGTGAGTCAGTAATAAAGTCTGACGACCCATGCGTGCCGCAGCCATGGCCGCTTCGGTACCGGCATGTCCACCACCGATGATGATGACGTCAAATTGCTCTGGATAAAACATGGAACTGCACCTCGAAGTACTTGCGAACGATCTTGATCTGCCCTGGGGGGAGGATTCTACTCAAGTTTAGACGATCGACCAAGCGGTCAGGATCGTGGGTAATTAAAAGAAGATCTTTTTTATTTAAAGATCTCTTTATTAGATCTCTTATTAGGATCGCGATCCTCTGTGGATAAGTGATTATTCATCATGAAGATCAGCAGATTAATGAGGATCGATTGCTGTTAATGATCGGTGATCCTGGCCAGTATAAGCTGGGATCTAAATAGCATGTTATCCACAGCATGGAAAGCGTACAGCAGTTGTTATTGGGATAACTACGGGTTTTACCCTGCTTATAAGCCTAGTTATACACAATCGTTCGCCTGATCTTTGAACAAATTAGAGTAAATTAATCCAATTCCTCACCCATTCCTCGGCAGGATCCTCGGGAATTTCGTGTTGGGTCACGTCGATCTCGAGTCGATCGCCGATCCTTTTCGCTCCACGAGCCACTAAAAGATCGTCGATCTGTTTGATCGCACCACAGAAGGTATCGTATTCAGAACTGCCCAAACCGACGGCACCAAATGTGACTAAGGAGAGATCGGGTTGCTGTTCTGCAATTTGTTCCAGCAGTGGTTGCAGATTATCCGGTAAATCTCCGGCTCCGTGGGTGGAGGAAACCACCAGCCAGCGGCCATTCAGCGCCAATTCATCTAATTCAGGGCCATGCAGCATTTCCGTAGAGAAACCTGCTGCTTCGAGCTTTTCCGCCAAATGTTCAGCGACGTACTCAGCACTGCCGAGCGTACTGCCACTGATCAGAGTAATGTCTGCCATGAATGATCCCAACCTTGCCGAAGAGGCAGCATTGTACGCTGTGAATCAGCTGGGATCTACCTGTGGATAATAGGGGTATAGAAATTGATCCGTTAAGGCACGATGGTGCGCATAATGGGGTTCTGCAGCGAGATCAGGGTCTCGGTTGACTGGATCTCGTCGATGGTCTGGATCTTGTTGATAAGTACCTGTTGCAACGCATCTATTGAACGGCACATCACCTTGATAAACACGCTGTAGTGCCCGGTGGTGTAATAAGCCTCGACCACTTCCTCCAGGCTTTCGAGCTTTCTCAATGCCGAGGGGTAGTCTTTAGCACTCTTTAATATAATGCCGATAAAGCAGCAGACGTCGTAACCCAGCTGTTTTGGGTTCACGTCCACCCGTGCGCCGGTAATGATGCCCGCCTGCTTCATTTTCTCTACCCGCACGTGGATCGTGCCGGGGCTGACGGCAAACGTCTTCGCCAGTTCGGCGTAGGCAGTACGGGCATTGGCCATTAAGGCGTTGAGAATGCCGCGATCGAGATTATCGATCTGATAAATTTCCGCCATTAAATCCCCCTTTAATTGCTGATTGTTGAATTATCACCGCTTAAAAATGAACGATTAAAAATGAAAAGGCAATATTGATTGCTGGATATTGAATTGTGATGCCATTCTGTTGCTTAATCGTCGGCAACTAGACAGGTTATTTAAGAGATACGGCAATGAAAAAGCAGTTTATTCAAAAACAACAACAAATCAGCTTCGTGAAATCCTTCTTTTCTCGCCAACTGGAACAGCAGTTGGGGTTGATTGAAGTCCAGGCTCCGATCCTCAGCCGCCTGGGTGATGGCACGCAAGACAACCTTTCCGGCAGCGAGAAAGCGGTACAGGTTAAAGTGAAAACCTTACCAGACGCTACGTTTGAGGTGGTGCATTCTCTGGCAAAGTGGAAGCGTAAAACCCTGGGTAGCTACGATTTCAGCGCGGGCGAAGGCTTGTATACCCATATGAAAGCGCTGCGCCCAGATGAAGATCGCCTGACGCCAATCCATTCAGTATATGTCGATCAGTGGGATTGGGAGCGCGTGATGGGCGATAGCGAGCGCAACCTGGCTTACCTGCAAGATACCGTTACGCGCATCTATGCTTCTATAAAAGAAACGGAAGCGGCGGTGAGCCGTGAATATGGCCTGGCACCGTTCCTGCCAGAACAGATTCATTTTGTTCACAGTGAAACTCTGCTGCAACGTTACCCGGAGTTGGACGCTAAAGGTCGTGAACGCGCCATTGCCAAAGAGCTGGGTGCCGTGTTCCTGATTGGTATCGGCGGCAAACTGTCGCATGGCAAATCACATGACGTGCGTGCCCCGGATTATGATGACTGGACGACACCGGCTGCCGATGGGCTGGCTGGCCTGAACGGCGATATCGTGGTGTGGAACCCGGTATTACAGGATGCGTTTGAGCTGTCTTCCATGGGGATCCGCGTTGATGCTGCTGCGCTTAAGCATCAGTTGGCGCTGACCGACGATCAGGATCGCCTGAAGCTGGAATGGCACCAGTCGTTGCTGCGCGGTGAAATGCCGCAGACCATCGGTGGCGGTATTGGGCAATCACGCCTGGTGATGCTGTTGCTGCAACTGTCGCATATCGGCCAAGTGCAGTGTGGCGTATGGGCACCTGAAGTGCGTGAAGCGGTTGAAGGCCTGCTGTAAGTTGCTTTTAGCGCCGCCAGCGGCGCATTAAGCGGCTTTTTAACCCGGTATCAAAGCGCCAGATATGATCAAAGATGCGCATGATGCCGGGTTTGCCATAAGCAGACATCGCCACCGCATGAAAACGTTGCTGGTGGCTTTGCTGCTGTAATTTCACCTTTTTTATCACCTCGTCTGGCAATCGCTGGGCAATAAAGTCAGAAATAATCACCGCGTCGGCATCAAACCAGCCACTCTCTGCCATTTTACTCACCGTTGCGCTCAGGCAGGCGGCTAAATCAGTACCGCCACGGAAATGCTGGCCGAGAAAACGCACCGCTTGCTCAATGCCGCTGGCGGCGGTCAGTTCGTAATGCACAATCTGGTTGGCAAACAGCATAATGTAACAACGGCGGTTATCCGCTAACGCGATGCGTAACAAGGCCAGGCAGAAGGCTTTGGCACACTGTTCGTTAAAGCCCCCCATCGAACCGGATGTGTCAACACAGACGATAAACGGCCCGCGCGGCTGTTGATCCTGCTGCTTATGGGTGACCTGGCGCATCACGATTTGTTCCTGCCAAGCATCGCCTTGCAGGCGATAGCTCAGCAGGCGCTTTTCCAGCAACCGCCGATAAAACTCAAACTCCAGTTCTTCAATACCCAAGGTTGCCAGTTCGGGCGGCAATAAACGCAGGATGTCATCACTTTGGTGAATGCCGCTGACCTCTTCTGGCTGAATGGCCGGAACCTGTACCATCATGCGGAAAGGTTCGGGTTGTGCGTCCTGCTGAAGCACCGCTTTGGCTTCATAACTGCGCCCCAACTGCTGTGCCAGTTTTTTCAATTCCGGCTGCTGTTGCAGAAAATCGCCGTATTCCACCAGCCGCTGATAGTCACCGCGTTGTAAATGGCCTTTACTCATATCCCACAAGCGCCCGGCGGCGGTATCGTTTTCTGCCAGTACTGGTTCCAACGCACCACTTAATGCCAACCGTTCCTGTAGTTCGGCCATCAACTGTTCGCGTTCTTGCTCAAGCAACTGATGATGCAGCATGGTGGCCTGTAGCGTCAGGCTAATGCGCCAGCGCTGTAAAAACAGCGTTTGGAAACTGTCTGGATGGTTGTGCAGATCGGCTGCGTCAACCAGCTCTTGCGCCTGTTGATAAAAGGGCGAAATCAACTGACGCAACAGTTCAAGCGTATCATTGAGGTTGTGAAAAAACTGGGCGTTATTTTCCAACTGGCACTGCTGATAACGGTAAAACTCCTGTGCCAGTGCGGGGGGTACCATGGCCTGATGAATGCGTTCTTTTAGCTGTAATCTCCAGCGTGGCAGATCGCGGTTAAGCGCTCGGCGTATCGCTGGGAATTTATTGAAAAACATCATTAGCTGCGGGGCCGCCAACATGCCAATGATCATCTCTTCGATCAGTTCCCCTTCGGCGATCGACAGCAGCAGATCAATCGTTTCAAGGCTGAGCATCGTTATTGACCGCGCATCTGCTGATATTGCTGCTTAATCTGTTCGGCAACCTGTAGCAGGCTGGCTTCGATCTTCGCCAGACCGCTGGCTGGAACAAACAGGCATGGCTGATGCAGGCTGAATAACCGGCGCTGTTCCGCCAGGCGTTGGGTCAGGGCTTCCATTTCGTCCAGCAGCGCCTGCGGTGTGCCACCGGTCGGTTTGCCCGCTGAAGCCAGTAACGCAGGCTGGCGGCTGACATCCAGCACCGTCAAATGCAGTTGGTCGTCCACTTCCAGTTCAATCTGCTGGGCAAAACCAATGCCGTTCAGTTTGGCACGCACATCACCGCCCTTTTGCAGCCAGTTTTCCAACGCGCTGCTTTCGATGCTGAGGTGATTAACCTGGATATCGTGCAGTTGCAGCGGTTTTTGCAGCAGCAGGGTTAATGTGCTGCCGCCGAGCGGCGTTGCCAGCGCATATTGCGGTTTACGACTGAACATACCGCCTTTTTTTACCAGATAGATAGCCTGGCGGTCGCTTTGCTGCTGTTGGTGCTGCATCCAACGGGTATGCGTCTGCTGGAGCTGGATTAACAGCGTCTGTTGCTGGTAAGCCTGTTCAGCCAGCAGTTGGTCTACCTGTTGCTGCAACAGTTTCAGCGAGGTGAGATCGTGCCACAGGCAATCTTTCAGCAGCATTAAATCCAGCGGCGCAATGGTATCGCGGCCGCTAAAGAACGCGCTGGCTTGCAGCAAGCGCAGGGATTTTTTCCAGCGGCGATCGGAAACATAAGGCGCCTGTTCCAACGCGTCCAAACGCTGGCGCAGCAGGAAGATCAGTTCAAAGCAGTTTTCCGGCAATTTGACTTTATCGATCTGGGGCTGCCACTGGTGGAATTCTTCATCGCTGATGCTCAGCGCTTCGGGCACCGGGTTTTCACTTTCACTCTGGCGATTAACCAGCAAAGAACGGAAGTTCTGCTTATCCTGCACTTTATCGAGCCACAGGCGGATCAACATACGGTCGTACAAGGCCTCAAGGCTGTTGTCGGCTTCTGGCAGTTCGTTGGACGCAGTGACCAGCAGGCGCAGTGGGATGGCTTCTTCGCTGTTACCATTACGGAAGCGGCGTTCGTTGATAGCTGTCAGCAGCGTATTGAGGATCGCCGGGCCCGCTTTCCAGATCTCATCAAGAAACACGATTTCCGCCTCGGGCAAATAACCAGAGGTTAAGCGCTGGTAGCGCCCTTCATCTTTTAGCGCCTGAATCGACAATGGGCCGAACACTTCTTCCGGCGTGGAAAAACGCGTCATCAGATATTCGAACGAGCGGGCGCTGCGGAAAGCAAACTTCAACCGACGGGCGATCAGGCTCTTGGCGATCCCCGGTGGGCCAAGCAGGAACACGCTTTCGCCACACAACGCAGCCAGCAAACATAACCGGATGGCTTCCTGTCGTTCATAAAGGCCGCTCTCCAGCGCACTGCTGAGGCGGGAAATCCGTTCTGCCAGAAGTGATGATGACGCCATAAAATAGTCCGCGTTGTCCGGGGGTTAGGGCCGGTTTAATCGGCTGATAATCAATCTTGCTGGAGAATTCGATGATAAACCACCTTTTTCTAAATAGCATAGATTGTTGATTAGTATTATTTTTCTCTTATCAAGAGGATATCTGGTTCACATTTTGTTGATTTTTAGCGGTAGAGATCAGGATAGGCAACCCCGATAAATGATGCATACTGTGCGCCTTTTATCTCCTTTTGGTTTCAAGCCGTAGTATTGTCGGTTGCTCAACTACACTTGAAATCCATTGGTGACGTGGGCGTAACGGATCATTAAGAGCCCGTATCTTTAGCTTGGTGCGGATGTAACGGCTGACGGATGTTCCAGAAAAGAAACGAATTATGAGCACAGAACATAAACAGTCTTTATCGGCGGTAACCTTGGCGGCTATCGGGGTGGTTTACGGAGATATCGGCACCAGCCCTCTCTATACCTTGAGAGAGTGTTTCTCCGGCCATTATGGTTTTGATGTCCGTCCTGATGTGGTCTTTGGTTTTCTTTCCCTGATCTTCTGGATGCTGGTGGTTATCGTTTCCCTGAAGTATCTCACCTACGTGATGCGTGCCGATAACGCCGGTGAAGGCGGAATTCTGACATTGATGTCGCTGGCCGGGCGTAATACCTCGTCACGCACTACCTCATGGTTGGTAATACTTGGCCTGATTGGTGGCAGTTTCTTCTATGGTGAGGTGGTGATCACCCCGGCAATTTCGGTGATGTCGGCCATTGAGGGGCTGGAAATTGCCGCGCCGTCGCTTGATCCCTATATTGTGCCGCTGTCTATTCTGGTTCTGACCCTACTGTTCGTTATTCAAAAGCATGGCACCGGCAGCGTCGGTAAGCTGTTTGCTCCGGTGATGCTGCTGTGGTTTATTGTGCTGGCTCTGCTCGGCGCGCGCAGCATTATCGATAATCCCGAAGTGCTTCAGGCGTTGAATCCGAAGTGGGCGTTGAACTTCTTTATTGAATATAAGAAGGTCTCGTTCTTTGCACTCGGTGCGGTGGTGCTGGCGATTACCGGCGTGGAGGCGTTGTATGCTGACATGGGCCACTTCGGTAAATTCCCGATCCGCTTGGCCTGGTTTACCGTAGTACTGCCTTCTCTGGTGCTTAACTACTTTGGCCAGGGGGCATTGCTGCTGAAAAACCCTGAAGCGATCAAGAACCCTTTCTTCCTGCTGGCGCCCGACTGGGCGCTGATCCCACTGCTGATCCTGGCTACCCTGGCTACGGTGATCGCCTCGCAGGCGGTGATTTCTGGCGTATTCTCTCTGACCCGGCAAGCGGTGCGCTTGGGGTATCTGTCACCGATGCGCATTATCCACACGTCAGAAATGGAGTCGGGCCAGATCTATATCCCGGTGGTCAACTGGATACTGTACATCTCGGTGGTGTTGGTGATCGTGGGCTTTGAACACTCCAGCAACCTGGCAGCGGCATATGGTATTGCGGTTACCGGCACCATGGTATTAACCAGTGTCTTGATCACGTCGGTAGCGCTCAAAAATTGGCACTGGAATCGCTTCTTGGTGGTTGGTACTTTGGCGATCCTGTTGATTATTGATGTGCCGATGTTCTCTGCCAATGCGTTGAAACTGTTCTCTGGCGGTTGGTTGCCGCTGACGTTGGCGTTGGTGATGTTTATTATCATGACCACCTGGAAAAGCGAGCGTTTCAGCCTGTTGCGCCGTATTCATGAGCATGGCAACTCCCTTGAGGCGATGATAGCCTCACTGGAAAAATCCCCGCCGGTGCGCGTACCTGGCACCGCCGTGTTTATGTCTCGGGCCATCAACGTGATCCCTTTTGCGTTGCTGCATAATCTCAAGCACAACAAAGTGCTGCATGAACGCGTGGTGATACTGACGTTGCGTACCGAAGATGCGCCTTATGTGCATAACCTACGCCGGGTGACCATTGAACAACTGTCGCCGACCTTCTGGCGCGTAGTCGCCAGCTATGGCTGGCGTGAAACCCCGAACGTGGAAGAAGTGTTCCACCGCTGTGGTTTGGAGGGGTTACCGTGCCGAATGATGGAAACCTCATTCTTTATGTCGCATGAATCGCTGATCCTGACCAAGCGGCCATGGTATCTGTTCCTGCGCGGCAAACTGTTTATCGCGCTGAGCCGCAACGCGCTGCGTGCTCCAGACCAGTTTGAGATCCCGCCAAACCGCGTTATCGAGCTGGGAACCCAGGTCGAGATATAATCCCCCAAGGGCTTAGTTGACTGACTGAGCCCTTTTCTTTGTCTGTTTGTCGACCACGAGCGAAACGTTTCGATGGCGATCACATTTTTGCAACTTGATCATTGCCTTCCCCTGTTGTTTTTTTAAACTCATTCACGAGCGAAACGTTTCGCTGTTGGAGTGAGAACATGAAAAAAGGCGTGCTACTGAATTCTGAAGTTTCTGCGGTTGTGTCCCGCCTCGGTCATACCGATCAGATCACCATTTGCGATGCGGGGTTGCCAATTCCGGCAGCGGCGCAGCGTATCGATCTGGCGCTGACCCAAGGAGTACCGACGTTTTTACAGGTGGTCGGGGTGGTTACGCAGGAAATGCAGGTAGAAAACGCTATTCTGGCGGAAGAGATAGTTAAACAAAATCCGCTGCTCCATGAAGCGTTGCTAGCTCAATTGCAACAACTTAGCCAACACCAGGGAAATACCATAAGCGTGAGCTATATTAGTCACAGCGAGTTTAAAGTACAAACCGAGCACAGCCGAGCGGTGATCCGCAGTGGAGAATGTTCGCCATATGCCAACGTCATTCTCTGCTCCGGCGTCACTTTCTGAGGCAATTATGCAACCGTTAATGCAACTGCAAGGGATCGATAAAGCCTTTCCCGGCGTCAAGGCGCTTTCTGGCGCTGCCCTCAGTGTCTACCCTGGCAGGGTGATGGCGCTGGTGGGGGAAAATGGCGCCGGGAAATCCACCATGATGAAAGTGCTGACCGGTATCTACAGCAAAGATGCGGGCAGTCAGCGTTTTCTGGGTAAAGAGGTGGTGTTTAACGGCCCGAAGGATTCGCAAGAAGCGGGTATTGGCATTATTCATCAGGAATTGAACCTGATCCCACAACTGACCATTGCCGAAAACATTTTCCTTGGCCGTGAGTTCGTGAGCCGTTTCGGCCGCATCGACTGGAAACGCATGTACGCCGAAGCAGATAAACTGCTGGCGCGCCTGAACTTGCGTTACAGCAGCCACCGGCTGGTGGGGGAATTGTCGATTGGCGATCAGCAGATGGTAGAAATTGCCAAAGTGCTAAGCTTCGAATCGAAAGTCATCATTATGGATGAGCCGACCGACGCGCTGACCGATACTGAAACCGCCTCTTTATTCAGCGTCATCAATGAGCTGAAAGCCGAAGGCCGCGGCATTGTTTATATCTCCCACCGCCTGAAAGAGATCTTTGAAATCTGCGACGACGTTACCGTGTTCCGTGACGGCCAGTTTATTGCCGAACGCCCGGTAGCCGAGTTGCAAGAAGATTCGTTGATCGAAATGATGGTGGGCCGCAAGCTGGAAGAACAGTATCCGCGCCTGAATCTGCCGCGTGGAGAAAAACGTCTACAAGTCAGCCATGTTTCAGGCCCAGGCGTTCACGACGTCAGTTTTACCCTGTATCGTGGCGAAATTTTGGGTGTAGCTGGCCTGATGGGCGCCGGGCGCACCGAATTGATGAAGATTCTGTACGGTGCAGCACCACGTAAAAGCGGCATCGTTAACCTTGATGGTCATGAGGTCGTCACCCATTCACCACAGGATGGGTTGGCTAATGGCATCGTCTATATTTCCGAAGACCGTAAACGCGATGGTTTAGTGTTGGGGATGTCGGTGAAGGAGAACATGTCGCTAACCGCCTTGCGCTATTTCAGCCGCGCCGGTGGCAGCCTGAAACATGCCGATGAGCAGCAGGCGGTGAGCGATTTTATCCGCCTGTTCAATGTTAAAACCCCCTCAATGGAGCAGCCGATAGGCCTGCTTTCTGGTGGTAACCAGCAGAAAGTGGCGATCGCCCGCGGTTTAATGACCCGGCCGAAAGTGCTGATCCTCGACGAGCCGACGCGCGGCGTCGACGTCGGAGCCAAGAAAGAGATTTATCAATTAATTAACCAGTTCAAGCAGGAGGGGCTGAGCATCATTCTGGTGTCTTCAGAAATGCCAGAAGTGCTGGGCATGAGTGACCGCATTCTGGTGATGCACGAAGGCCATCTCAGCGGTGAATTCCCAATTGAACAGGCCACTCAAGAAGTGTTGATGGCAGCGGCCGTCGGCAAGCAATACGGCGTAAAGCAGGAGTAAATCAGATATGAGTTCCCAGAGTGTCGCAAAGCGCTGGTTCAGTAAAGAGTGGCTGTTAGAGCAGAAATCGCTGATTGCGCTGCTGGTGCTGATTGCCGTAGTGTCTTCGATGAGCCCGAATTTTTTCACCCTCAACAACTTGTTCAATATTCTGCAGCAAACGTCGGTGAACGCCATTATGGCGGTAGGCATGACGCTGGTGATCCTGACTTCCGGTATCGATTTGTCAGTAGGTTCACTGCTGGCGCTGACCGGTGCGGTCGCAGCATCAATCGTCGGCTTTGAAATCAATGCGGTAGTCGCCGTGGCGGCGGCTTTGGCGTTGGGGGCTGCCGTGGGAGCCTGCACTGGGATTATTGTGGCGAAAGGCAAGGTTCAGGCATTTATCGCCACGCTGGTAATGATGCTGCTGCTGCGCGGTGTCACCATGGTGTATACCAGCGGCAGCCCGATCAACACTGGGTTTACCGATGTGGCCGATACTTTCGGCTGGTTCGGTATTGGCCGCCCACTGGGAATACCTACACCGATCTGGATTATGGCGATCGTGTTTATTGCCGTCTGGTACATGTTGCATCACACCCGCTTGGGCCGTTATATCTACGCGCTAGGGGGGAACGAGGCCGCGACCCGTTTGTCTGGCATCAGCGTCGATAAAGTGAAAATCATCGTTTACTCGCTGTGCGGCCTGTTGGCAGCATTGGCCGGAGTGATTGAAGTTGCACGCCTGTCATCGGCACAGCCAACCGCCGGTACTGGCTATGAGCTGGATGCTATCGCAGCGGTAGTGTTGGGTGGCACCAGCCTGGCAGGAGGCAAGGGGCGCATTGTCGGCACACTGATTGGTGCGCTGATCCTGGGCTTCCTGAACAACGGTTTGAATTTGTTGGGTGTTTCTTCCTACTACCAAATGATCGTGAAAGCAGCCGTTATTTTGCTGGCGGTTCTGGTAGATAACAAAAAGCAGTAAGTCTCTTTAGAGGCGGGCTTGTCGGCCCGCAGTATTCACGGACACTTCTTCTCCTACAGGAATCTCGAACATGAAAATGAAAAAACTGGCCGTATTCGCTTCTGCTATTGCTCTGTCGGCCACGTTGAGTGCCAACGCGTTGGCTAAAGACACTATCGCGCTGGTGGTTTCGACGCTGAACAACCCGTTCTTTGTTTCGATGAAAGACGGTGCGCAGCAGGAAGCCAACAAACTGGGCTACAACCTGGTCGTGCTGGATTCTCAGAACAACCCGGCAAAAGAGCTGGCTAACGTGCAGGATCTGATGGTGCAGCAACCGAAGCTGCTGCTGATCAACCCAACCGATTCCGATGCTGTCGGTAACGCCATCAAGATGGCCAACCAGGCCAAGATCCCGGTAATCACGCTGGACCGCGCAGCAGCCAAAGGTGAAGTGGTCAGCCATATTGCTTCCGATAACCGTGCTGGCGGTAAAATGGCCGGTGACTTTATTGCCAAGAAAGCCGGGGCTGATGCGAAAGTGATCCAGTTGGAAGGTATTGCTGGAACTTCTGCGGCACGTGAGCGTGGTGAAGGTTTCAAACAGTCTCTGGAACAGAACAAATTCAAACTGTTGGCTAGCCAGCCAGCGGATTTCGATCGCACCAAGGGTCTGAACGTGATGCAGAACCTGCTGACTGCGCATCCAGACGTGCAGGCGGTATTTGCCCAAAACGATGAAATGGCGCTGGGTGCTCTGCGTGCGCTGCAAACTGCCGGTAAAACCGATGTGGTCGTGGTGGGGTTTGACGGTACTGATGATGGGGTGAAAGCGGTTGAAGGTGGCAAACTGGCCGCCACCGTGGCACAGCGTCCGGATCAAATCGGGGTGATTGGCATTGAAACAGCCGATAAAGTGTTAAAAGGCGAAAAAGTGCCGGCCACTATTCCGGTCGATCTGAAGCTGGTGACCAAGTAAGTCATCTCTGCGCCATCGGAACGGGCGTTACGGTGGCGCATAATTTTGCAGGAATCAATGCGATGGAAACAGGAAAGCTGGTGGTTTTGGGCAGCATCAATGCCGACCATATCCTTAATATCGAACAGTTTCCCCACCCGGGTGAAACGGTGATCGGGAAGCAGTATAACGTCGCTTTCGGTGGCAAAGGGGCTAACCAGGCCGTGGCCGCCGGGCGCAGTGGTGCTGAGATCGCGTTTATCGCCTGTGTTGGGGCTGATGATATCGGTGAGCGTATTCGCCAGCAACTGGTAACCGATCGCATTGATACCCAACCGATTGAAGCTATTGCCAGCCGTACCACCGGGGTTGCACTGATTTTTGTTAATGCGGAAGGTGAGAACGTGATTGGTATCGATGCGGGTGCCAATGCGGCCCTGACGCCTGATTATCTTAAGCGTTATCAGCAGAAAGTGATCGATGCGGATGCATTGCTGATGCAGCTCGAATCTCCTCTCGAAACGGTGATCGCTGCCGCCAAACTGGCAAAGCTGCACCATACGCAAGTGATCCTCAACCCGGCACCGGCACGCGAGTTGCCGGATGAGTTATTGGCGATGATCGATATCATCACGCCGAATGAAACCGAAGCTCAGCGGCTAACCGGTATTGCCGTCAATGACGATAGTGATGCAGCCCGTGCCGCCAATGCGTTGCATGATAAAGGTATCGGGTGCGTGATTATCACGCTCGGTAGCCGGGGCGTTTGGCTGAGCGAAAACCGCAGCGGTAAACGGGTGCCGGGCTTCAAGGTGAAAGCGGTTGATACCATTGCCGCTGGTGATACCTTTAACGGCGCGCTGGTTACGGCGTTGCTCGAAGGTAAATCTATGGATGATGCCGTGCGTTTCGCCCATGCGGCTGCGGCGATTGCCGTAACTCGTGCTGGCGCACAGCCTTCTGTACCCTGGCGTGCAGAGATTGACGCTTTCCTGTTGCAACAGGAGTAGTCATTTTGGCCACCATGAAAGATGTTGCGCGTCTGGCAGGGGTTTCCACCTCGACGGTATCGCACGTGATTAATAACAATCGCTTTGTCAGCGACAGCGTGCGCGGCAAAGTCATGGCGGCCGTCGAACAGCTTAATTATGCTCCGTCAGCATTGGCTCGTAGCCTGAAACTCAATACCACGCACACCATCGGTATGCTGGTTACTTCCAGTAATAACCCGTTTTATGCCGAAGTGGTGCGCGGCGTCGAGCGCAGCTGCTATGAACGCGGATACAGTCTGATCCTGTGTAATACCGAAGAAGATGCGGCACGCATGAACCGCAGCATGGAAACGCTGTTGCAAAAGCGAGTCGATGGTTTGCTATTGATGTGCACTGAGAATCATCGTCCGTCACCAGACGCACTGAGTCGTTATCCCTCTTTACCCATTGTGATGATGGATTGGGCACCGTTCGAAGGGGCTAACGATATTATTCAGGATAACTCGTTGCTCGGTGGTGAAATGGCTACCGATCATCTGATCGGCCGTGGTTACCGTAAAATTGCCTGCATTGCCGGGCCACAGGATAAAACCACCGCGCGTCATCGCTTGGAAGGGTATCGCCGTGCGATGCAGCGTGCCGGGCTCGATATTCCGCCTGGTTATGAAGTGCATTGCGACTTTGAATTTGAGGGTGGCGTTCAGGCTATGCAGCAACTGCTGGCGTTGGCTGAACCACCGCATGCGGTGTTTGCCGGGAACGATGCGATAGCTGTAGGGGTTTATCAGGCACTGTATCAGGCGAGGATGGTGGTGCCGCAGGATATGGCCGTCATGGGATATGACGATATCGAATTGGCTAAATACCTGACTCCACCGCTGAGCACTATTCATCAGCCGAAAGACTCACTCGGGGAGTTGGCCATTGATGCGTTGATCCATCGTCTGCAACACCCCGAACGTGAGGCCCAGGTTATGGTGCTGACGCCCGAGTTGGTGGATCGCGCCTCCGTGGGTCGCCGCTAACCGTCTTTCTCTTTTCTTCTATATATAGGCTTACTCGTTATCTTGTAGCAGAACTTGGCATGCGACCAAGGCTGCTGCGCTGTCGCCCGATACGATGGCATCGACAATCGCCTGATGGCTTTGCAGCTTAATCACTTCGTTCCCGGTAATCGCGCGAAAGTAGTTTTGGTAGACCGAACTGAACAATTTGGCGAATGAGGTCAGAAACGGGTTAGCACTGGCTTCGTATATCAACTGGTGATATTGGCTATCAACGTCAATCCAACGTTCGCGATCAAAATCAGTGTGCAGTGCGCGCATCTCCAGCATCAAGCGAGTTAATTGCGCTTTCTGTTGCGCAGTAGCCTTGGCGGCGGCCAGTGAACAGGCTTGGGGTTCGAGCGTGGTGCGCAGGATCAGGAAGTGCTGCATGACCTGATCGAAGTTTTCCTTTGTCATCCACCAGGCCAGTAAATCCTGATCGAGAAAGTTCCATTGGCTTTGTGGCATCACCCTGGTACCGATACGTGGGCGTGGTAGCAGCATACCTTTGGCCGCCAGTATCTTTACCGCCTCCCTCACCGCAGTGCGGCTAACACCAAATTGCTCCCCCAACTCCATCTCACCCGGCAAGATACTGCCCGCTTCATATTTACCTGACAGAATTTGTTGGCCGAGCTTTTCTGCCAGTAGGTAAGAAAGGTTTCGCTGTGCGGCCTGTTGTTGAGCATTAAATTGCATGGCTGCGGATCCTTGGCTTGCATCATTACCTGTCATTTTACTCTACGGGGCGCTAGCTTTTACGGCTGTTTTCGGGGAAAAGCAGCAAAAACGCTGCCTTGCGCAGCGTTTTGTTGAAAATATCCGCGCTTGAAACGTTTTTTGAATTTAGGGGTTGCGGCGTTCTGAGAACTCCCTATAATGCGCCTCCACTGACCGGGAACAACGAACTCTTTATAGCAAAGAATGTCGCCCAGCCAGGAAGAAGCAACCCGGTGAAAACACCGCATCTCAGTAGAGAAAAAAGGTTGACTCTTCAGCGGGAAAGCGTATTATACACCTCCCGCGTTACCGAGAAACATGT
>NZ_JBXUGP010000011.1:0-150955 GCF_057180605.1 Serratia sp. HNCC26DJ206
GCGCTGCTGGCGCTTCTTTACGGTCTTTTTACGTGGTTGAAAGCGTCTTGGGAAGGCCAGAAAGGTGCCTTGGGCGAACAGACGTCGCCAATGACGTGGTTATGGAAAAATATCGCGATCGCGACCTGCGGTCGCTAGAAAAGAAGAACCCCACCTGAAAAAGTGGGGTTAGTCAGCAGTCTGAAACGGCCCGTTAATAAACGGGCCGTTTGATTTTAAAACACCATGGCGCAATTAGTTATAGGTAATGTCGAAGGTCGCCACTGCGTTTGCTGAGCCCACAGTCACAGAGTCAGAAGTTGCAACATAACGTGCAACGAATTCCAAGTCATTATCACCCGCAGTCAATGGGTATGCCTGCGAAGGCACTCGCAGAGCTAACACTGTACGTGACGCATCAGAAATTTGCACAGCAACTCCTGTTGCAACATTAGCCCCTGTAGTCAGAGCTAACGAGCGGTTATCGCTGGTTGCTGCAATACCATCAAAACTTACTTGGGCACTAACCACTGTTGGTGGGCAATCTTTCAATGCCAAGACGAACGACGTAGCACTTGCAGTCGAACCTATGCCTTTGAAAGCCGTATATCCCACTTTTCCAAGCTTAACTTCTGCAGGATTACTCATATTATTAACAACCTGACAAACTTCAGTCGTAAGTTGCCCTGTAAATTTCACCTGACCATTATCAGCCGATGCCCCAGTAGACAGGCCTAAACTTGCTGCAACCAAGGTAGTAACACAAAAAATCTTTTTCACTATTAGAAACTCCATATCCTATGGGTATAAATTGCCCTATATAAAATTAATGCTATTTTACTTGCAGCATCAGACAAGTTGACGAGACATCTCATTTAAGCGTTAGCTTAAAACTCGCAAGGTCCATAGATGACTATTAAGGGGGAAAGCAGGCTTTAAGATGAGCAAATAGAACAAGCTATGCATAGAAACACCAAAACGTATTACTTAACCGATAATAGCTTAACCTGATGCGGCCCATTTTAGTTAAATGCGCTTTAATGTAAAGAGTAAGAATATTTAAAAAACTTATAGCCCTACTGTTTTTTTGATTTTTTTATTTATTAAAGCAAAACAAGGCATTGATATAACTAAATGAATCTAAAGAAATTTAATTGCACACTCAAGTATTTAACAAGAAAAAAACAAGAAATAACTTAGTTACAAAATAAGAAATTATTATGTTACACCTGATTTTTAGCATTAAAAAAAACCACTTTCATACCTAAACGGTATACGCTTTAAGGCATTTTAAGATTATACCTCACCATTTTTTCCACTAATAAACACAGCGTCATTTATCAACTAGCACAGGATAATTCAAATTTTCTGCTCAAGTTATACGCTAACTATCATGCTTTATTCAAATCACTGAGCGATGATAAGCGTAAATGCGGGATTGCTTCACACTCAGCAATTCTCGGTATTTTCTCGTATCATTTCGATGAGGGCTCACAGCACAAATGGTGCGGTGAGCCCGTTAAGCGCTAGCAGTGTTCACCTGCAATTACGGCACACAATCCAGCAACTGATTTGCCGCCTGCAGAATATGTTCTGCCGTCAGGCCGTATTCCTGTTGTAAAAACTCCTGAGTCCCTACTTGCCCATAACGCTCTTTCACCCCAACCCGCCACATCGGCACCGGGCACTCTTCTACCAGCACCTCCGCCACGGCTGAGCCCAGTCCGTTATGAATGCTGTGGTTTTCGCAGGTCACCATTTTGCCGGTTTTCGCTGCATAGGTTTTAATGATGTCACGGTCGATAGGTTTAAGCGTGAACATATCGATAACCGCTGCGCTGATCCCTTGCTGCTCCAAAACCTGTGCCGCTTTCAACGCTTCGGCCACCATAATGCCGTTGGCAATCAGCGTGATGTCGCTCCCATCACGCAACAGATTGGCTTTACCGATGGTAAAGCGCGAGCCGTCCTGATAAATACGCGTTGCCTGTTTACGAATAGTGCGTACCCAGTAGAAACCTTTCAAATCCACCAACTGCTGCAAAATATTCTGGAACATCGTGGCATCGGTCACTTCCAGCACCACCGAATGCGCCAACCCGCGCACAATACCCATATCTTCAAATGACATATGAGTACCGCCGTTATGGCAGGCGCTTACCCCCGCATCCGAAGCGATCACCTTCACGTTATTGCGCTGATAGTCCAACGACATAAAAAGCTGATCGAAACAGCGACGGCTGGCAAATGCGCTAAACGTATGCACAAAGGGTATACGCCCAGTCAGCGACAATCCAGCGGAAACGCCGATCACATTGGCCTCCATGATGCCGCAGTTGATCACCTGCTGCGGGTGATCCTTATGCACGCCATCCATCGCCATCGAACTCATCAGATCGGCTTCCAACGCAATAACCGGTTTGCCCGCCTCGATTTGCTGACGCATCATGCCGGCATACACTTTGCGCATCTCTATACCGTCTTTTTCCAGCTGTGTTACCACGTTAAACATGAGCAACCTCCAGATCGGCAATGGCTTTTTCGATTGCCTGCTGTACGTCCGGCGTCAAACGCAGGTGATGAGAGTTGTGTAAACTCTCCAGATAGGCCACGCCCTGCCCTTTAACGCTGTCTAAAATCACCACCAGCGGGCGTTGTTCACCGCTGCGCACCGGCAGCACCGCATCACGAATAGCAGCAATGTCATCCCCCAAAACGGTTTGCACGTCAAAACCAAAGGCGGTGAATTTACCCGCCAGATCGAAGGGTTTGATCACCTCATCCAACGCGCCATCCAACTGCTGCTTGTTGTAATCGATAAACAGCGTCAGGTTATGCAGATTATGATGGGCAATAAACTGGAAAGCCTCCCAACACTGCCCTTCGTTGAGTTCACCATCGCCCAGAATGCTGAATACCCGATTGCGCCTGCCGGCCAACTGGTGCGAAAGCGCTATCCCGGCAGCAATGGAAACCCCCTGCCCGAGCGAACCTGTGGTGGCATCTACACCACGGGTCAGCAGGCGGTCCGGGTGGCTTGGCAAACGGGTGCCATTCTGGTTCAGCGTTTTCAGTTCTTCTTGTGGGAAATAGCCTTTGATCGCCAGCGTGCTGTAAAGTGCCGGGCCAGCGTGGCCTTTTGACAGCACAAAGTAGTCACGTTCAGGCCAGTCGGGATCCGCCGGATCGATATGCATCACTTCGCCATACAACACCGCCAGCGTTTCCACCACCGACATGCAGCCCCCATAGTGGCCAAAGCCCAGCCCAGTGAGGGCTTTCAACGTCTCCAGGCGGATCGCCCGCGCCAGCGCGCGCAGTTCGCCAATATCAGTCACTGTATTGTTCATCAAACCGCCCTCACTTATTTCTCAACGCGACCTGCCGCCGGAGCGCCCTTGCGTTTACCCAAAAAGTTATGCGCAACCAGCAGCGCAAAGATGGCGACGATTGCCACCATGATCATTTCTTTGGTCAGGAAACGCGCCATGTTGCCGAGTAAGATCCCGATTACGCCGAAATCGGCATCAGAGAAGGTAGTATTGGCAAAGCCCAGCGCCCCCAAGACCGGCAACAGCAACACCGGCAAGAAAGTAATCAGCAGGCCATTGGCAAATGCCCCCAACATCGCACCACGGCGCCCGCCGGTGGCGTTACCAAATACCCCAGCGGTCGCACCGGTAAAGAAATGAGGGACTACGCCCGGCAGGATCAGCACCATTTTCATTTGCCCGAGCAGGAACAGACCAACCAGCCCACCGAGGAAACTGAATAGGAAACCGATGAGCACTGCATTAGGCGCATAGGGATAAACCACCGGGCAATCCAGCGCTGGGCGCGCGTTGGGCACCAGTTTTTCTGAAAAGCCGGTAAAAGCCGGAACGATTTCCGCCAGGATCAGCCGCACCCCTTGCAGGATGATGAACACCCCGGCGGCAAAGGTAATTGCCTGAATAATCGAATAAACCAGATAATTCTGCCCACCGCTGAGCTGGCTTTCGACGTAGGTCTGCCCAGCACAAATCGCCAGGATCAGATAGATAATGATCATAGTCATCGAGATAGAAATGGAGCTGTCACGCAAGAAACTGAGGTTCTTTGGCAAGTTCATCTCTTCGGTGGAACGTGAGCCTTTGCCAACGCGCTCACCGATCCAACCGGCCAGTACGTAGCCCAGCGTGCCGAAATGGCCGAAAGCGATATCATCATTGCCGGTGATGCGGCGCATATAGCGCTGAGCAATGGCCGGGAAGAACGCCATCACCAAGCCCAAGGTCAGCGCACCGGTAAACACCAGTTGTACCCCTTCAAAACCGGCGACCGTCAGGATAATGCCGATCATACAGGCCATATAGAAGGTGTGGTGACCGGTCAAAAAGATATATTTCAGCCGGGTAAAGCGAGCGACGATAATATTAGCCACCATACCGAACGCCATAATCATCGCGGTGGCGGCACCGTATTTCTCCAAGGCGATAGACACGATGGCTTCATTATTGGGGATAATACCTTGAATATTAAAGGCGTGTTCAAACATACCCCCCAGCGGGTTAAGTGACCCGACTAATACCGTGGCAC
Source organism: Serratia sp. HNCC26DJ206 (assembly GCF_057180605.1). Taxonomy (NCBI): domain Bacteria; kingdom Pseudomonadati; phylum Pseudomonadota; class Gammaproteobacteria; order Enterobacterales; family Yersiniaceae; genus Serratia; species Serratia sp. HNCC26DJ206. The sequence goes on from NZ_JBXUGP010000011.1 coordinate 4,558, forward strand.
CACCGCCCAGCACAATAAAACCGAGAATGGTTTTTACCGTACCTTTTACCACATCAGAAAATGATTTCTTTTGCGCTAACAAACCGATTAATGCAATCACCCCTACCAATACGGCAGGCACTTTTAATATATCAACCACAAATTTAAGCGCTTCCTGGATAAACATATCCACCTCGCCGACTGGTTTGATTAAATGATGGAGTGAGCTTCGAAGTAAGCACGCAACTTGGCTTCGAGTTCATTAATATCGATGATGTTACTGATCACCACCAGTTGGCTGGCCGGGACACTGGCGCTATCGGCGATGTCTTTTGCCATCACGAAAATGTCCGCAGCGCCCGGCGTGGCGGAAGAGAGATCGGAGTGTTCAACCTCTGCTTCAATCGCCATTTTCTTCAGCACTTTCTTGATATTCATTTCCACCATAAAGCTGCTGCCCAACCCTGAACCACAAATAGCCATGATTTTCATTATGTTCACCCGCTGAATTTCGAATAAGAGATAGCATCACCAGAGAGTTATCTGATGTTATTTGCTGTAGTTAATTGGCCTATACCCTAAATAATTCGAGTTGCAGGAAGGCGGCGACGCAGAGAATCCCCAGGAGCTTACCCAAGTAAGTGACTGGGGTGAGCGAGGAAAGCCAACGCACATGCAGCTTGAAGTATGACGGGTATAACTGTTAATGGTTAATAGTTGGCAATAATATCCTCGATCTGCTGTCGGTTCTCAGCGCGGAATAACCTCTCCATCGCTTCATTGTCTGAAAATAATTCGGCCAAATGCGAGATTAATTCGATATGGCTGCTGCTATCTGGAGCAGAAAGCATCACCACCACAAACACCGGATCATTATCTTCAGAATGAAAATGCACTCCCTGGTTAATTTTTAACAGCGAAAGGCCTAACGCTTTCGCCCCCTCTTCCGGTCTGGCATGTGGCATGGCAATACCGGGAGCCAAAACAAAATACGGTCCCAACGCCTGATATTGGCGGAATATTGCCGCCAAATAGTCGTTAGTAATGATGCCGCGTTGCAACAGCGGTTGGGCACTCAGCGCTACCGCTTCCTGCCAGTCCGCGACGTGATCGCACAGTTGAATATGATCGGCATTCAGCCAGTCGTTGAGCACGTTTCCCCCTCAGATAACCTGGTTACGATTAGGTGTTACCGGTGTGTCATTCTTCGGCGACGATAAAACTTTAATCAACGGCCAGGGTATCAACCGTGATCAAAGCCACAAAGATAGCGCTACCAAGAATCTATCGTGCAGATTTGTGATAGCGCTATCAAATAGCCGGACGCGATCATCGCCTAACGCAGTTTTTTTATCCCTCGCCCAGAGAACGGGTTAGAATGTCAGCCAAAGCAGGATTGCCGAACCACCGATAATCGGGTTTCGGACCCTTAGCGCATTTCAGTCAGGATTACGAATGTCGATCGGTAAAAAACGACGCAGCACTGGCCGGGTTACGCTGGCCGACGTTGCCCAATTGGCGGGCGTGGGTAGCATGACCGTATCGCGAGCATTACGCACGCCAGAGCAGGTTTCAGACAAGCTGAGAGAAAAAATTGAGGCCGCGGTCAGTGAGTTGGGTTACTTGCCTAATCTGGCCGCCAGTTCGTTGGCTTCGGCATCCTCTTATACCATCGCCATGGTGGTGCCGAGCTTCTCCGAATCAGGTTGTGCAGACATGTTTGCTGGATTACAGCGCGTGCTGCAACCGGCGGGTTACCAGATCATGTTGGCCGAATCACAGCACCATCTGGAGCGTGAAGAAAAGCTGCTGGAGACGCTGCTTTCCTACAACCTGGCCGCCGCCGTGTTGCTTAGCGTCGAGCATTCACCCAATACGCGTCAGGCGCTGATGGCTGCCCATATTCCCGTGGTAGAGATTGGTGCCATACGTACCGATCCGATCGATATGAATATTGGTATTGATTATGTCGCGGCAATGTATCAATTGACCCAAACGATCATTGCCAGTGGTTACCAGAATGTGGGTTTGTTATGTGCCAATCAGGAACAGTGGATTTTTCAACAACATTTGCAGGGTTGGCACAAAGCATTATTACGCAATCACATGTCACCGCACCGGGTGATCAACGCCGCACAACCGGCCAGTTTTAGCACCGGCGCACAGCAGCTGCCAGAATTTCTGCTAGCCTGGCCTGAACTGGATGCCTTGGTGTGTGCGTCTGATGAGCTGGCCTGCGGTGCGCTGTATGAATGCCAGCGGCGCAGAATCAAGGTGCCGGATCAGTTGGCGGTAGTGGGCTTTGGTAATAGCGACGTCAGCCAGGTATGCCAACCACCGCTGACCACCATGACGGTGCCACACAAAGAGATCGGGATTCAGGCCGGTAAAGCGCTGTTGGCACGCCTGAATGATGAGGAATGGCAGCCTGAAGGTACAATCCCTTCGGCACTGTGTCGCCGCGATAGTTGCTGAGCATTAGCTCCGCAGTGCGGCAGGCAATATGAGGCAGTTGACGAGTTTTATCCCGATGCTGCCTTAACACAACAGCATCGGGGACGGGGAACCGCCTGATGTATCTCAACATCAGGCGGTAATAACGGCCCTGCGTGTATAATTAGAAACTGTAAGAGACACCAACACGGTAACGAGTCTGGCGATTATCGTTCTTACTGTCTTGTTTTACGTTACCGACTTCAATATAAGGCTTCCAGTTTTTATCCCACTTATAAGCCAGTTTTACGTTATGTTCGTAATCTGTTTTACCATCATCGAAAATAACTTTGTTGCTACTCTTATAGACGTAGTTATATTCTGCCTGCCAATCCTTGAGGAAGGTATAGCCTAACCAGAAATCACCACGGTTGGTTTTTTCATCTGCATCAGAACCTTTTGAGGTGGTACGCTTGTACTCATAACGGTATCTGGTCGCAACATACAGTTCTTTGGTCAGATTATACTGCGCACGCAGGAAAGGCCGGTAACCGTTATTATTGCTGTTGGATTCCAGCGAGAAACCTGGCTGTAAAGAAAACTCATCCGTCAGGCTTTGCTGATAGCTGGCGACCACTTCAGTCCCATTACTCACCTGTTCATGGTAAAGTTTATTTGGTGTAGTATCTGAAGGATCCTGGCGCCATTTGGCTTCTAAAGATAAACCAAAACCATTGGCAAAGCGATGTGACATCAACAAACGATCTTTATGATCGCCTTTGCCAGTATCCATAAGCTCATGTCGATAATCAATTGTTACCGCCGCGGCGCTGAGGCTAATTACTGAAGTCATCACCAGAGTTAATAATTTTAATTTCATTATTCCCATCCCTTATAATTTAATTATACAAGAAACTATGCCCTAGAATAAAAAAGGTCCCCAGAAGTATTGAAAACCACAGTGAGTAATTTATATATGCCCGTCATACTTCAAGTTGCATGTGCGTTGGCCGCCTTCCTGCGACTCGAATTATTTAGGGTATAGATATTTAGTTTAATCTCGCTTTGAATAAAACACATCTAGCCCTTCTGATTACCAGCAAGGTAAAGCATTACGTGTTTTCACCCTTCAAAGTAGACGAAGTAATACCCCCTATTAAAGAAGCGTTAATTTATACAATAAAATATTTAAATCTCTATTGTGTTATATCATCGTTATTTAAAATAGCAAATCAATAAAGCAATAAATTCACGACTAATTCAAATTATTTATTTTATAATAACTCCACCACGTATCATGGTGGAGTTATTATCAGCAACTCGTTATCTCATTGCCCTTTTCAGGATACGATCACCCTGTGATTGGAAATCAGCCGCCGTTTCTTTAACCGTCTTCTTACCGTAGTCGATTGATTGAATGGCATCCTGGAACAACACCACAATCTGCGGATCATCGAAATAAGGTGAAGCATTGATTGCATGTGGTAAAGACAGAGCCAGATTCAACCCAGAAACGGCCGGATCGGTATCTTTAATCACACCGCTTTCACGTAATTGGGTAACCGCTGTTTTACTCAGTGGTACACCACGTTCCAGTCCCAGTGCTTCAACGCCCTCTTTGCTGTTTAACAAGAAGTTAATCAGCATGGCAGCCTCACGCGGATGCTTACTGCTTTTACCAATCGAGAACATTTGAGCTGGTTTAAAGAACAGACCGGCATCCGTGGCGCCTTCCAGCATCGGGTAATTACCCAATTCCAGTTTTGCTGGCGGCTTCAGGTTATCGGAATATTTTTTAATGGTGGAGTTCCACATGTAAGTTCCTGCAAACTCACCCGCAATCCATGGCTTCATTTCATACATATTGCTCTTACCGAAGGAGGCAAAATATTTGGATGAAGGCATCACATGGCTATCGACCATATCTTTATACATCTGGAAGAATTCGACCCACTGATCCTCGGTGTAGTTAAATTTCTTCTTACTTTCATTTACGATATCGATATTATGCTTCTGTATCATATATGAACGTAGCAGGGCGAAAGAGTCCTGGTGCTCAAGCACCACGGGATAATATTTATCACCCAATACTTCTTGGAACTTCTTACCCGCAGCCAGTAATTCATCCCAGGTCTTAGGATAGGCTACCCCGGCATTTTTCCAGGTAACGTCATTAAGGTAGAAAACACGCGCGGTCACTGAAATCGGGATCCCGTTCAGTTTGCCATTAACCGTGGTGGTCTTCAGTTCCTTTGGAGCAAACTGGGTCAGATCCAGATACTCACTGACTTTATTCAAATCATGGAAGCCACCGCCATCTTTTGAAAAAATCGGTAACCAGTTCCAGTTGGTCTGCATCACATCCGGCTCGGTCCCACCCGCGATCTGCGTGGTCAAGCGAGAAAGGTGGCCATCCCAACCGGTATATTCTGATTTAACTTTAATATCCGGGTTTTGTTTCTGAAACTCTTCAATCGCTTTCAGCGTCATCTGATGGCGGCTATTCCCGCCCCACCAAGACATACGCAAATCAACCTGTTCAGCAGCAAATGACTGGTGCGCAAACATAGCAATAGATGAAGCAATCAAAACTTGTAATAATCTTTTTTTCATTATCTGCAACTCCTGTTAAAGAGAGATATTTTTTTCTGTTTTCGCATCAAATATATGGCATTTATTCATGTCAAATTTAAAGTAAACAGGACGATGCAGCCCATTTTTGAGGATAGGTTTAACATCATCAGATGGGATACGACAGGTCAGTTCAAAATCATTAACCTTGAGGTAGACAAAGAACTCGTGCCCCATGTTTTCAACACGAACTAACTCACCCTGAGAGTGATTCCCCTCGAAAGGTGATTCTGAAATAGTAATAAACTCAGGACGAACACCAAAGAATACGTCTTCGCCTACATGGCCAGCCACTTTCTCCTGCTGATGCGGATTCAGCGTCAGCGTGTAACTCCCCACGGTCAAACCGATTTTGCCGTCTTGTTCTACCAGCTTGCTAGGTTTGATATTCATTTCTGGCGCACCGATAAAGCCAGCGACGAACATATTTTTCGGGAAGTGATAAAGGTTATCCGGCGTATCAACCTGCATGATATGACCAAGCTTCATGACACAGATACGGTCACCCATGGTCATCGCCTCTGTTTGGTCATGGGTAACATAAACAGTGGTCGCCGGTTTGCCGCTCTTTTTCAATTGCTTGTGCAGATCGGAAATACGGATACGCATTGATGCACGTAATTTGGCATCCAGGTTGGACAATGGCTCATCGAACAAGAAGACATCGGGTTTCTTGACGATAGCGCGGCCAACGGCCACGCGCTGTGCCTGACCACCAGACAGCTGGCGCGGTAAACGATCCAGTAATTCTCCCAGTTCCAGAATTTTTGCCGCTTCGGTTACCTGCTCTTCGATCTGCTCTTTAGGAAGTTTGCTCAGCTTCAAGCCAAACGCCAGGTTCTCTTTCACCGTCATATGCGGATAAAGCGCATAGTTCTGGAACACCATGGCAATACCACGGGATTTAGGTGCCAGGTTGTTAACCACGCGATCGCCGATGCGAACTTCACCACCGCTGATAGTTTCCAGCCCCGCCAGCATACGCAGAGTGGTTGACTTGGCGCAGCCGGATGGCCCGACAATGACCATGAACTCACCGTCGGCAATGGTTAAATTGATACCATGAACGGCTTTATAACCGTTGGTGTACACTTTCTCTAAATTATTGAATACGACTTCAGCCATGATAAATCCTCAATTAACCTTTAATACCGCTGCTGGTAACACCCTGCACGAAATAGCGTTGGGCCAGGAAGAACACGATGATAGACGGCAGAATAGAGATACTCGCCATTGCCAGAATTTCATTCCACGGCGCACCTTCGGTGACGTCAATGGACATTTTCAGCGCCAGGGCAATAGGGTATTTATCTACGCTGTACACGTAAATCAGTGGTCCAATAAAGTCGTTCATCGACCACATAAACTGGAACAGGGCAACAGAAATAATCGCCGGTTTCAGAATCGGTACCACCACATACCACAGCACCTGGAAAGAGTTACAACCATCAATCTGGGCGGCTTCTTCCATATCACGTGGTACACCACGCAAAAACTGGATCAACATAAAGACGAAGAAACCCTGAGTGGCAAATGCCAACGGTAAATACAGCGGCAGATAGCTGTCCAGCATCCCCATTTCACGGAACATGATGTACTGAGGGATCAGTAATACCGTGCTCGGCAGCAACATGGTGGTGATCAGCGTTGCAAACCAGAATTTCTTCCATGGAATTTCAAAACGTGCAAATCCATAGGCCACAATGGTTGAAGAGATAATGGTCAATATGACTTTAGGAATAACAAACTTAAAGGTATTAAGCATGTAGTGACCAAAGTTATATTCCGTCCCGGTTTTCCAGCCATTAACAAAACCGTCTGAGGTTGGATTATCAGGCCACAATCCTAACGTCGTGAAGATCTCATGGTTAGGCTTGAACGATGCAGAGAACATCCACACCAGTGGATAAAGCATCAGCAAGCCCACAAACAGCAGGACGATATAACGGATAAACGCACTGACTTTCTCTTTGCGTAACGTCCGCTGTACCTCTTGCTCAGCAACTTTCTGAGCATCGCTCATGATTACGTTGTCTTGGTGCATATCAGCCATTTTTGCCTCCCTTATCCGCTGAGTAGAAGACCCAATACTTCGATGATTTAAAGGCGATTGAGGCAAACAAGGCCACGACCAGGAACAGTATCCAAGCCAGCGCAGCGCCATAACCCATATCAAAATATTTAAATGCGGTATCGTAAATATACAGTGAGAACAGGTAGGTATAGTGAGTTGGGCCACCACCCGTTATGACATAAGGTGCGGTAAACTCTTGGAACGCCTGCGTTGTTTGCATGATGAAGTTAAAGAAAATAACCGGCGTAATCAGTGGCACGGTGACTTTCATAAACATCTGCCATTTCGAAGCGCCATCGATCATCGCGGCTTCATACTGTGACTGCGGAACGTTCTGCAATGCCGCCAGGAAAATAACCATGGCAGAACCAAATTGCCATACGCGCAGTAAAGTCACCGACATCAACGCCAGCGAAGGCTCACCCAGCCAGTTGATTGGGTCTGCGCCAAATATGCCGATAAAGCTGTTTAACAGGCCATCAATGGCAAATAGCGCACGCCACAACACGGCAATAGCAACGCTGCTGCCAAGAATCGAAGGAATGTAATACGCAGTTCGGAAAAATCCAATACCACGCAGCTTAAAATTAAGAACGAAAGCAATACCCAGCGCAAATGCCAATTTTAAAGGAATGGTCAGAAACACATAAGCAAAGGTTACGCCCATGGATTTCCAAAAGAGGTGATCTTCCGTAAGCATATAACGGTAGTTTTCGATCCCGTTAAACACCGGCGGATTCATCAGGTCATATTCTGTAAAACTTAACAAGAATGATGACACAAAAGGAAACGCCGTAAATATGATCAACCCTATAATGTAAGGTGATATATAGGCTAACCCCAGCATTCTGTTTTCATTCATGGTTATTACCCATAGAGATAGAAAAATTAAATAAAGAAAAATTTAATTAGCGTTATAAAAAGACTCGACAGCAATCAGATACAACCCAAGGTAGTGTGTTTTAACCTCCGCTCTGATAACAACATGCCGCGCTGAAGCAGTGAATCACCCTGCTTTTGTAACTGCTCATCACCAACAAAAGTGATGTGCAGCCGCAATGCATACCCTAAACAAATGAATAATAATTTTCGTATATGAAATTCTAAGGCATTTGCACCATGTGCTCCCTGTGCATGGTGTTGATACAAGTCATAGATAAAATGGAAAGACAGAACAAATCCATTCCACAAAGGCGCAAGTTGAGTTTGTCGGCCCGCTTTGGCTTGGCTAAGCCGTCGACAAAACGCTGATGGTTGATCCATCATGACTCTGTCGATCACTTGAGTGCAGCACGTTAAGTCCATTTTCGGTCTCCACACCTCAGCCAACAAACTGAAACACTATTTCAAATTATTATATCTAAATTTTTCTCAGCGTCATTGGGCGGATGGCAAAAGTGTGACCAAAGTAGGAACGTTGTTTTATTTTTTTTGACTAGCTCGCATGCTAATTAAAAAAAACAGCACATGAACACACTAACCAATTGAAAATAAACAATAAAATAATGAATACCGATTGTGGCAATAACGATCTTGATTTGTGGGAAATTGGTTAGCCAATTGTGTTATGGGTAAAATCAGCAGAACGTGATCTGCCTGGAGGACATCAGGTAGGGTAATATATTTTTTGAGTGGAGGTTAAGAAAGGATCCCGATACGGGAAATCAGGCTGTGTTATTGCAAGACAACGCAAAAACACAGCCAGTGACGTGGCTAGAGGTTCTCTTCACCCGACTCTACTTTGCTTTCGCGCGGCAGGGGTTTACCGTAATCCTGATCGTTGTTACGCGTCAGCCACAGTGACAGCGCCTTCAGCGAGTCTGGGGTAAACTCGTCGCAGCGCGCGGTGATCTCCTCCGGCATCATCCAGCTTACTTCAGCAACTTCCTCTTCCTGCAGGGCAAAAGGACCGTGTGACACACAGCTGAATAAAGCCCCCCAAATGCGGCACTGATGCTCTTCAAAATAGAACATGCCATGTTCGGCAAACGGCACACCGGCAATTCCCAGCTCCTCCTCCGCTTCGCGGCGGGCGGAATCAAGCACATTCTCACCGCTTTGCACCACTCCACCGGCACAGGCATCCAGCCAGCCCGGATAGAAGTCTTTGTTTTCAGTGCGACGCTGCACCAAAATTCGCCCCATTCCATCATGCACCACAATATAGGTAGCACGGTGACGCAGCCGTTGAGCACGCATCTGTTGACGACTGGATTGAGCAATCACTTCGTTTTGCTCGTTGACGATATCCACCCATTCGGTATCCGCAGCCTGACCCTGTTCCGCCATCCTCTAAGACCTTCTATTTTGGCGCGATGAATGCCGCGCATTGGTTAATTAATGAATGTACTTATGATTTTTAATATGCGTACATTCTTCACCTTTAAAGTTGCAGAAGCACCGACGCCCAATCCATAACTCTGCACTCTAAAGCCATTGGATATATAAACTAGTGTGTTAATGCCAGCTCTGCAACCGCCTTGCTACCGTGCAAATCGATCACGCGCAAAACATCCTGCTCCAGTATGCCATAACTGGCAGGAAAGCCCCCTTTGGGTATGCTGACCGAACCTGGATTAAAGCAATAAATATCCCCCTGCCGTTCTGCCTGTGGCAGGTGCGTATGACCATACACCAACACGTCACCCAGAGATAAAGGTGGTAATAGGCCGGGATGATAAAGGTGACCATGGGTTAAAAACAGCCGTCTGTTTGGCAGCAACACGTGCTGAAACGGAGCGGTAATGGGGAATGAAAGCAGCATCTGATCGACTTCGCTGTCGCAATTGCCACGAACGGCAATGATCTTATCGCGATAGAGATTTAACCGCTCGGCAACCTGGGCAGGTTGATAGGCATCTGGCAGCGCATTGCGCGGCCCGTGATTGAGTAAATCACCCAAAAGAATCAGCCAGTCGGCATGACTTTGCTCAAACAGCTCAAGAATTTTTTCAGTGGCGGAAAGTGAACCATGTAAGTCAGAGGCGAACATCAGCTTCATAAGCTTCCCTTGGTACGGAATAGGAAACCCATTCTAACGCAGTAACGGTAACCGATGAAGCAGGTGGCCGACGAGCGGCCACCTGAAGAAAAAATCAAGCGCGGTTGATAATATCTTTTACGAATGCCACGATTTCGGCTTTCTTGCCATGTGAGAACAGGCATTCCTGGAAACGTGCGCCGCTGACGGCGGTTTTCACCAATTCCGGGTCGATAGCACGCAGCGTATCAAGATAGTTATCTTTGCTCACTGCACGCTTAACCTGGTTCAGAATACCAGCGTTGCGTACCTGAGGTTCCTTACGATCGACAGGGTAGCCTTCACCTCTACGGCCGGTAAATGCTTTCTCAAAGATGTAACGAATGTTCAGTTCTGCACCCCAGCCAAAACCTTTGGCGAACGGCAGAGCAAGCGCGTTACCGTTGTTGACTTGGGCGAACAGGAAGGCGTCCGCAGGCTCGATGCAGTAACCGCAAACCACACCTGGGTGGGCGTTCAGTGACATCATTGCGCCCTGGCCAGTGCCGCAACCGGTAACCACAAACTCAACCGCTTCTGCGTTCAGCAGGATGCTGGCCATGATCCCCAGGTGGATATAGGTCAGATGGTGATCTTTCTCGTCACTCATGCCGACGTTGAACACCGCATCATGATTGTCAGCCGCTACGGCCTGCAGTTGTTCGAGAACCAGCGCATTTTTACCCGCCTGGCTGTTTTCCATCATCAGTGCAATATTCATCGTTTCCTCTCTGCAAATAAAATCAATGCGTTATTTTTCAGACTTAGCGCGCCAACCAGCCGCCGTCTACCGCCAGGGTAAAGCCGTTAATGTAATCTGAAGCCGGTGAAGCCAGGAATACCGCCGGCCCCATCAGATCTTCTGGCAGGCCCCAACGCCCAGCAGGAATACGCTCAAGGATCGCTTCGCTGCGAGCCTGATCGTCGCGCAGTTGGCGGGTGTTGTTAGTTGCCATATAACCCGGTGCCAGGGCGTTCACGTTGATGCCATGGCTGGCCCATTCGTTAGCCAACAGACGAGTCACACCCATTACCGCGCTCTTCGACGCCGTATAGGAAGGCACACGAATACCACCTTGGTAAGACAGCATGGAAGCGATATTGATGATCTTGCCGCCCTTACCCTGAGCAATGAATTGACGCGCTACGGCCTGAGACATAAAGAAGACCGTTTTAATGTTCAGGTTCATCACATCATCCCAGTCTTTTTCGCTGAACTCCAGCGCGTCCTGACGGCGGATGATACCTGCGTTATTCACCAGAATATCGATATGGCCAAATTCAGCCACGGCACGTTCAACCAGGGAAGGCAGCACGTCCAGGTTGCTCAGGTCAGCTTTCAGGCTCAGAAAACGACGCCCAATTTCTGCAACTTTCGCGATGGTCTCCGTTGGCTCAACCACGTTGATGCCGACGATATCACAACCCGCCTGCGCCAGCCCAAGTGCCATGCCTTGACCCAGACCGGTGTCACAACCGGTCACGACAGCCACTTTACCCTGCAACGAGAAATTATCGAGAATCATGCTCTTTTCCTTAGTACTCAGGGCATCATCGGCCCTTATCAAAAAGTGGGGATAACAGTGCAATCCCGCCAGTATTCGCAGCTTGCTGCCGCACAGAGCGGGCGCTATTGCCCGTCCCTGTCATCATGATGCGGCAAGTCTAGCGCTTATCCCCATGGCAATCAATTAAATTGAAACGATGTTTTGATTTTTGTGAAAGGTATTTTTCATTTATTTGATGGCGATCGACATAATAGCAGTGAAGATTGTGGCTCCAATCTAAGCAACGGAGCCACAGAAACGCGGAAATTATTGGCCTGCCATAAAACGAGCCTGGTGCGCTGCTATTTGTTCTCTGCCAAGATAAAGGCGTTATTCCCAGCGATCTGGCCCACGACGGCGTCGGCATACTCCCCCGGCTTGGTACGCAGGGAGACATTGCCGCTGAACACGCCCTGTTTTTCCTTGGTGGTATAAGGGCCAGGACGGAAAATATAGTTAAACCGATGATTATCAATGGCGGTATTGTTGGTGAGCTGCAATGCCCCAGGATTAAAGTTGTCGGTAAATCCATCCATACCGTTTTCCATGGCAATACTGCCCGAAATCTGATGATCGACCGGTAACCCTTCGCCGCCCAGTTTGAAGCCATTGTTGACGTTGCGCAGCGCAACGCTGTTTTCAATAATCACTCGCCCGTTCGGGCCATCTTCAATCTTGTTGAACAGATCGAAACCGTCATCCACGTTATCGTGCGAGAAACAAGCCACCAGCCGGTTACCCTCGCCCACGCGCATTTTGACGGCAAAACCATCGGCATTGATCAAACCGGGATCTTTGTTGCCGTAGGATTCCGCATGGGAAATCAGATTATGGCTGGCCCACAGCGGCCGATCAGTATCAGCCGGAGAGGAGACAATGATGCCGGTATCATCGGCATGATGTGCCACCACCCGATCGATACGGTTATGGCTACCGGCAATTCTGAAACTCTTCTCGGTCACCGTAATTCCCTGGATGTCCCAATAACTGGCATCCAGATTCAGCCCATGCAGCACCACATTACGCCCCAATGGCCGCAGCTTTTTCAACTGCGCTGCGGTTCCGCTAGCGGAAGCGGGCAAGACGCTGTGCGGGTAATCCCCCTCCGCCAACCACAGCACGCCACCGGGAGCCAGCGCTTGCGCGGCCGTGATGAGATCGAGCGGATGCTGCTGGCTGCCATCGTTGCCAGCCTTACCCTGCGCAGCAACATACAGGTTACTGGCATCGGCATAGCCGACTTTGCGTACTTCCAGGTGGTTATCGAGGGTACTGTCGTTTTGCGTGGTGAAGCGGTAATCCAGCCGGGTTTCCGGTTTGGTCAACGGGATATTCAGCGCCAGCATTTCACCCGGCTTTACCGCGCGCTCACTGGCCACGACGATGCCGTCTTTGCTGACGGTCAGGGTGCCTTGCTCGTTGCTACGCAGTTGGAAAACATAATCATCCGTGGCAGCTATCGCTGCTGAGGCCACTTCGATTTGTGTCGCTGGCGCTTTGGCGACAAATTTCTCCGCCGCAGGTAGATTGCTCTGACTCAGCGTCAAGCTTGCCTGATTCACGGTGATACGCGCGTTACGCGAAGCAAAAAAGCCGACGTAATAGCCTTCAGGTTCCAGCACGCTGACACGATGCGCATCTCCGATCGTCTGGCTAGTCCAGTTATCGCTACCCTCTGGCGCATAGGCCGCGACAAAACCATCATCGGTGCGGGCCAAGCGTAAACGGAAACGAGGCGTTTTCTTGAGATCGATCTCCGGTTGGTAACCTGCACGTTTGATCTCAATACCGGCGTTACCCCAGGAATTGATCACACCGTTGCGCGAAATCAACATCATCTTCACCCGATGATGGTCTTTCTTATCCTGCGTCATGATGGCGTTCATCACCATGTTGGCCGCGGCCGGAAACTCCTCATATCCCGGCTGCACTTTTTCCAACCGGGGTTTGCCAAGAATATCGCGGATCAACAATCCCGCCCCTTCCTGCCCGGCAGGTAGCGCACCGGTTTCCGGGCCAAACTGATCGACCGTAATGTCCGCTTCCAGCAGCACATTGGCGCTGGCCGGGATACGCGTGTAATAGAACGTTAACCCATCGTGGCTGTTACCAATCTTTCCGCCACGGCTTTCAATGTGAAACGGCGTGTTCAATGGCCCGGCAGGTAATGGCTGGCCACTGGCCAACGTTACCTGATTGGTGCCCACCTTGCCCGGCAACACGTTGGTAGCAAAGTTGACATCGATTGACTGGCCAAAAGCGATCGCCTGCCATACCAATTCATTAGGAACGGGCAATGACGCGGCGCCACTGCTGTTGCAGATGCTGACCAGAGCAAGGCATAACGACAGAGGAACGTTCTTCATTTCCCTTTCCTTTTATTACCCTTCCTGCGCAAATGCAGGAAGGTTTCATCAATGAATCGTGGGAACATCAGGCCTGTGAGACGGCTTCACGCACGGTGGCTTTCACTTCAGGGACAATATTCATCTTCTGGCAGATCTCGCTGTTACCCCAGCATTGCTCATAGGGCAGGCCCACCAGCTTTTCGATCACCAGGCGCACTTCGGGTTGAATATCGCCCAGTTCTCCACCGGCCTTGATGCGCGCAACCTCGTCCAGCACCACACGATGGGTTTGGCGATTCAGCGTCATCTGCCCACTAAAGACGATGGCCACCAGCGCCAGCATGATCACGCCAGCAAAGAACACCCAGGAGATAGCCGTGATGGCAGTTTCCGGTTGAGTATGGGATTTCGACTGGAAGCCGTAGTAGCTGAGGATCGCCCCCATGGTGAAAACAATGATTGAGCGGACAATTTTGCCAGAGAAGGTCATGGCACCCGCGTAGATCCCTTCACGGCGGCCAGTAAACACTTCATCCACATCGGCCAGGAAGGTATATACCGTCCAGGGAATGTAATACACCCCGCCGGTTCCCAGGCCAAAGATCACCGTCACCCCGATGATGGCAGCGGTCGCATAATGTGCTGGCAGGTTGAAGAAGCGCAGCAACGAGTAACAGCAGACGGCAAAAATAACGATAGCGAGCGCCCAACTGTACGGTTTGCTGAAGCCTTTTTTCACGCACAGACCAATAAACAGCGCCGTGGAGAACAATTGCAGCATGGCGTTCAGGCTGTTCAGCCCGGCCAGAATCGCCGGATCGTATTGCAGCACGAAGATCACGAAATAGGTAAAGACAGAAGCAAACAGCCACTCGGCGCCAAAGCCGAACAGGTACATACCCAAATGCTTGCGGAACACCCGCAGATAGAAAGTGGATTGCATATCTCTGGCCAGAGAGATCAGCGTATTCAGCAGCGATTGTTTCTGCTTCACGATCGCCACCCCTTCATCTTTTCGCTCCCAAGAGAACAGATAAAGCACGCCAATAGCAATAAACAGAATCACACCGTAGGTGATACCGGTATAGAGGAAGGGCTGCGCCGATTCTTTACCGTAGATCAGGATGAATTGCCCAGGAATAAAGGCGGCCAGGAAGTTGGCCATTTTGCCGAAGATGGCTTTGTAGCCAGTCAGCTTGGAGCGCACGGCAAAATCATCGGTCATCTCGGTGGCTAATGTTTCATAAGGCACCATCACCGAAGTGTAAATCAGTTCAAAAATCACATAAGTCGCGAGGTAGTACCAGAAGCCGAAACCTTCGACCCACAGCAGAGGATAGAAAATCATCAGCGGTGCGCCAATCAACACGAAGAAACGACGCCGACCAAAACGCTTGCCGAGCCAGGTATTGCCGAAGTTATCGGTCAGGTAGCCCATCACCGGGTTACTGATCGCATCAATAACGCTGGCCACAGAAAAGATAAACGACGCTTCCAACAACGTCAGCCCACAAAATGTAGTGTAAAAATACAGTAACCAAGCTCCGCTGATTGCCAGAGCACCACTGCCCAACAGGTTGCCACCACCATATGCCAACTGGTGCCCCAGCGTGACCGCCCGACCTTCTCCCAAAGGCTTAATACTCGTTGCTCTCATCTACCGTCTCATTTCGCTACTAAAAATGAACTATTATTTCATTTTTTTAGGAATGATGTTTTATACTGGTCGAAGAGCGATATTGATGTGACAGAAATCACAGAAAAAAAGTAAGGGTAATCAACTGCGGCGTTTTTAAGCATGGGCAGTATCCGGCTACAGCCCCTTCTCTGAGCGATGTTGGTTTTCCCAACCGTAAAGTGGCTTACGCTGAATAGCGACACAGAATGCACAGTTATGCACCCGCAAACCATGATGCAAACAGGTATCTTGAGTAAAACTACGATGAGAGAAGCAATTTATGCGATGCCGGTCGCATAAATCACCCGTATGGGTTGGCCTGCTGCGTCACTTTGATATCATTTTTCTAATTTAATGAAACAACGTTTTAGTAATTAAGGAACTGTTCAGTCTCTGGCGGTTCATCAATCAGTTTAAGGGAGGCCATCGTGGCTAAAGGTTCAATCCTCGAATTCAATTTTCACCGTTCAACCGATGCGAGTACCGGCGCACAAATCACTCGCTTAACGCCGCCAGACGTACTGTGCCACCGGAATTACTTCTACCAGAAATGCTTCACCAATGACGGGCGCAAGCTGTTGTTCGCTGGGGAATTTGACGGTAACCGTAACTATTACCTGTTGGATCTGGAAAAACAGCAGGCAGTTCAACTGACCGAAGGCACAGGCGACAATACGTTCGGGGGTTTCTTATCGCCAGACGATCGTTTCCTCTACTACGTGAAAAATGAACGCGAGCTGCGCCGGGTTGAACTCAGCAACTGCCATGAGCAGACGGTTTATCAGGTGCCTGAAGAGTGGGTGGGTTACGGTACCTGGGTCGCCAACAGCGAATGCACCAGTCTGGTGGGCATCGAAATCGATCGCAACGACTGGGAACCGCTGACCGACTGGAAAATTTTCCACACCTTCTTCACCAAGAATCCGCGTTGCCGCCTGCTGCGTGTCGATCTCCATAGCGGCGACTCACGCGTGATCTATCAGGATAACGTCTGGCTGGGCCACCCGATTTATCGTCCTTACCACGATAACTGCGTTGCCTTCTGCCACGAAGGCCCGCACGATCTGGTGGATGCTCGTATGTGGCTGATCAATGAAGACGGCACCAATATGCGCAAGGTGAAAACCCACGCCGAAGGTGAAAGCTGCACCCACGAATTCTGGGTACCAGATGGTTCAGCATTGATGTACGTTTCCTATATGAAAGGCCAGCAGGATCGCAACATTTACCGTTTCGATCCAGAAAGCGGTGTGAATGAAATTGTGATGAGCATGCCAGCCTGTTCTCACCTGATGAGCAACCACGACGGTAGCATGCTGGTGGGTGACGGTTCTGCATCCCCGGTAGATATCAAGGATTCCGCGGGTTATACCATCGAGAACGATCCTTGGCTTTACGTGTTTGATGCCAAGAATAAGCGCCAGGCTCGTCTGGCGGCGCACAACAGTTCATGGCGCGTGTTGAAGGGCGATCGTCAGGTTACGCACCCGCATCCTTCCTTTACGCCAGACAACCGCCAAGTGCTGTTTACCTCAGATTTTGAAGGTGAACCCGCACTCTATCTGGCCAAATTGCCTGAAAATCTGTTTGCTTAATTACGGTTTATTACTGAGGAAAAGTCATGTTCATCTACAAACAAGAATGCGCGCTTGAGGACTTGGGGAACGGCATCACGCGGCGTATTCTCGCTCACGGCGGAACCATGATGGCAGTGGAAGTCAACTTCAGCAAAGATGCCGTCGGTACGTTGCATAGCCACCCGCACGAGCAGCTGACTTACGTGCTGTCTGGCCGCTTCAGTTTCACCATTGACGGTGTCACTAAAGAGGTGAGTGCCGGGGATACCCTGTACAAGAAACCTGACGTCGTGCACGGCTGCGTCTGCCTGGAAGCCGGAACGCTGCTGGATACCTTTACTCCACAGCGCGCAGACTTCCTGAGCTAAGCCTTTCCTTCAATCCCCGGCACGCAAGTTCCGGGGATTTCTGCTTCACACCCACAAATACCATTCAAATCGCCCACAACCCGCTCTTGTTAAGCGCTATTCTTTGATGAAAATCTGATATATCTTTGCCTGTAGTGCAGACCGCAGTAATGTACGTGCAATAACTTACAGATCACCTTGTCGTAGGATAAATTATGATTGACCTGTATTACGCGCCTACTCCTAATGGCCACAAAATTACTCTGTTCCTTGAGGAAGTTGGCCTACCCTACCGTATTCACCGCGTAAATATCAGTGCTGGCGATCAGTTCCAACCGGCGTTTCTGGCCATCTCTCCTAACAACAAAATCCCGGCCATCGTCGATCTGCAACCGCTTGACGGCGGTGCTCCTATCAGCCTGTTTGAATCAGGTGAAATCCTGCTTTATCTGGCAGAAAAAACCGGCAAACTGCTGAGTAAAGGGCTGCGAGATCGCGCAGCAACGCTGCAGTGGCTGTTCTGGCAGGTTGCCGGATTTGGGCCAATGCTCGGCCAAAACCATCACTTCAACCACTACGCCCCACAGCCGGTGCCTTACGCCATTGAGCGTTACCAACAAGAAACCAAGCGCCTGTATGGCGTGCTGGATGCCGAATTGCAAAAACATCCTTACCTGGGTGGAGACAATTACAGCATCGCCGACATCGCCACCTATCCCTGGGTCGTTTCTCACCCCCGACAGCGTATCGATCTGGCTGATTACCCGGCGGTACGTAATTGGTTCGAACGTATCAGCAACCGCCCAGCCACCAAGCGAGCCTACAAGCTGGCAGACCAGGCTTAACCAATTTACTGTGAGCCACCTCCCTGTGGCTCTCTTTAACCGCTTGGCTGCGTTATCATCTCTCTCGTTTCCGTGTATTCTGGACGCAAACATTCAGACCTCTGGAGAATCTCTGATGCCATCTCGCCAACCCGATGCCATTATCCGTATTAAAAACCTGCGGTTACGTACTTTCATCGGTATCAAGGAAGAAGAAATCAATAACCGTCAGGATATCCTGATCAACGTGACGATCCATTACCCAGCGGATAAAGCGCGTAACAGCGAAGACATTGACGATGCGCTGAACTACCGCACCATTACCAAGGCGATCATTCATCACATTGAAGGTAACCGCTTCGCTTTGCTGGAAAAATTAACTCAGGATGTGCTCGATATCGTGAAACAACATCCCTGGGTAACCTATGCTGAAGTAGAGATAGATAAATTGCTGGCTCTGCGTTACGCCGATTCGGTTTCTATGACCATGAGCTATCGTAGCGACATCGCATAATACTTATACCGCTCAGGGAGGCCGACCATGCGTATCCTGATTACCGGCGCGACAGGGCTGATTGGCAGCAGCCTGACTCGACAACTGCTGCACCTTTCACATGAGGTTACCGTGCTGTCACGTGATGTAAAACGTGCGCACGCCAAGTTTGGCGAGCAGGTCAACTATTGGCCTTCACTCAGCGATCGACACTCTCTGGACGGCTTTGATGCCGTCATCAATCTGGCGGGTGAGCCCATTGCTGACAAACGTTGGAGCCAAGCCCAGAAAAACCACCTGTGCCACAGCCGCTGGGAATTGACCGAAAAGCTGGCGGCGCTGATCAATGCCAGCGCCACACCGCCTGCGGTGCTGATATCAGGATCTGCCGTCGGCTATTACGGCGATCAGGGCCAGGCGGTGGTGACCGAAGATGAAACCCCGCACGATGAGTTTACCCATCAGCTCTGCCAGCGTTGGGAAGCATTGGCGCTGCGGGCGCAAAGTAGCACGACCCGTGTCTGCCTGCTACGTACCGGTGTGGTGCTGGCTCCCAAGGGTGGCGCGCTGGCCAAAATGCTCCCGCCTTTCCGTATGGGCCTTGGCGGGCCGATCGGTAATGGTCGCCAGTATCTGCCATGGATCCATATCGACGATATGGTTAACGGCATCATCTACCTGCTGGATCACAGCAACCTGCGCGGCCCGTTCAATATGGTTGCGCCCTATCCGGTACATAATGAACAGTTCACCGCCACCTTGGCCAAGGTATTAGATCGCCCGGCGTTTTTACGCGCACCGGCATTCGCTATGCGGCTGCTAATGGGAGAGGCGGCGGTGCTGGTGCTGGGCGGCCAACGCGCGGTGCCCAGAAGGTTGGAAGAAGCGGGTTTCAGCTTCCGCTTTTTTGAGCTGGAACAGGCGCTGGATGATGTGATCAACCAGCAGGCCTAAAGTAATATGCGGTGCCCTTACTTAAGGGCACCCGAGAGGAACTGCTGCAAACGCGGGCTTTTCGGGTTACCGAAAACCTCGGCTGGTGGCCCCTGTTCTTCGATTAACCCCTGATGCAGGAAGATCACGTGGTTCGATACGTGGCGCGCAAACTCCATCTCATGCGTTACCACCACCATGGTTTTGCCCTCTTCTGCCAGCTTTTGCATGATACGCAGCACTTCGCCCACCAATTCCGGATCCAGCGCTGAGGTTGGTTCATCAAACAACAACACTTCCGGCTCCATCGCCAATGCGCGCGCAATCGACACACGCTGCTGCTGGCCACCGGAAAGGTGCACCGGATATTTGCCCCGCGCACGCTCGTCAATACCGACCTTATCCAGATAACGTACCGCACGCTCGCGCGCCTCTGCCTTGCTCAAACCCAAGACCTGCACCGGCGCTTCCATAACGTTTTCCAGCACCGTCATGTGGCTCCACAGGTTGAAATGCTGGAAGACCATGGTCAGGCGGGTACGCAGCAATTGCAGTTGTTTCTTATCGAACACCTTCAACTGACCGTCTTTGTCGCGCACCATGCGGATATCTTCATTATTCAGGCTGATCGAACCTTCACTCGGTTTCTCGAGGAAGTTAATACAGCGCAGGAAGGTGCTTTTACCTGAACCGGAAGAACCGATAATGCTGATCACGTCGCCCGCATTCGCTGCCAGGGAAACGCCTTTCAGCACTTCATGGTCGCCATAACGCTTGTGCAGTTCGGTGACGGCTAATTTATTTTCAGACATGGTGTTATTCCCGTCATTCATCGATGAGTTACGTGTGCCATCCAACGTTTCTCTGCCTTACGGAACAGGCTGATCAACGTATAGGAGATAATCAGATACAACACCGCTGCAATGCCGAACGCATAGAACGGCTGATAAGTTGCCGCATTAATATCACGGGCAATCTTCAGCAGGTCCGGTACGGTGGCGGTAAAGGCCAGCGCCGTCGAATGCAGCATCAGAATGACTTCGTTGCTGTACGCCGGTAATGCGGTGCGCAGCGCCGAAGGCAAAATAATGCAGCGATACATTTTAAAACGCGAAAAACCATAGGCATTGGCCGCTTCAATTTCCCCATGCGGCACAGAACGAATGGCTCCGGCGAAGATCTCGGTGGTATACGCGCAGGTATTGAGCGTCAACGCCAGAATGGTGCAATTCAGCCCGCTGCGGAAAAACGCATTCAGGAATTCGGTGCCGCGCACAATTTCCAGGCTGTACATACCGGAGTAAAACACCAGCAACTGCACATACAGCGGGGTGCCACGGAAAATATAGGTATAAAACCACACCGGAAGGCGCAGCCAGGGAAGAGAAGAAACCCGCGCCACCGCCATCGGGATCGCCAGCAATCCGCCCATCACCACCGATGAAATCAGCAGCCATAACGTAACCGCGACCCCGGTAAAACGATAGCCGTCACTCCACAACAGCGACTGCCAATACTGATGCAAAATATCGATCATAATTCGGCCCTTTTGACGCCCAATGAATAACGCCGTTCAAGCCACAGCAACACGCCGTTGGAAACGGTAGTGAAAACCAGATATACCATCCCGGCAACCAAGGCATAGAAGAAAGGCTGATAGGTGCCTTTGCCCGCCAACTGGGTTGCTTTTACCAGATCGTTCAAGCCAAGAATCGACACCAGCGCCGTGGCCTTCAGGATAACCTGCCAGTTATTGCCAATGCCGGGTAATGCGAAACGCATCATCGCCGGGAACAGGATACGGCGGAAAATCTGGCTGCTGGATAAACCAAAAGCCGTTGCCGCCTCAACCTGGCCGCGAGGCACTGCCATATAGGCACCACGGAAGGTCTCGGTGAAATAAGCGCCATAGATAAAGCCCAGGGTGATGATCCCCGCGCTCAACGGATCGATATCAATCTGCGAGAAACCGACTAATTCAGTGAGGCTGTTCAGAGCAATCTGCAGGCCGTAGAAGATCAGCAGCATCAACACCAGATCCGGCACACCGCGGATCAGGGTGGTATAAGCGCCGAATATCGTTGAGATAATGCGATTTTGTGAAAGTTTACCACCGGCGCCGATCAAACCAATCACCACCGCCAGCAAAACAGAACTGAGGGCCAACTCCAGCGTCACCAGAGCACCCTCGAATATCAATTGGGAATAGCCTTGCAGCATCTACTTCATCCTGTCGTTATTTGATCCCGAACACTGCATGAGGCTTGAACGGGCCCGGCAAGCCGGACCCGCAGCCAGCATGATACGGGACGGGAATTAACCGCCGTAAACGTCAAAATCGAAGTATTTTTTCGCGAACTTATCGTAAGTGCCGTCTTTGCGCATTTCAGCCAGCGCTTTATCCAGCGCAGCTTTCAGCTCGGTTTCATCCTTGCGTAACCCCATACCGGTACCCACGCCGAAGAATTTATCGTCTTTCACCGATTCACCGGCAAAAGCGTAATTCTTGCCTGGAGGTTGTTTCAGGAAGCCATCGCTACCCGCCACTTCATCCTGGAATGCCGCATCAATACGCCCGGATGCCAAATCGGCATACACCAGATCCTGGTTCTGGTAAGGCACTACCGTGACCCCTTTTGGCTGCCACAGGGCATTGGCGTAAGCTTCCTGCGTGGTACCTTGCAGCACGCCGACGCTCTTGCCTTTCAGGGATTCAACATTTGGCAGCAGCGTTGAACCTTTTGGGGCGATCAGGCGGGAGTTGGCCGCAAACAGTTTGTCGGTAAAGGCGATTTCCTGCTGGCGTTTTTCGGTAATGGATAAAGAAGAGATGATGGCGTCAATTTTCTTCGCCTTGAGAGAAGGGATCAGCGCATCAAAATCGCTTTCCACAAAAGTACATTGGGTATTTATACGTTTGCATAACTCTTTAGCCAGATCGATATCAAAACCTACCAACTCCCCTTGAGCGTTTTTAGACTCAAACGGCGCATAGGTTGGATCGGTGCCCACTTTCAGCGTTGACGGTATAGCCGCAAATGCACTGCCGATCGCGCTTAAAGCCAAGACTAAAGGAAGAATCAAAACCCGCTTTTTCATAAATTACCCTCAAATTGATTTTTTTGATGCCGCTACAGGCTTTAGACTGCGTTCCACCAAAATCAATTTGCAGTAATCGTGCCACATTGGTTGTTACAAGACGGAGGGAACGACTCCGACCTGTTGAAAACTGTTTCCTGGGACGATAACCGCAAAAATTGATCGGCCAGCACAGGCCGCGCCATGCGTAACCCGCAAAAAACCTAACCCTGAAACAGTGAGCGTGGTGAAGCAGGATCATTATGGTGCATACTTCGCACTAAATCAGTGCTTGGTTGCACAAATGTATTAAATTAGATGCTAGCTTGTTAATTCACACCCTGCCAACGCGTAAATAAATCCTGCGGCAACTCGATGTCAAACTGATCGACCACGCGGTTAACCGTCTGATCGATAATATCCTCAACGCTCTGCGGGTGATGGTAAAAAGCAGGCACCGGCGGCATGATCACCGCGCCCATCTCCGCCGCCTGCGTCATCAGGCGCAAATGCCCAAGATGCAGCGGTGTTTCACGCACGCACAGCACCAAAGGCCGACGTTCTTTCAGCACCACATCGGCGGCTCGCGTCAGTAAACCATCGCTATAGCTATTGACAATACCGGATAAGGTTTTGATTGAGCAAGGTAAAATTACCATTCCCAGCGTTTTGAAGGAACCAGAAGAGATAGTGGCGGCAATATCGCGCACGTCATGCACCACATCGGCCAATGCCTGCACATCACGCAGGTTCAGCGAGGTTTCCAGAGCCAATGTCTGCCGCGCTGCATGACTCATCACTAAGTGGGTTTCCACATCTTCGACGCCACGTAATACCTGTAGCAAACGTACGCCGTAGATTGCGCCGCTGGCGCCGGAAATACCGATAATGAGTCTTTTCATGAAATGGGCCTCTGCGGGGATATCTGGTTAGAATAGTCGAATCAGCGCAGACTTTGCAGCAAGCTTTATCGATAAGCAAGCCGGGGGGAAGAAAGGTGTGCACCGCGGCGGACGCCACGGTGCACCTTTTTGGCGAGGAGCTCTTTTGGCAGAACCAAAATGCAACCTAGCCTTCGTTATGCATTTCCAGGTTTTCCGCTTCCGCCTGCCCGCGTAATGCTTTGGCATCATCATTACGCAGCGTTTCAAGATATTCCAGATAGCTCTGGTCAACGTCTTTGGTCACGTAAATGCCATTGAACACTGAGCATTCAAACTGGGTAATATCCGGATTCTCTTCACGCACGGCTTCGATCAGATCGTTCAGATCCTGGAAGATCAGGCCATCGGCACCGATGAGTTGACGGATTTCGTCCACTTCACGCCCGTGGGCGATCAGCTCGGTGGCACTCGGCATGTCGATACCGTAAACGTTCGGGAAACGGATTTCTGGCGCGGCAGAAGCCAGATAAACGCGTTTTGCCCCGGCATCGCGCGCCATTTCCACAATCTGCTCAGAGGTGGTGCCACGAACGATGGAGTCATCCACCAACAGCACATTCTTGTCACGGAACTCGGCACGGTTGGCATTCAGCTTACGGCGTACTGATTTGCGGCGAGCCTGCTGGCCCGGCATGATAAAAGTGCGGCCAACGTAGCGGTTCTTCACAAAGCCCTGGCGATAGGGTTTATCCAGAATACGCGCGATTTGCAGCGCGATATCGCAAGAGGTTTCCGGGATCGGGATCACCACGTCGATATCCAGGTCTTCCCATTCGCGGGCAATCTTTTCGCCCAGCTTCTGCCCCATGCGCACGCGGGCGCTGTAGACCGAAATTTTGTCCATAAAGGAGTCAGGACGGGCAAAATAGACGTATTCGAACAGGCACGGATTGTTCTTTGGATTCTCGGCGCACTGACGAGTAAACAACTGGCCTTTTTCGGTGATGTACACCGCTTCACCCGGCGCAACGTCACGCAGGAACTCAAAGCCCAGCGTATCCAGCGCGACGCTCTCGGATGCCACCATGTATTCACAGCGGCCATCCTCCAGTTCACGCTTGCCGATCACCAACGGACGGATACCGTTCGGATCGCGGAACGCAACCAGGCCGTGGCCGATAATCATCGCCACGCAGGCGTAAGCACCGCGCAGTTGCTGATGCATCGCCGCCACCGCGGTGAAAATGTTATCTGACTCCAGCGGATAATGTTGGAAACGGTCAAGCTCGGTAGCCAGCACGTTCAGCAGGATCTCGGAATCGGAGGTCGTATTGACATGACGGCGGCCACTTTCAAACAGCTTCTGGCGCAGTTCATGGGCGTTGGTCAGATTGCCGTTGTGAGCCAGAGTCAGGCCAAACGGCGAGTTGACATAAAAAGGTTGCGCCTCTGAAGCACTGGAGCTGCCTGCCGTCGGATAACGCACGTGGCCGATCCCCATATTGCCCTGCAAACGCTGCATGTGGCGTGCTTCAAACACATCCTTCACCAGGCCGTTTGCCTTACGCAGACGGAACCCGTTATGGTCATCAATGGTGACGATGCCTGCGGCATCCTGCCCACGGTGCTGAAGCACCATCAACGCATCATAAATCGACTGGTTTACCGGCATGAAACCGGCGATACCGACAATACCGCACATGTTGTCTTTTCCTCTAAGCCGCTACCGCCCCGGTAAGTGAGACGGTAAGAAACTCGACGTGCTCTGCAGATAGTCAAAAAACCATCTGATGATATAGCTGAACTGGGGGATAAGCTGTGACTGTTTCCAGTCCGCACTTTGCGACAGGGTGGTAAAGGTATCCAGGAAAAACAGTATCGCCGCCACGATCAGTACGCCGCGCAGTGCGCCGAAGCACACGCCCAACACCCGATCGGTGCCCGATAATCCGGTTTTTTCTACCAGTGAACCAATCACATAGTTAACGATAGCGCCTACAATCAGCGTCGCGATAAACAAAATGGCAATCGCGATGCCGTTCCGTACCAGTTCATCTTCAAAACGAGTGAAATAGGCTGCAAGGTAAGGGTAGAAATGGCTGGCAACAAAGAACGCACATCCCCATGTCACCAGTGACAAGGCTTCACGCACAAACCCTCGGATCAGGCTCACCAGAGCCGAAAATCCAATCAACGCTAAAATGACGTAATCAATCCAGACCATGACCATTCCAATAATGAATCGCCCCTTGCATCCCCTTTATCCTTCAGGCTGCATCAGCGTTAACTGCCCTGATACCGCTCGAATGTTATCGGGTATGACCAATTCGCGGCGAATTCTAACAGAAAAAGAAAACGTTTGCGTAGGGGATTTCCCGCCACGTAACAAATAAAAAACGGCGATAAAAAATTTCTTAATCGCCGCGCCTACATAGGTTGTTTCGTCGCTGAAAGGCACAGTTTTACTGATGTTTCTCCAGCCCCATCTCCCCGAAGAAGAGTGAGCTGGAGCAACTCAGCGTGCGCTGTAAGCCTTTACCTGCCCGCTCAAGCCACTGATGCCATTCAGTGCAGGCAGTGACGCTTGCAGCTTCTGCTTCGATGCATCCGGGCCGACGAAGATCCGGGTAATCTCCCCCTGTACCGGCGTTGAAGGCACGGTATAGGCTCGGTAGCCAGACAAACGCAGCGATGCGACGATCTCGTTAACCTTGGCGGCATTTTTCAGCGCCCCCAATTGCACCACATAAGCCTGCCCTACCGGCGCTTTTTCCTCAGCCGCTGGTTTTGGTTCTGGCTTAGTCTCCGGCTTCACTTCCGGCTTAGGTTCAACCTTCGGCGGTGTTACCGGTTTTGGCTTCACTTCCAACGGTTTGGTTTCTACCGGCTTGGGCTGTTGTACCGGTTTGGTTTCGATCGGCGGTGGTGCCACCAACACGGGCTGCTGCTGTTCCTGCTGCTGTCCCCGTTGATTCGCCGCCTGCCGGGTTGCTGCTTCGGTCGCGGCCTGCTGCTCGACCAGCGCTCCCGCACCTTCCGGCGGCTGGGCTGGCAACGGCTGATTCACCGGCGGTATCACGTCGGTTTCGTGCGCATCACCCGGTTTCGGCACCAGAGGAATGGCCGCAAATTCATCCTCATAATGTCTCTTTTTTCCGTCCAGCAACCCCGGCAGGATAATGACCCCCAGGGCAACCAGAATCACAGTGCCAACCAGTCGGTTCTGAAATTTACTTGCCACTCACACTCCCCGCCTCTCGTCTAGCGCCGCCATCACATGGGCAACGGTGTGGAACGATCCACAGACGATCACAATGTCTTGAATATCTGCATCCTGCATTGCCTGACGCCATGCCGTTTGGACGTCGGCAAACTGCTGCGGTTCCGTTAAATACTGCGCCAACAGCTCAACGCTGGCACCGCGTGGGCCTTCCAACGGGGCGCAGTACCAGGCATCCACCTGTCCGCTCAGGCAAGCCAGCGTACCGGCGATGTCTTTATCTGACAGCATGCCCACCACAGCCCGCACCTTGCCACCATTACGCGGTAATTTTGCCAGTTGCCCGGCCAGATAGCCCGCCGCATGCGGGTTATGCGCAACATCCAGGATCAGCAGCGGGTCCCGCTGCACAATCTGGAAGCGCCCCGGCAATGCTGCCTGCTGCAACCCGGCAAAAATTGCTTTCTCATCTATCTCAAGCGCAGCATAGTGCAGCGCCGCCAACGCGGTGGCCGCATTCGCCAGCGGCACGTTCGGCATTGGCAAGTTGGTCAACCGGGTGCCACACCCTTCCCATTGCCAACGTTCACCCTGCTCGCTGAAGTTCCAGGCATCGCCACGGCGAAACAGTGAAGCGCCCAAACTCTCAGCCACCTGCTGAATGCTGTGTGGCATATCCGGTTCGCCGACGATCGCCGGTTTGCCGCTGCGGAAAATCCCCGCTTTCTCACGGCCAATACTCTCGCGGTCGTTACCCAGCCAATCGGTGTGATCCAAAGCAATACTGGTCACCACCGCCACGTCCGGATTAACAATATTGGTGGCATCCAAGCGCCCGCCCAATCCGACCTCCAGGATCACCACGTCAAGCTTAGCCTGTTTGAACAGTTGCAACGCCGACAGCGTGCCGAATTCGAAGTACGTCAGGGAAGTTTCACCGCGCCCGGCTTCGATGGCCGACAATGAACGGCTGTGCTCCGCTTCGCTCAGCTCCTCACCCTGAACGCGTACCCGTTCGGTGTAACGCACCAGGTGCGGCGAACTGTAGACACCGACGCGCAACCCGGCGGCCAGCAGAATGGCTTCCAGCGTGCGGCAGGTGGTGCCTTTGCCGTTGGTACCGGCAACGGTGAAGACCGTGGGAGCAGGAGTGAGTAAATCAAGATGTGCCGCAACGCGCTGCACGCGCTCCAGGCCGAGTTCGATCGCCTGGCTGTGCAAGCGTTCCAGATAATAAAGCCACGAGCTCAATGGCGACGTGGCTTGGGGAATTGAGTGGTTTTGCATGGATTCCATCGCTTCATATACCCGTAAGGCGACGCTTTGCGTTTTCAACCGCGCTTAGCCACAACATAGCGATTGAAATACCGCACCGGTCAGTTACCGGTGCGGCCGCTCCTTTGCGGATCAGGCATCAGCCTGATTTTCTTGTGCGGCAACCGGGGCTGCATCATCAAACTGCGGCTGCGGTTGGTTGGTCAGCTTGGAAAGAATGCTTGCCAATGTCTGACGCATCACCGGACGGCGCACGATCATGTCAATCGCACCCTTTTCGATCAGGAACTCACTGCGCTGGAAGCCCGGCGGCAGTTTTTCACGCACGGTCTGCTCGATCACGCGTGGGCCGGCAAAGCCAATCAGCGCTTTCGGTTCGGCGATATTGATATCGCCCAGCATTGCCAGACTGGCGGAAACACCGCCCATGGTCGGATCGGTCAGTACAGAGATGTACGGCAGACCGCGCTCCTGCAATTTAGCCAACGCCGCGCTGGTTTTCGCCATCTGCATCAGCGACATCAGCGCTTCCTGCATACGCGCACCACCGCTGGCGGAGAAGCAGACCAGCGGGCAATTATCTTCCAGCGCCTGCTCAACCGCACGCACAAAGCGCGCACCAACCACGGAAGACATCGAACCACCGATAAAGGCGAATTCGAAAGAGGCCGCAACGATCGGCATGCCGTACAGCGTGCCTTTCATCACCACCAGCGCGTCTTTCTCGCCGGTCGCTTTCTGTGCGGCCACCAAGCGGTCTTTATACTTTTTGGAATCCTTGAACTTCAGAACGTCTTTCGGCTCCAGTTCGCTGCCCAGTTCCACTTCACTGCCTTCGTCCAGCAGGGTATGCAAACGCATACGCGCCGACATACGCATGTGGTGATCGCACTTAGGGCAGACTTCAAGATTACGCTCCAGCTCGGCACGATAGAGAACCTGGCCGCAGCTATCGCATTTGGTCCAAACCCCTTCGGGAATGCTCACCTTACGGGTTTGTGTAATATTGCTCTTGTTAAGAATTCGTTCAATCCAGCTCATCGATGACCTTTCTGTTTGAACCTGGCAGACGCCAGTCCGCTGTTCATGCTGTAACAATCCCCCCGAAAACAGACCTAATGAAAAAGCCCCCGAACCAAGCACGACCTGCGCGCTGCCGAGGCACTGATTTCAAGGTTGTTCGCAGGAACAGACCATAAATGTCGCTCATTAAACCATATCGGCCCGGTCCTGTGGATAAAAAACTGGTCGAACCGATAGGTTAAGCGCTGTTTTTACTGTTTTTGCTGGCGGGCAGCCGCGCGTTTGTGGCGCCAAATCTCAATAATGCCCGGCAGAATTGAAACAAAGATGATCCCAACGATCAACAATTTCAAGTTTTCCTGCACGATCGGCAAGTCGCCAAAAAGGTAACCAGCATAAGTGAACAGCAACACCCAAATTAGCGCACCAATCACGTTATACGCAGCGAAGTGACGATAGGACATATGCCCCATCCCGGCGACGAACGGCGCAAATGTCCGTACGATCGGCACAAATCGCGCCAGAATAATGGTTTTACCCCCATGCTTCTCATAAAACTGATGGGTTTTATCCAGATAGCTACGGCGGAAAATCTTTGAATCCGGGTTGCTGAACAACTTCTCGCCAAACAACCGGCCAATCGTATAGTTGACCGCATCACCGATCACTGCCGCGATCACCATCAAAACAACCATGGTGTGCACGTTGAGATCGTTAGACGGCAGTGCTGCCAGCG
This sequence comes from Serratia sp. HNCC26DJ206, assembly GCF_057180605.1. Classification (NCBI taxonomy): domain Bacteria; kingdom Pseudomonadati; phylum Pseudomonadota; class Gammaproteobacteria; order Enterobacterales; family Yersiniaceae; genus Serratia; species Serratia sp. HNCC26DJ206. The sequence goes on from NZ_JBXUGP010000011.1 coordinate 34,657, forward strand.
CACCGGCGACAAACAGCAGAGAATCTCCCGGCAGGAACGGCGTCACCACCAGCCCGGTTTCACAGAACAGGATCAGGAACAGAATGGCGTACACCCACATGCCATATTGCGCCACCAACTCTGCCAAATGCACGTCAATATGCAAAATGAAATCAATGATAAATTTGATGATGTCCATAAATTCTCTCGTCTAACCGAGTGTCTCTCCCACCCAGCGCTTGCACCAGTGAACAACGCATTAATCTGCCATCAGGCGGCTTAATCGTCAGCTAAAAACAGCGGCCCCATCGGTGGCCGGGGTAAAGCAAACTGCTCAGGATAATCGACAGCGACCAGATACAACCCCTCTGCCCGCGCCGTTGCGGCCGCCAGATTGCGGTCCTTCAACGCCAGCAGTTCAGCCATCCAGTTTTCATCCTGATTGCCGCAGCCAATTTCCATCAGGCTGCCGACGATATTGCGCACCATATGATGCACAAACGCATTGGCCTTGATATCGACCACCAGATATTCGCCGTAGCGCGTCACTTTAACCTGCTTTACGTTGCGCCACGGAGTACGCGACTGGCACTGCACGGCGCGGAAAGAAGTGAAATCGTTCTCCCCTAACAGCGCCTGTGCCGCACGATGCATACGATCGGCATCCAGCGGGTGATAAAAATGCGTCACCCCCTGCTGCAATACCGCCGGGCGATAACGATGGTTAAAGATGATGTAACGATAACGGCGGGCGGTGGCGCTAAAGCGTGCATGGAAATCACTGCTGACTTCCTTTACCCAACGCACTGCAATATCCGGCGGCAGGTGGCTGTTAACACCCATCGTCCAGGCGGCATCCTTGCGGCGCGCAGCGGTCTCAAAATGCACCACCTGGCCGGTGGCATGCACCCCGGCGTCGGTACGCCCGGCGCAGAACACGCCGATCGGCGCATCCGCGACCTTGCTCAGCGCTTTTTCCAGGCAAGCCTGAACGCTGGTGACTTCCTGCTGACGTTGCCAGCCATAGTAACGGCTGCCGTCATACTCAATCCCCAACGCAATTTTCAGCATTGGAGGGGTTGGTAACTCCACTTCAGACATCAGTACATCTGCTCCTGCAACAGGCGTTCAGCGGTTTCGATCGCCATCAGCGCACCGCCAAAGCGCACGTTGTCGGCCACCGACCAGAACTGCAGTATTTCAGGGATGCCATAATCATTGCGCAGGCAACCGATGCACAGCACATCGCTGCCGGAGGCTTCCGTCACCTGGGTCGGATAATCGTCTTCTTCGCTCAGTTGAATATCTTCGGCCTGCTCCAGTTCGTGGCGTGCCTCTTCTGCGGCGATCGGGCGCAACGCTTCCAAGTGCACCACCTGCGCGTGGCCGTAGAATACCGGCGACTGGACGCAGCTTACCGAGATCGGCAACCCTTCGTCCTGTAGCACTTTGCGCACCTGATCGACGATCAGGCGCTCTTCACGCACGCTGCCCTGCTCATCGGCCATCAAAGGCAAAATATTGAACGCCAGTTGCTTGGCAAACACGCCCGGTTCGGCAGGAATACCGTTCAGCAAACGTGCGCTTTGGCCTGCCAGATCGTCCACCGCCACTTTGCCGCGTGCCGAAGCCGACATTAGCGTGGTGACGTGCAAACGAGAAAGCCCGGCCTGTTCAGTTAATGGTTTAATCGCCGTCAGCAGTTGGCTCACCATGCTGTCGGCCACCGCCACGATATTGCGGTTGCGGTAATCCGCCAGCACCTGCGGATTAACGCCGGGCACCACCAGTGGCACATCCGGTTCCAGAGCAAACAGGCCGCTGGTATCAATCACCAGGCAGCCCATATTGCCCGCTTCCTCCGCATAGCGAGCGGCCGCTTCCGTCCCGGCGACGAAAAACGCCAACTGCGCCTGGGACCAGTCAAATTCCTCGGCGTTTTCCACCAACAGGGATTTACCATTAAAACGCACCGTCGCACCCGCGCTGCGTTCACTGGCTAAAGGATAGAGCTCACCCACCGGGAACTGGCGTTCCTGTAACAATTCCAGCAACGCTTCACCTACTGCGCCCGTCGCGCCAAGCAGAGCGATATTCCAGCCGTCAGACATTGGGTCATCTCCAGAGTATTTCATTTGCAAGCGGGCGGTGAAACCACCGCCCGGATAAAAGAGGTTAATCCCATTTGCTTAAGGCAACCTTATTGAACGCCAAAACCCAGCTTGTGCAGCAGTTCTGCACTGGCGCTGTCATCACACAGCACCCGCAGCGAAGACCATTCGCGGCGTTCCTGATAATGCTTGCGCAGACGATCAAACTCACCCGGCAGTCCAGCCACTTTCCGCAGCGGCGCATCATCGCGGCGCACATCATACACCAAGTGCATCAATCGTTTTAACTTGCCTTCATCCAGCGGCCCGTTGAGGCGGACTTCGCTGAATTCCGGCACCGGCAGCAGCGAAGCGAGCGCGATCTGCTGTGGTTGCCCCAGGTGTTGAGCGAAGGCTTCAAACACTTGGGTGGTACCGCGCGCTTTGCCCTCCAGCGTATAACCGGCGATATGGGCGGTGCCAATATCCACCCAATCGAGCAGCGGCAGAGAAAGCTCCGGCTCCGGCTCCCACACATCCAGCACCGTGCTGAGCCGTTTGCCCTGTTCCAGCACCTTGAGCAAGGCGGCGTTATGCACCACCGCACCACGGCAGGCGTTGATCAGAATACGGTCATCCGGCAAGGCGTCGAGCAGATCCGCGTTAGCCAAGTGCAGCGACTTATACGGGCCGGACTTGTTGAGTGGGGTATGGAAAGTCAGCACATCGGCCTCAGCCACCAGCTTTTCCAATGGCCAGAATTCACCCGCATCACCGCGATCGGCACGCGGCGGATCGCACAGCAGAGTACGCACCCCCAGCGCTTTCAGGCGGGCATCCAGGCGGGAACCCACATTGCCCACACCGACGATGCCGACAGTTTTATCGCGCAGATAAAAACCATCCCGTTCGGCCAACAACATCAGGGCAGAAAAGACATATTCGACCACCGCAATGGCGTTACAACCGGGTGCCGCCGAGAAACCAATACCGGCCTGTTGCAACCACGCTTCATCAACGTGGTCAGTGCCTGCGGTGGCGGTACCGACAAAACCGATACCGGTGCCCGCCAGCAGTTCCTGGTTCACCTTGGTCACCGAACGCACCATCAGCGCGTCGGCATCGGCCAGCGCATTACGCGGAATTGGGCGGCCAGGCACGGCCAGCGCTTCACCTAAGCGGCCAAACAGTTCCACCGCATAGGGCATATTTTCATCAACTAAAATCTTCACGTTATTCTCCGACGGGATTGGCGCTCAAGCTGCAAAATAGTGTGCCACCGAATGGCGTATACCCAAAATAATTCAAGTTGCTTGTAGGCGGCAACGGAGAGAAGCCCCAGGAGCATAGATAACTATGTGACTGGGGTGAACGAAGGCAGCCAACACCCAAGCAACTTGAAGTATGAAGGGTACAGAACCCCAAACGTTGTTACGCGCGACGAAAACGCTCTGGAGTAGTGCCGGCAACCTGCTGGAACATCACGATAAACGCGGAAGCCGAGCTGTAGCCGACATCCAGCGCCACCTCCTGCACGGTTTTCCCCTGTTCGAGCAGCGAAAGTGCGTGCAAAAAGCGCAGGCGCTGGCGCCATTCGCTGAACGACATTCCGAGCTCCTGCTGGCAGCGACGCGATAGGGTTCTTTCAGTGGTATACACCCGCCCGGCCCATACCGCCAGCGAGGTGTTATCCGATGGGCAACGTTCCAGCGCTTGCAGCACCGGAGCCAGGAATTTGTCCTGTGAGGTCGGCAGATAGGTTTGCTGGATCGGCGAAATACGCAGTTGGTCGATCAACACCCGGCACAGACGCAAATCCTCTTCGGTCTGCGGTTCCAACATCCGCCGCGCCAGGCAATCTTCGACAATCGCACTGAACACCGGCGACACGTTGATCAAACAGGCCTGTTCCGGCAAGCCAACGCACAGCGATTTGGCGATATTGATTGAGCGAAACAGTGCGGGTTTGCGGTTATAGCTGGAATGCTCCATGCCGATCGGCAGCCAGACCGCAAACTCCGGTGGTGCCAGAAAACGCTGCCCGGCGATGTTCAAGGCGATCACGCCGGTTTTTACGCAAATCAACTGCCCCCAGTCGTGGCTATGCGGCAAATATTCGGTATCCGCATTGGTCTCTTCGCAGTGAAAGAACAAGGTGTGCGGTGCGGTAACCTGTGCAGTGGGATAATTGCGGGTTTCAGCCATAGTGAAGTTGTCTTGATTTCGCGAAAGAGTGTCTGATTATCACTATATATAATAAACCGGACACCGGTAGACTAGCCAGCAGGTAATCCGTTGTTGAGAATAATTATCATGAACATGCTTTTCCCCTTGCTGGCCGTACTGATTTGGTCGATTAATGCCGTCGTCAGCAAAGTTTCCGCAACCGCCATCGATCCGGCGGCGATCTCCTTCTACCGCTGGCTGCTGGCGTTAATCGTTCTGACGCCTTTTGCACTACCGGGCGTGATCCGCAACTGGCCAGCGGTGCGCACCAACTGGTGGAAACTGCTGATCCTCGGCCTGTTGGGGATGGTGCTGTACCAAAGCCTGGCGTATTACGCCGCGCACAGCGTCAGCGCGCTGTTTATGGGCATTCTTAACTCGCTGATCCCGCTCTTGACCGTGTTAATCAGCATTGTCGTGCTACGTGTCGCCCCTACCGTCGGCATCGCGCTGGGCACTGTTCTGTCGCTGGGTGGTCTGGTGTGGCTGGTGAGCGCCGGTCAACCGGGGCGCTTGCTGGAGCATGGTATCGGCCCAGGCGAACTGATGATGTTTGCCGCTTCGGCGTCTTACGCACTGTACGGCGTGCTCACCAAACGTTGGGCGATCGCCTTGCCAAACTGGCAATCCTTGTACGTGCAGATCCTGTTCGGCGTGCTGCTGTTGCTGCCTAACTTCCTGCTGACGCCGGATGTACAGCTTAACAGCCAAAACATCCCGCTGGTGCTGTTTGCCGGTATTCCGGCGTCTATTCTTGCGCCGTTCCTGTGGATCCAAGGCGTGATGCGCCTGGGGGCCAATACCGCCTCGATCTTTATGAATCTGGCACCGGTATTCACCGCTATTATCGCCGTGCTGTTCTTGCAAGAACATTTGCAGAGCTATCACCTGATTGGCGGTGGCATTACCCTGCTGGGCGTGATCCTCTCGCAGCGCCTGCGTACTCCGCTGGGGCGGAAAAAAGTGCCAGCTACCTGTAAAGAGTGACTTTCGGGCCAAACATCAAAGTAACAACTCAAAACGCACCCGTACCAGCAGACCGCCTAGCAGAGTAGAGGTCAACAGTTCCGGGCGGGTGCGGTGGTAATGGGTGATATCTTTCACCAACGCCAGCCCCAATCCTGCCCCCGGTTGAGCGCCCACGTTATCCAACCGATGGAACGGCTGGAGCGCCGCTTGGGTCTGTTCGGCAGCAATGCCCGGCCCGCTGTCTTCAATCTCCAGCACGCCCTGTTTTCCTTCAAGCACCAAACGCGCGGTCACGATGCCCTGAGGCGGGGTGTATTTCAGCGCGTTGTCGAGCAGGTTGGCGCAAAGTTCAGTGAGCAACAAGGCCTCCCCGGCGACCATGCACTGTTCAGCGCCTTCATAGCCCAGATCGATGCGCTTGCTGCGCGCCTGTGGCAAACGTGAGAAACAGGCATCGCGCAATACCTGCGCCAGATCGACCGGTTGCAGTTGGCGATCGGCATCTCGCTCATGCGCCTTCAGGCGTGAAAGATGCAGTAAGCGATCGGTCAACGCCACGGTACTGTCCAAGGTGGTGCTCATCCCCTCCAGGCTTTCCCGCCACTGTTCGGGCCGATTGCTGGCCAGTGCCACCCCCACCTGAGTTTTCAGCACCGCCAGTGGCGTTCTGAGCTGGTGAGAGGCATCGGCGCTAAAGCGCTCCTGACGTGCCACCATCACCCGCAGCCGCTCAATATAACGGTTGAACGCCAGCAGCAACGGCTGCATTTCGGACCACGGCAACACCATCGGCAAAGGGGTTAACTCCCCCGGATCGCGCCGCAGCATAATGCCGGAGAGCTTGCGCATCGGCTTCAGCACCTTTTTCAGCAGCACATAAGCCAGGATCAGGGTCAGTACCACCACCGTTCCCTGGCTCAGCAACGCCGCCAGCAGCATCTGCCGCGCCAGATAGCGCCGGGATTCCAGCGTTTCTGCCACTATTATGGTCGCCATCCCTACCACGCCGGATTCATTCACCGGTTGGAACAGCGCCGCAACGCGGATCGGTCGGCCACGGTAGTCACCATCGTAAAAATGCACTAACGCCGGGTAAAGATTGGAGCGTGGAATATAGGCAGGCATCTCGGGCAGATCGCTGTAGCCGGAGATACTTTTGCCCTCTGGGGAGATCACCTGATAGTAAAGCTGATCGTTCATGTTGCGTTCAAAACTGTCGAGCACCACGTAAGGCACATCCACTTCTAGCCGCTGATTGCGCACCACCAGCCGTTCCGCCACCGTGCGCGCCGAAGCCAGCAGCGTGCGATCGTAAGCCAGCGTTGCGGCGTTCATCGCACTGAAATAGTGGGTGTAGATTGAGATCCCCCCCAACGCCAGCAACGGCAAGCCAAAGAACAGCAGCAACTGGTTAAACAGCGAGCGCGGCGCTTTAAACCACTTCATCGCATAACTCCAGGCTGTAGCCCAAGCCGCGCAACGTCACAATCATCACGTTACTGCCCTGTAGCTTTTTGCGTACCCGGTGCACATACAGCTCAATACTTTCCGGGTTGGCTTCATCAGACAGGGTAAATATCTGCTCAAACAGTTGTTGCTTGGCGACCGGGCGGCCACGGCGATGCATCAAGGCGGTCAGCACCGCCAACTCACGCGGCGTCAGCGCTAACGGTTTTTCCCCCAGCAGGAAATACCCTTCGTCGTGATAAGTCAGCGCACCGAACTTCAGCGCCCGCTGCATACTACCAACGCTGCGGCGCAGCAGCGCCCGAATGCGCGCTTCCAGCTCGTTCAGTTCAAACGGCTTGGTGAGGTAGTCATCAGCACCCAGGTTCAACCCTTTAACGCGATCGGCCACGTCGGCCCGCGCCGTCAACAACAGCACCGGCAGCTCCTGCCCGCGCTTGCGTAGCCGTGCCAGCAGCTCCAGACCATTCAGCCGCGGTAACGCCACATCCAGCACCACCAGCGCATAGCTTTCGTGCAAGAGCAGGTGATCGGCGATCAGCCCGTCGGCGGCGACATCCACCGCAAATCCCAAGCCGGTCAGGGCCTTTTGCAGCCAATGAGATAACTCGGGGTGATCTTCTACTAACAAGAGACGCATATCACATCCTGTAAACTTTGCAGCCCGGTGAAAGGTAAATGAAAGGTTATTGTTTTAACAATTCAGCAACCCCGTGTCAGCGGGGACTCTCACAATCCAAAACAAAACTGATGGGAAAAGCAATGAAAACAATAATTACCCGTACACTGACCGCTACTGCGCTGCTGCTTGCCGCTAACCAGGCATTCGCCATTGAAGCTCCGAGCCGCACTGAATGTATCGCCCCGGCCAAACCCGGCGGCGGGTTCGATCTTACCTGCAAACTGATCCAGGTTTCATTACAGGAAACCAAGGCGATCGACAAGCCGATGCGTGTCACCTACATGCCCGGTGGCGTCGGCGCCGTCGCCTATAACGCCATCGTCGCTCAGCGCCCGGCGGAATTCGGCACCGTAGTGGCCTTCTCTGGCGGTTCACTGCTGAACCTGTCGCAAGGGAAGTTTGGCCGCTACAACGTGGATGACGTGAAGTGGCTGGCCGCCGTGGGTACCGATTACGGCATGATCGCGGTTCGTGCCGACTCGCCTTACAAAACGCTGCAAGATCTGATGGCGGCATTCAAAAAAGATCCGAACAGCGTGGTATTTGGTGCCGGTGCCTCCATCGGCAGCCAGGACTGGATGAAAACCGCGTTGCTGGCGCGCGAAGTGGGTATCGATCCACACAAGATGCGTTACGTGGCGTTTGAAGGCGGCGGCGAACCGGTCACCGCGCTGTTGGGCAACCACATTCAGGCGGTATCCGGCGATCTGAGCGAGATGGTGCCCCACCTACAGGGCGATAAAATCCGCGTGCTGGCGGTGTATGCCGAAGAGCGCCTGCCGGGTGAGTTGGCCAGCGTGCCTACCGCCAAGGAGCAAGGTTTTAATCTGGTCTGGCCGATCATCCGTGGTTTCTACGTTGGCCCGAAAGTCAGCGAAGAAGAGTATCAGTGGTGGATCGACACCTTCAAAAAAACCATGGCCACCGACGAATTCAAGAAACAACGCGATCTGCGCGGTCTGTTTGAGTTCAACATGACCGGTCAGGAACTGGATGCCTACGTGAAAAATCAGGTGAACCAGTACCGTGAACAGGCAAAAGCGTTCGGTCTGGCCAAATAACCCCGAGGCACCCTATGAGCGATCGTATTTTTGCTTGTATCTGGCTGTTGTTATGCCTCGGCGGCCTGTTTATCGGCTGGGGCATTCAAAGCGAATACAGCTATGAACCCTTGGGGCCACGCCCCTTTCCGTTGGCTATCCTCGGCCTGATGGCTCTGTGTGCAGCACTGCTGCTGGTGCGCAGGCCACAGATTATCGAATGGCCCAATAAAAAAGTGCTACAGCGTTTGCTGGTGCTGATCGTGACGCTGGTGCTGTACGCCTGGGGATTTGAATGGCTCGGCTTCCCGCTGGCGACGGCGCTGCTGACCTTCAGCATCGGTCTGCTGTTCCAGGCCACGATAATGGCCGCGTTGATCTCTGGCGCAGTGATGGGCGTGTCGCTGTTCTTCGCCTTTGATTATTTACTCGATGTCACGCTGCCACTCGGCGTCTGGCTGAGCTAACGGAGACGATAATGGAAACCTGGATGTATTTGTCGCAAGGGTTCGAAGTGGCGCTGCTGCCACAGAACCTGGTTATCGCTCTGATCGGCTGTTTCGTTGGCACCATCGTTGGTTTGCTGCCCGGTCTGGGGCCGATCAACGGCGTGGCGATCCTGCTGCCGCTGGCGTTCGCGCTGAAATTACCCGCAGAATCGGCGCTGATCCTGCTGGCTACGGTGTATATCGGCTGTGAATATGGTGGGCGTATCTCGTCGATTCTGCTCAACGTGCCGGGCGATGCCGCCGCGATCATGACCGCCTTGGATGGCTACCCGATGGCACAGCAAGGGCGTGCCGGTGTGGCGCTGTCGATCTCGGCGGTCAGCTCTTTTGTCGGTTCACTGATTGCCATCATCGGGATCATTCTGTTCGCTCCGATGCTGGCGCGTTGGTCGCTGGCCTTTGGTCCGGCGGAATACTTCGCACTGATGGTGTTTGCTATCGCCTGCCTTGGCAGCATGATGAGCGAAAACCCGCTGAAATCGCTGCTGGCGGCGCTGATCGGCCTAGGGTTGGCGACGGTGGGGGTGGATGCCAATACCGGTGTTTACCGCTTCACCTTCGATAGCGTGCACCTTTCCGACGGTATTCAGTTTATCGTGGTGGTGATTGGTCTGTTCTCGGTCAGTGAGATCCTGCTGATGCTGGAAAGCACCAGTTCCGGCCAGAAACTGATCCGTAAAACCGGCCGTCTGCTGTTCAATCGCAAAGAAGCTGCCGAATGCGTTGGCCCTACCCTGCGCTCCTCATTTATCGGCTTTTTCGTCGGCATCCTGCCGGGCGCTGGGGCCACCATTGCCAGTGCGCTGACCTATATGACCGAGAAAAGGATCAGCGGCAACAGCGACTCCTTTGGTAAAGGGGATATTCGTGGCGTGGCCGCGCCGGAAGCCGCCAACAACGCGTCGGCCTGCGGTTCGTTTATCCCGATGCTGACGCTGGGGGTGCCGGGTTCCGGCACCACGGCGGTGATGATGGGGGCGTTGACGCTGTATAACATCACCCCAGGTCCGGCGATGTTCACCGAGCAACCGGACATTGTCTGGGGGCTGATCGCCGCACTGCTGATCGCCAACGTGATGCTGCTGATCATGAACATCCCGCTGATTGGTCTGTTCACCCGCATGCTGACCGTGCCGCTGTGGTTCCTGGTGCCCGCCATTGCCGCCATCTCTGCGGTCGGGGTTTATGCCGTGCACAGCACTACCTTCGATCTGCTGCTGATGGTCGGGCTTGGGGTATTTGGCTATCTGCTGCGGAAGATGCATTTCCCGATGTCGCCGCTGATCCTCGGTTTTGTGCTGGGAGAAATGTTGGAGCAGAACCTGCGTCGCGCGCTGTCGATCAGCAACGGCGAATTCGGCATCCTGTGGAGCAGCACGATTGCGCAATGCCTGCTGGTGCTGGCCGTTGCCGTTTTGGTGCTGCCGCCGGTGCTGCGTAAATTCCGCAAGCGCCGCAGCATTACCGTGGAGGCCGCCAAGGTAGAGTGATGGACTCAGGGGCCGCAATCGGCCCCTTTTTTATCCCATATAAAAAAACAACTCACCGTCTTTGTCGCATTGCTTTAATTTCTTATCCAGAGATAAGTCTACTAATGAGGACGCCTTTATGGAGCGAGTTATAACAAAGTTGAGTTAGTGAAGAACTGGGCGTATGCGAGCAATATCGAACTGCATTACCTACCACCGTATAACCCGACGATTGAACTATTGTGGAAAATAATGAATAAACACACACGAACAACCGCTACCTCACCAACAAAAATCACTTTCCGGATGTAATTTCCAAAAAAAATTTACGATAATCATGCCAAAAATAGCAGGTTAGCTGGCATCCGGAATTACAATAACCTACAGATACTAAAAACTATATTTTTGAAAACCCCTAGTATACATTATGAATTAACACTAATTATTAGTACATTGCGACTTTGTTAAGGATTCTTTTACTCTTGTCATATTTATAAATCCTCAATCGTCCACTTCTCCCTGATGGTAGATGACATTTAAATATCAAGTCATGCTCCCCCATATAAGAAATAACCTTTTCTTCATCATTTTTATCCATATCACATCCTAAAATAACACCACATATACGCATTGGATTTGAAGTGATAGAAACGCTTTCAATTGGTATTAATTTACCACCGGAACCAATTTTCGTATTTATCAGTCTGTATTCTTTCTCGTACTCCCATGACAACCTTTTTGTGATCAGCCCTTGAAAAAGAAAACCGTCAGTATCCTTTAATGGATGTTTCCGATCTGACATGTCATTAATACTTGGTGGATAATTAGAGTATCTCACCTTAAAAACCCCATCCCAAATTGGGTTGCAGATTATTATAAGACAGAAACCCTTGTGATGATTTCCATAATGCGCCCACATACTCTCCGAGCGAGGTTCTGATGTCATGGAATATATACCATACGACTCCTGTATTTTTTTCATACAACAAAGATCATAATACATCCTATTTAACATATCTCTATAAATTAAGTTGTTATAAATAGCATCCGCATTCACATTAATACATTGAGAAAGATATTTTGAAACATTCTTTTGTGTTATTTCTTGCGTGAAAAATTCAGATTTATCGTTGAGACTTCCCCTAGCACTAAGAAACACTCTCCTTTCCTTTAAACTATTCATATGATATTCTTTTTTAGAATCCATATACTTATAAAGAAACTTACTTTTTGCCACTCCTCTTTGAATCCATCGTCCATTTTCTTTATCAATGATAGACATAATTTGTATCCATGTTTGCTTATGATAAATTGTATTATGCAAATGCAAATGCAAATGCAAATGCAAATGCAAATGCAAATGCAAATGCAAATGCAAATGCAAATGCAAATGCAAATGCAAATGCAAATTCAATATTAATTTAATAACCCGCATAATGCTACCATTTTAGCCTTATCAATAGTCTCTGACAATCCTTCATAAAGTAACATTTTCAAAATAGATGATTATTTATTTTTCAATCCCTGGAAACCAGTTTTTTATTATAAAACAAAATGTTATTAGAACATTGATAATTAAAACTTAGGCTATGGTTGCTGTTACCTCGCCCTTCACGCCTTCTCAGTATTAACCTTGCCGCCAGAGTTAATCGAGGAAGGGATCGCCCGGCTATGCCGGGCAATCACCGAGGTGCAGAGCAATTAAACCGCTGCCCACCACAGCCGTAGTTTCATGCCCCAGTAGCTGGTCCAGCCGGTGGTGCTCTGCACCACCCTGCCCTGTGAAATCACCACAAAGGTTGGCGTCACGCCCACCTGCCACTGTGCCGACAGCTCGCCGTGCCGATCGTTAACCACCGGTAGCCGTAACTGTTTGTGAGCCAGAAACTGCTCAACCTGCCGATCATCACCGGAACGCAGCGCCACGGTCAGCACATTGCCGCCGTTGGCCGCCAGTCTGGCGACGTTTGGCGTTGTAAAGCGGCAAACGCCGCACCAACTGGCCCAGAAGTAAACCAGCAGCGGTTTGCTTTGGCTGAGCTGTGCCAGTGATACCGGCACACCGTCGAGCGTTTCCAGCATCTGGTTATTGAAAGCCGGGGGAGCCTGCGGCGCACGCAGCCAATCCATGGCCAGCATCACAGCCCACACAATCATCGCAAGTACCAGCAACTCACGCGCCCAACGCGTTAGCTTAGCCATTTTTCACCTTTGCCAATTGCTGCTTCACGAGTGCCTCCAGATCCTCATAGGATACCGCGCCCGGCAAGATCTGGTCGCCAATCAGGGTCGCGGGCGTGCCCTGCACCCCCAACTGTTCTGCCAGTTGCATGTTGGCACGCAACGTGGTCATGCTCTGCTCGCTGGGTGAAACCGGCGTAACGCTGGTTTTCTGCTGAGCCGCCGCAATACTGGCATTATCGTGAAAGCCTTTTTTGGCCATCAAACGCTCATGCAGCGGCCAAAACTGTTCCGGGTGCTGTTGCCAGGTGGTTAGCGCAACGCGGGCCGAGGCGATCGAGCTTTCGCCCTTGAAGGGCACCAGTTTCATCACCAGCGCCACCTCGGGATATTGCTTGACGATCTTCTCCAGCAACGGATCAAACTGTTTGCAGTACGGGCAGTTGTAGTCGGTAAACACTACCAGCGTCAGTTTGGCATTTTTGGCTCCCAAACGCGGGCTGGCTGGATCGTTAAACAGGTTTTTTTCCTGTTGTTTGATCACCTGATTGCTGGTTTGCTGCTGCCAGGCATCAGCCGCTTCCGCCAGAATCTGCGGGTTGGCAATCAGCGTTTCGCGGATCAGCACCTTAATCCGCGCCTCCTGCTCGGCAGTAAAGGGTTCAGCGGCCCAGGTTGGGGTGATTATCAGTATCAGCAAAATCAGTAATGCTTTCATTGTTCGGTTCCTTTGGCAGTAGCGAGAGCTTTCAGCACGGCGTCACGGCTTAACAGCGGTGACATCACCTCCCCATGAGGGCTGCCGGGGCCATAGATTTGGTTGAACGGGATCCCGGCGCTACCGCGCTGTTGCAGGAAGGCGGAGATCGTCGCTGATGGGCGGCTCCAATCACCGCGCAGCGCCACCACATCCTCGGCACTGAGGGCTTGTTGCACGTCCTCGCGCATCAGTACGTTGAGCTTGTTAACTTTGCAGGTGACACACCAGTCGGCGGTCACATCGATAAACACCCGTTTGTGTTGCGCCAGTGCCTGAGTGATGGCCTGCTCAGACAACGGCTGCCAAGCAATATTGTCATGCAGCGGTTGCCGCCACAGGCCAGCGCTGAACGAACCGATAAGCAGTGCCAGTCCTGCCACCACCACGCTGGCCGCGGTACGCCATCCCAACCGTTGCCAGACCGCCAGCAGCAGACCCAGCATCAACACCGCACCAGTAATCAGAGTCGGTAACATGCCAATATGATTACTCAGCAGGCTGAGCAGCCACAGCGAAGACAGCAACATCAGCAGGCCAAGCACCAGGCGCATACCGTTCATCCAACGGCCCGGACGCGGCAAGCGCAGCGCCAATGCGGGCCAGGCGGCGATGAACAGCCACGGCAAACTCATGCCGATCCCCAGCGCGACAAACATGCCCCACAGCACCGGCAGCGGTGCCGCCAAGGCAAACGCCACCGCCGTTCCCAGGAAGGGGGCGGAACACGGTGTCGCCAGCAGCGTGGCAAAAGCCCCTTGCCAGAAATGCCCACTCAGGCCATGGCCGTTATGAGTCGCCAGCCGGGTATTGAGCGAGGAAGAGAGTTGCAGATGGAACAGGCCGAACAGGTTGGCGCTAAACAGCAAGGTGACTAACACCATAAAGCCGATAAACCACGGATTCTGGAACTGAATGCCCCAGCCGAGCGCGTGATTGCTCAGCCGTAACAGCGTCATCAGCAACGCCAGCGCCATAAACGACGCCACAATACCGCCGGATGATGCCAGGAACTGCAAACGCACGCTGCGCCGATCGCGGTGCTCTACCTGCAAAATCGAGCCCAGCTTCATCCCCAATACCGGCAGCACGCAGGGCATCAGGTTAAGGATAAAGCCACCGGCCAGCGCCATCAGCACCGCCTGCCATAATGAGAAACTGGTTAAAGGAGACAATCCGAGCGGCTCACCGATGGTTACCATCGCTTCCTGCGCCACTCCGCCATCGCTGACCACCAACCGCAGCGTTTTACCGCGCAGATCGGGGGCCGCGTCACCCCAGCCGTCGCTGACCGGGATGCGCGCCTGTAGGTTCTCGCCATCATGGCTCACCTTAGGTTTACCCAGAGCGGCATCCTCTAGAGTGTCGAAAAACAGCTCCGGCTGTTGCCAGCCCGCCGCACGTTCAGCGCTGATTTGCAGCTCGCCGTGCTGATAACCGGCACGAATACTGTCGATCAGCCCGCTGGCAATCGGCACCTGCCCCATCGCTTGGGCGAAATCGTGGTTGAACTGCGCATCGTTCGGCGCACCAAGGTCCAGACTGAACGGGTAATCGGTCAGAATACAGACGTTGTTACAGGTCGAGAGCGTCAGCGTGCCCGCGAGTTGCTGAGGGGCGCTCCCTTTCAGCACCATCGGCAAGGTCACCCGATCGTGATAGCCTTGGGTGGAAATCCCTGCCACGTCAAAACGTTGGGGAACCGGCCAGAACCAGGTTGCCGCAGGGGGATCGCCCTGCCAGACGATCGCGGGCGCAATACCGCCTTCCCCCGGCGATCGCCAGTAGGTTTTCCAGCCTTTTTCCAGTTCCACAGACAGCAATACGCGGGTTTCAGCGCCGTTGCTGGTATCGGCACGCAGCCTGACTTTAGCGTGATGGTTTTGCGGGCTTTGCAGCCAGCCGCTGTCCGCCGCCTGTAACGCAGGTTGCCACAGTAATAGCAGGCAGGAAAAGGCCAGCCTGATGATATTCAACATGTTTTTTCTCCATAAATTAATTAATCACCGAATATGACGGGGGATTAACTCATTCATGGAACACGCATAATCGAAGATGGACCCTAAGGGTGGTGGGGGAAATAACCCGAGGCGGTGGGATGCGCAAGCGCGGAGCAATGATGGGCGCCAGTAATACCAGCAACATACCGAGGCCAAACAGCAGGGCTTCAAACATCACCGGCGGTGCCGCCAGCAACGACTTGGCGCTCAACTCACAGGGAGTGGTTGCCGTTTCAGCCTCATCCGTCAGTTGTGTTGGGCTGGCGCTCGCGGAGGAAAACCCCATCGCCAATTGCAACGCATGCAAACCCGCCATGCGCTGTGTAATGCAGGTGAGCATTACCAGGCAAGCCAGGCATAAAAACCATTTTGCAATCCGCTGACGATTAATCATAACCTTCCCAATCCCGTATCTGCGCTTATCTTAGCGGCGTAAACCAGATACGCAACGATTGGCCTGTAAAGAAATGTCTTGATGGCGGTATTGATAGCACCGAATTACAGGTATCATGACCGATTCAACCTGTGCTTCTCGCCGGGTATACTGATTCTCTTTGCCGCGAAGGACTGGTGATATGCAACCTTTGAGTGGGCCAGGTGCCCCCAACGCCCCTAATCACCCTCCGGCCCAGGGCAACGTTCCGCACTCCGACGATCTCCCGCTCTCTCCGGCGCAGCGTACTCAGCTTGAAAAACTGATCGTAAAAATCATGGCGCTCAGCCCGGCCAAATCGGCAGAAATCTGGGCCACCCTGCGTCATGAACTGGGGGCAGACAACAGCAGCGAACTGCTGGCACGCCATTTCCAACCGGCTGAACAGTTGTTACAGAACCGTCTTACCCTAGCGCAGCAAAGCCATGCCAGCCGTCAATTACTGCAACAATTGACCGATCTGTTACCGCAGGGTAATAACCGCTTGGCGGTGAGTGATTTTATCCGTCAGCAGTTTGGCCACACGGTGTTGAGCCAGTTAAGCACCCCGCAGTTGCAACAGGTGCTGAACCTGCTGCAAACCGGCGGCCTGGCCATCCCTCATCCACAGCAAACCATCACCAGCGATCGCCCATTACTGCCTGCGGAACACCAGCATCTGCAACAGCAGGTGACCAAACTCAGCGCCGCTACCGGTGAAGCGCCGCTCAAAATCTGGCAGGCGCTGTTCGACCTGGTGGGGGTAAACACCAACGATCCGCTGCCCGCGCGCCATTTCCAGCTACTCAGCCAATTCTTGCAGGTGAAAGTAGCGCTCAGCCCACAAAGTGCCCCCACGTTGCACAACCTGTTGGTGGTATTGAAACAACCGGCAGACCAGCAGGAACAGCAACAGCTCAGCGACTATTGCCAGACGCGTTTCAGCAGCGGCCTGAATACACCGCTGACCCATACGCAGATCAACGATGTTATTCAGCAGTTGTTTACCCGCCGCCTGGAGAAAAGCCATGGTCAGCCGTTAACCAATGAAAACGTGCCGCCGCAACCGCTGATCCATTCGCTGATTGCTGCACTGCCACAGCCACTGCAAGCCACGTTCAGTAAACCCCTGGTGCTGATTGCCATCCTCCTGGTGCTGGCCCTGCTACTGATCTGGCTGTTTTAGCAGCCGCACTCCGCGACGTTGCTCTGCCCTTGCATACTTCCTGTTTCAACACCGATGGTCAGCGGATGGCCATCGCGTTGCCAGAAGTCCAGCCCGCCGATCAGTTCCTTCACCCGAAACCCCAGTTTTGCCAGTTTATAAGCGCCTTTGGTGGAACCGTTGCAACCGATGCCGTCGCAGTAGGTGACATAAACCTTGCCCCGATCCAGTGCGGCAGTGCTCTGTTCATCCATCAGGCGGTGCGGGAAGCTGACTGCCCCGGGAATATGCCCGGCGGCATACAGCGCTTCGGCGCGGGTATCGATCACCACTATGCCGCTGATGCCGTTGCGTAAATCCTCTGCCACATCCGATGAATCGGCGTAATAACTGAGCTTGGCCGCCAGATAATCCAGGCTTTGTGCGGCGCTAGCGGGGGGGAAAGCCAGAACGAGTGATACAGTGGTCATAGCGAAGGTTCCTGTGCAGAAAGACGAGTGACAATCATGCCCGATTTTGGTCTTATCATTGATACCAATTCTCACTCAATGATAAGACCGATCATGCATCAGGTGTTGCTGACCCTGTTTCAACAGCCGGAAAACGCTGCCGCTACGCTACGCGAACGGGTTTGTAGCACCTTGCGCAGCGCGATCCACAGCGGTGCGTTAAGCGCAGGCCAACGGTTGCCCTCTTCACGCCTGTTAGCCGCAGACCTGCGAGTTTCGCGTGTTACCGCCGAAGCAGCGTATGCACAACTGGAAGCCGAAGGCTATCTACAGCGTCGGGTGGGCAAAGGCACCTTTGTCGCTATCCAAATCGTCAAGCCGGTAGCAGTACGCAAAATGACTGGCCAGTTGCGGCTGTCGCAGCGTGGCACATCGATTCTGCAAACCGGTGGCTGCCACGATCCGCAGCAACCCTTGCCATTTGCCGCCGGTTCACCAGATCTGCGGGCATTCCCGTTGAAACTGTGGAAACAGCTCACCGCTCAGCAACTGCGCGTGCGCGGTGAAAAGCTGCTGCGCTACGGCGACCCGCAAGGTTACCTGCCACTGCGTGAAGCCATTGCCGGTTACGTTGCTCAAACTCGCGGGGTGAACTGTGATGCGCAGCAGGTCATCGTGTTAACCAGTTCACAGCAGGCATTGCAGTTGATCGCCACTCTGTTACTCGATCATGGCGACAAGGTATGGATGGAAGAACCCGGTTACCTCGGGGCCAGAAACGCTTTTACCAGCGCTGGAGCCCATCTGATCCCGGTCAATGTCGATGAGGCAGGCCTGCGGCCCGATAGCGCATTGCCCATTCCACGCCTGATCTATCTGACTCCCGCTCATCATTACCCTACCGGGGTGGCGCTCAGCTTGCCGCGACGTTTGGCCCTGCTGGAGATGGCGCGGCGTGAGCAAAGTTGGATTATTGAGGATGATTACGACAGCGAGTTTCACTACGACGGCCAGCCGATGCCCGCCATGCAGAGCCAGGATCGCCACGGCAATGTGCTGTATCTCGGCACCTTTTCCAAAACGCTGTTCCCTTCGCTACGGCTGGCCTATCTGATTGTGCCGCCAGAGCTGGTCACCGCATTCACTACCGCCCGCACGCTGTACGACGGCCACAGTGCCCAACTGATGCAGGCGGTGACGGCAGAGTTTATCCAGCAGGGGCATTTTGCGGCGCATATCCGTTACATGCGCCAGCTCTATCGCAGCCGCCGCGACTGGCTGCTGACGCAGGTAGAACAGCGGCTGAAGAACTTCGCCACACCACAACCGGCAAGCGGTGGCTTGCAACTGACCCTTTGGCTGCCGCCCGGCCAGGAAGCTAGCTTAACCCGGCAAGCACAACAGTTGGGGGTGATCACCCCCGGCTTGACAGCACTGTTTATGACGCCACAGGCCAGGCGCGACGGTTGGCTACTGGGCTTCTCGGCCCTGACGCCGGGAGAAATCAGCGCAGCCGTTGAGCAACTGAGCAAAATTGCCCGTGGCTAACCATTATTGCATTGGACAACCGACTGATTTGGCTTTAAAACCTTTGTATTGCCGATCACGAGGAACCTTAATGAGCAACGCTATTGCCGAACAACTTACCGAACGTTTTTTCCGTTATCTGGCGGTCACCAGCCAAAGTGATGCCGCGGCCACTACACTGCCCACCACGGCGGGTCAGCATGATATGGCGCAACTGTTAGCCACTGAGCTGCGTCAGCTTGGGCTGGAGGACGTGCTGGTCGACGAACACGCCACCGTCACCGCCCGCAAGCCCGGCAATCAGCCCGGCGCGCCACGCATCGGTTTTATCACCCATATTGATACCGTTGACGTAGGTTTGGCCGCCGAGATCCACCCACAGCGCCTGCGCTTTACCGGCGAAGATCTGTGCCTGAACGCTGAGCAGGATATCTGGCTGCGCACCACCGAGCACCCGGAAATTCTGGCTTATCCTAATGAAGAGATTATTTTCAGCGATGGCACCAGCGTGCTCGGTGCCGACAATAAAGCGGCGGTGACCGTGGTGATGACGCTGCTGGCGAATCTGAGCGCTACCGATCGCCACGGCGATATCGTGGTGGCTTTCGTGCCGGACGAAGAAGTCGGCCTGCGCGGGGCTAAAGCGCTGGATCTGGCGCGCTTTGACGTTGATTTCGCCTATACCATCGACTGCTGCGAACTGGGCGAAGTGGTGTATGAAAACTTCAACGCCGCCGGGGCGGAAATCCGCATTGAGGGCGTGACGGCGCACCCGATGTCGGCAAAAAACGTGCTGATTAACCCAATCCGCATCGCCACCGATATCATCAACCAGTTTGATATTCAGGATACGCCAGAGCACACCGAAGGGCGCGAAGGTTATTTCTGGTTCAACGATATGGTGGCTAATTCGAATAATGCCACGCTGAAAGTGTCGATCCGCGATTTTGATCTGGCCGCCTTCAACCAGCGTAAGGCGCGTTTGCAAGAAGTGGTGCAGCAGGTGGCAGCCAACTATCCGCGCGCCAAGGTCAGTTGCACGGTGCAGGATATTTACAGCAATATCAGCAACTCCATCGGCGAGGACAAACGCGCCATCGAGCTGATTTTTGGTGCACTGGCCGCCCATGGCATTACGCCGAAAGTGATCCCAATGCGCGGTGGTACCGACGGTGCGGCGCTTTCCAGCCGTGGCCTGATCACGCCGAACTACTTTACCGGCGCGCACAACTTCCATTCGCGCTTCGAGTTCCTGCCAATCAGCTCCTTTGTGAAGTCTTATCAGGTTACCCGCAGCATCTGCCTGCTGGCCGCACGCGGTTAACCCTCAAGCCGCGGGGCCACCCGCGGCGTCACAACAGTAACCAGCCGACCAACGCCGCCCATGCCAGAAACGGCAGCGAATAATAATGGAAACGCAGCCAGATCCGCCGATCCCCCGCCATACGCAGCGCAATCAGGTTGGCCAAGGAACCGATCGCCAACCCGAAGCCCCCGGCGTTCACCGCGTAGGCCACCAAGGCGCTGGAAGGCACATAGTTGAGCAGCAAAATGGTGGCGGGCACATTACTGATGATTTGTGACAGGCCAATGCCCAACGCATAGACTGCCCCCTCTGGCAGCGCGGCGATGTGGTTAAACCACGGCTGCATCACCGGCAACCGGGTGAACAACCCGACATCGATAAACATGGCGATAAATACAAAAATCAGGCTCCAATCGATTTGCAGCAGTACCCGCCGGGCCAACAGCAGGAAACCGACAAACACCGCCAACAGCCCGTAAAGCGGTAGCGCAAAATCCAGACAGGCCAGGAACACCCCATACAACCCCACACAACTGAGCAACAGGTGCTTTTGGTAAGGGTAACTCTGGGCTTGGGCCTTTTTAACAATATCGCGCGCCGGGAAACTGAACCAGGTCACCACCAGCAAGCTGAGCATCATCACCGCGCCGAAAGGAGCCATCTGGCCGATAAACCCGAGGAATGACAGTGATGACTTGCTCCACAGCAGGATGTTTTGCGGATTGCCGATCGGCGTCAGCAATGAACCCGCATTCACCGCCAACGCCTGGAAGATAATCAGCCGATTAACCGGCAACGAAGAGAGTTTTTTCAGCGTGATGGTCAGGGGAATCACGATAAACAGCGCCACATCGTTGGTCAGAAATGATGACAGCAACGCGGCGGAAAACACCAGAAACAGCGCCAACCAGCGCTCACTGCGCAGCCTGTTGACGATCTGGCGGCCAATAAAATCGAAATAGCCGCTCACCTCCACGCCCTTGGTCAGCAGCATTAGACCTAGCAGAGTGATAATGGTGCGCCAGTCGATAAACTGCACCAGCGGCTGCGGTTTGATAGCAAACAGCACTACGCCGATCAGCAGCAACGCGTGCAAAAAGCGATCGTAAAGAAACGGCCTCAACAGGCGGGTTACAGCATTTGAACTCATATTTTTCGCTTATCAAAACAGCCAGAATGCAGGCCAAAGACGTTAGCCGAAGCGCGCAAATTACGCCACTTAAAAAGCTTTTCATTTGCCATGCTTTGTTCTATATCCATCATCTCTATTTACTTTTAAGGATCCGCCCATGACTTTTGCCAACCGGTTACTGCTGGCCGCAGCACTCACCCTGCTTGCCGCCTGTAATGACACCGAGACACGCCCGCAAATCGACCTTGAAGGCAAAACCATGGGCACCTTCTACAGCGTGAAGATCAGTGGCGATCTTGATGAGAATAAACAGCAGTTGCAGCAGGAGATCGATGCCCTGCTGGAACAGGCCAACGACGATATCTCCACCTATCGCCCGAATTCGGTGTTATCCCGTTTCAACCAGAATCACAGAAGTGAACCGCAACCCATTCCACGCGGCATGGCCGATATCATTCTGATGGCCCAGCGGATTGGCCGCGATACCGGTGGCGCGATGGATATCACCGTCGGCCCGCTGGTGAACCTGTGGGGCTTCGGCCCGGATAAGCGTGCGGTGAAAGCCCCACAGCAGCAGCAAATCGAGGCGGCCAAACGCAATACGGGTCTGCAACACCTGAAACTGCTTAGCGATAACCGTGGTGAATGGCTACAGAAAGAGTTGCCGGAGATGTATGTCGATCTCTCTACGCTGGGGGAAGGTTATGGCGTGGATCAGTTGGTACGCCTGATGGCGCGTAAGGGCATTACCAACTATCTGGTGTCAGTGGGCGGTGCGGTGTCCTCACGCGGCGTCAACGGTCAGGGCAAGCCTTGGCGCGTCGCCATTCAGAAACCCACCGATCGTGAGAACGCGGTACAGGCCATGGTCGATCTACAAGGTTATGGCATCAGCACCTCGGGCAGTTACCGTAACTATTTCGAACAGGACGGGCAACGTTATTCCCATGTGATCGATCCCACCAGCGGCCGCCCGATTAATCACCGGCTGGTTTCCGCCACGGTGATCGCCCCCACGGCGCTGGAAGCCGACGGTTGGGATACCGGGTTGATGGTTTTGGGCACGGAAAAAGCACTGAAACTGGCAGAAGAGCAAGGGCTGGCGGTGTACTTGATCAGCAAGACCGATGACGGTTTCAGCGCGGTAATGACGCCACAATTTAAGGCGTTTTTGGTGCAGTAATCTCAAAGCTGTAGAGTCACATCTTGATGCCGCTTCTATACATTTCAAACCACTCAATCAGTGAGATGAGCACGGATGCTGATGCCATTGAAGGTGCCGAACGGAGACACGGCGCATAGGCGAAATGCGCTGTGGCGGAGTGAGGGAAGTCGCGCAGCGACCGCCTGATATGGCAAGGGCCGGGGTGCAGGGGGCTGGCTCTTGAGCCCCCTGCTCGGGCGCGTTAATCCTGTTTTAAAATAAACACAAAATATTTAGCGCACGAAATAACCCCCTGCACTCCCCTAACGCTTCCTATGCAACAACAAATACACCGCCGGGATCACCAGCATCGACAACAGCGGCGCGCTCACCATCCCGCCAATCATCGGTGCGGCAATCCGCTGCATCACCTCCGAACCCGCACCGCCGCCCCACATGATCGGCAGCAAGCCGGCCATAATGGTGGCTACCGTCATTACCTTTGGCCGGACGCGTAACACCGCCCCCTCGCTGATAGCCACCATCAGTTGCTGCTGGCTTAACGGCTCGCCGGGCTGACGATGTTTGGCCAGCGCCTGATTGAGATACAGCACCATAATGACGCCAAACTCCGCCGCGACGCCCGCCAGAGCGATAAACCCCACCGCACCGGCCACCGACAGGTTGTAATTGAGCAGGAACAGCAGCCATACCCCGCCGATCAGCGCAAACGGCAGCGTTGCCATGATCAGCAACGCATCACGCACGCTGTTGAAGGTGACAAACAGCAGCACGAAGATAATCCCGAGCGTCACCGGCAGCACGATTTTCAACTGGGCGCTGGCACGCTCTAAATACTCGAACTGCCCAGACCAACTGACAGAAACCCCGGCAGGCAAGGTCACCTGCTGAGCAACCGCCCGCTGCATCTCTTCCACCGCCGACTTTAGGTCACGCCCACGCAGATCGACATAGATCCAGTCAGAAAGCCGGGCGTTTTCACTTTTCAGCATCGGTGGGCCTTCGGTTAACCGAATATCCGCCAGTTCTGCCAGCGGCACCTGACTGCCCGCCGCAGTCACCACCGGCAGTTCACGCAAGGCCTGCAACGAATCACGGATCTCGCGCGGGTAACGGACGTTGATCGGGTAACGCGCACGCCCTTCGATGGTTTCACCGATGTTCTCACCCCCCACCAGCGTCGCCACGATCGATTGCAGCTCTTTAACCGAAACGCCATAACGCGCCGCGCGCTGGCGATCGATATCAATATCCACATAGCGCCCACCGGCAATGCGCTCCGCCAACGCCGACGTCACCCCCGGAACCTGCTTCACCACCTGTTCGATCTGGTTGGATGCGCGCTCGATATCGGCAATATTGCTGCCGTTAACCTTGATGCCGACCGGGCTTTTGATGCCAGTTGCCAGCATATCCAGCCGGTTGCGGATCGGCGGCACCCAGACGTTGGCAATGCCCGGCACCTTCACCACGCCGTCCAGCTCAGCCACCAGTTTGTCCATGGTCATGCCGGGTCGCCACTGTTCACGTGGTTTAAAGCGAATGGTGGTTTCCAGCATGGTCAACGGTGCCGGATCGGTGGCGGTTTCTGCCCTGCCAGCCTTGCCAAACACCGTATCCACCTCTGGTACGGTTTTGATCAAGCGATCGGTCAACTGCAACAAGCGCGACGCTTCGCGGGCAGAAATACCCGGCAAAGTGGAGGGCATATACAGCAGATCCCCTTCATCCAACGGCGGCATAAATTCACTGCCCAAACGGCTGAGTGGGTATAGGGTCAGTACCAGCAGCGCGGCGGATATCCCCAGCGTGGTTTTTGGCCGTGCCAGCACCGCCGCCAACAACGGCTGATACAGGCGGATCAGCCAGCGGTTAAGCGGGTTGGCGTGCTCGTCTGGAATACGTCCACGGATAAAATACCCCATTAACACTGGCACCAAGGTGATCCCCAACCCGGCGGAGACCGCCATGGCGTAAGTTTTGGTGAAAGCTAATGGTGCAAACATCCGCCCTTCCTGCGCCTGCAACGAGAACACCGGGATAAATGACAGGGTAATGATCAGCAAACTGCAGAACAACGCCGGGCCAACCTCCACCGCTGCCTGTTCGGAGATACGCCAATAATCCTGCGAGGTAGGCTGTTGGCCAGGATGGCGCTGTCGCCACTGCTCCAGCACTTTATGCATGTTCTCGATCATCACAATCGCCGCATCCACCATTGCACCAATGGCGATCGCAATCCCCCCCAGCGACATGATGTTGGCATTGACGCCCTGATAGTGCATCACCACAAACGCCCCGAGGATCCCCAGCGGCAAAGTGACGATCGCCACCAATGCCGAGCGGAAATGCGACAGAAACAGCGTGCAGACCACCGCCACTACCAGAAACTCTTCCAGCAGCTTGAACGACAGCGTGTCGATAGCGTTTTCAATCAGTTGGGAACGGTCATAAACCGGCACAATCTCCACGCCCGGCGGCAACGTTTGCTGGATCTGCTGCAACTTGACCTTCAGCGCCTTGATGGTTTCCAGCGCATTTTTGCCGTAACGCATCACCACAATGCCACCGGCCACTTCGCCTTCACCGTTCAGTTCCGCAATACCACGGCGCATTTCCGGCCCTTCGCGCATCGTTGCCACCTGAGCGAGCAGGATCGGCACGCCGTCGCGCGCGGTAATCACCACGTTGTTGAAGTCATCAAGCTTTTTCAGATAGCCGGAGGTGCGCACCATATACTCCGCTTCACCCATCTCCAGCAACGCCCCGCCGCCTTCCTGATTGGCATCCTGAATCGCACTGACCACCTGCTGATGCGTAATGTTCAACGCCCGCATACTCTCTGGGTTCAGCACCACCTGATACTGACGAACCATGCCGCCAACGCTGGCCACCTCGGCCACATTAGGGACGGTTTTCAGTTCGAACTTCAGCGTCCAATCCTGCAAGGCGCGCAGGTCTGCCAGGCTGTGTTTACCGCTTTTATCGACCAGCGCATATTCATAGATCCAACCCACACCGGTGGCATCTGGCCCCAACGCCACTTTCGCCTGCGCGGGTAAAGAGGATTGCACCTGACTCAGTGACTCCAACACTCGCGAACGCGCCCAGTAAGGATCGGTGCCGTCTTCAAACAGAATGTAAATGTAGGCATCACCAAACATCGAGAAACCGCGTACCGTGGTGGCACCCGGCACCGTCAGCATGGTGGTGGTCAGCGGGTAAGTCACCTGATCCTCAATCACCTGCGGTGCTTTCCCCGGATAAGTAACGCGCACGATCACCTGCACATCGGAAAGATCGGGCAGTGCATCCAGCGGAGCCTTCTGCAATGCCCAAATCCCCCACGCGGCCAGCAGTATTGAGGCCAGCAGCACCAGCAGGCGATTGCGTATCGACCAACGGATCACCGAGGCAATCATGGGTGACCTCCGTGCTCTTTGGCTTGCGGCAGGATTTGGCTGATGTGTGAGCCGTTGTCATCCACGCTGAAGTGGATCATCACATTGCTGCCGATGCCGATCCCGGCAGGTAACCCGCCTTTCGGCAGGGTGAAATCCATGGTCATCGCGGGCCACTGCAATTCCGGCACCGGTGCGTGCGATAACGTGATGTTATCGCCGTCCAGCGCCTCAACCACCGCCTGCGCCTGATACTGTTTCACCGCTGGCTCCCCGGCCAACTGCGGCAGGGCGCTGCGCATGCTGGCTTCTGAATCAATCAGGAACTGACCAGAGGTCACCACTTGTTGCCCAGCTTGCAGCCCCTGTTTGATCTCCACCCAGCCGCTTTGCGCCAGCCCGGCCACCACCTCAACCGGAGTGAAATGGCCGTTGCCTGCCGCCACCAGCACCCGGTTACGATCGCCGTTGCCGATCAGCGCTTCCTGTGGGATCGCCAGCACCGGTTTGGCCCCGGCGTTTGCCGCCAGCGACACTTGCAGATACATGCCCGGTTTCAGCCGCTGTTGTGGGTTTTGCAGCACGATGCGCGCCTTGAAGGTGCGCGTTAGTGGATCAACATTCGGCAGCAGTTCGCTCACCTCGCCGCTGAAGCGTTCCCCCGGCCAACTGGCAGAACTGGCCTGCACCGCATCCCCCACCCGCAACAAACCGGCCTGCGCCTGCGGATAATCAATCACTACCCACACCGGATCGAGGCTCGCCAGCTCAAACAGCCCTTGCGTAGCCACAACCTGCGCACCTTCACGCACATCCAGTTTGTTGATAAACCCACTTTCCGGCGCGCTGACGGTAATGCGCGTTTGCGGTTTGCCACTGCGTTCTACCTGGTGAATAATCGCTTCCGGCATAAATTGCAGTGCCAAACGCTGACGGGCGGCCGCGGTCAGCGCACTATCCCCCAGCGTGCGGATCGCTAAGTATTCCTGCTGCGCCGCCCCCCAATCCGGGATCCACAGTTGCGCCAGCGCTTCACCCTTTTTGACCTGTTGCTGGCTGGCACGCACATACAGTTTCTCTACCAGGCCGCTGGCACGTGCGGCGATCACCTGCACGCTGCGCTCGTAGGTCGCCACGCTGCCGTAAGCGTTGATCTGCACCTTCAGCTCACGCAACTGTGCGGCTGCGGTACGTACCCCGAGGTTTTGCTGCTGGCGCGCACTGATGGTGACGCCTCCATCCTGTTCCTGCTCATCGGCATAGCGCGCCACCAGTTCCATATCCATAAAGGGGGATTTACCCGGTTTATCAAACCGCTGGCCGGGCACCATCGGATCGTACCAGTACAGCACCTGCCGTTCGGCGGAGGGTTTAGCTACCGCCGGTTGCTGATTGGCAAACCAATAACCGGCCATTCCGCCTGCCACCAACGCTGCCAACAGCGCCAAGCTAAAACGCATGTTCATTGTGCTATCTCCTGCGGAGTAAGGTAGCGGATCGCGGCCCACAATTGCGCCAACTCGCGTGCTGCTTTACCGGCAGCAAGACGGCTGTCGAGCAATGCCCGGCGCGCCTCCAGCACCGACGAAAGTTCGCTTTTGCCACTGCGGTATTGCGCCAGTTGCAGCGCCACTCGCTGTTGTTGCAACGGAATGGCCTGTTGCTGCTGGCGCTGCCATTGGGCCTGCACCGCCTGATATTGAGCCAGCAGCGTATCGAGCTGCGTCTGATGATCGCGGATCAGCAACGTCAGTTGATCGTTGGCTTCCATGGCGCGGGAGAGATCGGCGGCATGATCTTTGTCTTGCCGCTGTGAGCGGAACACTGGCAGATCGACGGTGAACATCACCCCGGCCAAATCCTCATAGCCATCGGCCCGTTTGCCGTAATACACCTCAACCCCCACGTCTGGGATCGCGGCGATTTCCGACTGGGCCGAACGGGCTTTCGCCACGTCGGCTTCGCGGCTGGCCTGTACCACTTCCGGGTGCTGTTTGATCGCCTGTTGCAACAGGTGGTTTTCCGCCGGTAAGCGTTCAAAGTGCGGCAACACGCCGCCAGTGCTGGCTTCAGGCTGGCCGGTTAACTGCGTCAGGCGGGCCTGTGCGATAGCAACATCACGCTCTGCTTCACTAAGCCGATCCTGCATCGCCAACAAGGTCAAACGCGCGTCGATCACGTTAGTGGCGGGTGAACTGCCGCTGGCTACGCCGCTATGCTGCGCGGCGATCTGGCGTTCGCTCTCTTTGACCAGCGTTTGGCTATCCTTCAGCGTTTGCTGGCTTAACGCCAACTCCAGCCACGCCTGCGCGGTTTGTTGTTGCAAGCGAGCACGGATGGCGGCGCTGCCCGCCGCGGTTTTACTCGCCTCGGCGCGCAGCGTATCTGCTTTGCGCTGGCGTTTACTGCTGCTGACGTAATCCTGCATGATGCCAACCCGCTCCATGGTCATGCCCTCGCGGGTCAAACGCCGGGCGTTGTTACCTTGCACCGGCACGTTCTCAATCCCGACCTTTAATTTGGGATCGGGTAATTGCATCGCCGAATCGGCCATGTTCTGCAAGGCATTCACCTGATGCTGGTTGGCAGAAAGCTCGGCCGAGTAGCGCTCGGCCGCGGCCAGTGATTGCTCCAGCGTCAATGCGGCAGCCTGCATATTCCCCGTATAACAGGCGAGCAGCAGCCAACCCACCTGCAATGGGTGAGAAAGTAATTTGGACATAGTGCCCCCGTTATTGTTGGCTGGCGCTGATGGCCGTCAGTTGATAACCACCGTCAACCTGACGGAAGCTGAAATCAACCTGGGCTCCTGCGGCCAACGGCTTAAACGGCGGTTGGGGCTGAAGAAAATTCATGGTCATTGGCGGCCAACTCAAGGCCGGGATCGCCGGATGAGCGAGCAACACCTTCATATCGCTCCAGGTTTTAACGACACCTGTAGAGTGATAGACGGTGGCCTCTGCGGGTGCAGCATGTTGATGATGTTGCATTTGCTCAGCAACGGCGGCAGAAGAGAAAAACAGAGAAATGAAAACAGCAGCAAATAAGTTACGCATAAAGAAAGCTCCGTGGAATAGTCAATAAACAACACGAGTTACCGTCTTGGACGGCAAAGCGGAGGGTTTGGCTATTCACGGAACCGGCAGAACACGATCTCTGCCGGAGGGCCTGCTATTGGAGGGGTTTGCCAATCAGCGCGAGAGAATTGCACCTGCTGGGTGGGTGCTGCCACCAGCAGTTCGCCGCTGGCAGGCAAGATCGCTGCCAAGGCTAAACTGCCGTGATCCTGCTGCATCGGATCGGGAATGCAATGTTGCTCACACAGCGGCCCTTCGGCCTGCATATTGTCCATCGCCGGCTCGCTGGCCTGCATGTGCATCATATGCTGCGCTGCTGGTGCTTCGGCAGCGAATTGCAGATTACAGCCGTGGCTGGCGATAGCCAGTTGACTGTTTAACAACAGCCAGCAGACGGCCAATAGCCATACGCCTGCCCGTTTCTTCGCGAAGCGTAGCCGATGCATGGATAAAGAGATGGACGCCAAAGCCGACATACCACGATTCCAAATGGGTAAACTTCGCCGAGTATATCGGCAGAAAATCACCACAGGAATAAAATTTACACCTGCTGACAAAGCGACCCAAGAACTTTCCTGCCAGCCAAAAATACTTTGATTTCAGTCAACTAAGTGGATTGCAGGCACAAAAAAATCGGGCACGTTTTAGCGTGCCCGATTTTTGAAACTTCGCAGCGAAAAACTTATTTTTGCAGCTTGCGCATCACCAGCGTCGCGTTGGTGCCACCAAAGCCGAAGCTGTTGGACATCACGGTGGTCAATTCACGTTGGGTTGGCTCAGTGACGATATTCATGCCCGCCGCCTTCTCATCGAGGTTATCGATGTTGATGCTTGGCGCAATAAAGCTATGCTCAACCATTAGCAGGCTGTAGATCGCTTCCTGCACGCCCGCCGCACCCAGTGAGTGGCCGGTCATAGCTTTAGTGGAAGAGATCGCCGGGGTGTTATCACCGAACACTTCACGGATCGCACCCAG
This sequence comes from Serratia sp. HNCC26DJ206, assembly GCF_057180605.1. Taxonomy (NCBI): domain Bacteria; kingdom Pseudomonadati; phylum Pseudomonadota; class Gammaproteobacteria; order Enterobacterales; family Yersiniaceae; genus Serratia; species Serratia sp. HNCC26DJ206. Next base: position 64,636 of record NZ_JBXUGP010000011.1, read on the forward strand.
TTCTTTCACATCGCCAACCGGCGTAGAAGTACCGTGTACGTTCATATAATCGATAGGGGTATCAACGCCTTGCAGTGCCATTTTCATACAGCGCACTGCGCCTTCGCCTGATGGTGCCACCATGTCGGCACCGTCGGAGGTTGCGCCATAGCCGATGATTTCCGCATAAATATGGGCACCGCGAGCCAGCGCGTGCTCCAGCTCTTCAACCACCACCATACCGCCGCCACCGGCGATAACGAAGCCGTCGCGCGCTGCATCGTAAGTACGGGAGGCTTTTTCTGGCGTGTCGTTGTAGCTGGTGGAAAGCGCGCCCATTGCGTCGAACTCACAGGCCATTTCCCAGCACAGTTCTTCACCGCCACCGGCAAATACTACGTCCTGTTTGCCCAGTTGGATCAGTTCCATCGCGTGGCCGATACAGTGTGCAGAGGTTGCGCAGGCAGAACTGATGGAATAGTTCACACCACGAATTTTGAATGGCGTGGCCAAGCAGGCAGAAACGCCGGAAGCCATCGCCTTGGTCACCATATAAGGGCCGACGCCGCGCAGACCTTTGGCACGCATGCCGTCGGAACCTGCAACCTGGTTACGCGGAGAACCGCCACCAGAACCAACTACCAGGCCGGTACGATCGTTGGAAACCTGATCGGCTGCCAGACCGGAGTCTTTGATCGCCTGTTCCATGGAAAGATAGGCATAAACTGACGCATCACTCATGAAGCGCATCACTTTACGGTCGATCAGACCGGTGGTGTCCAGTTTAACATTGCCCCATACGTGACTACGCATGCCGGAATCTTTCAGCTCCTGAGAGAAGGTGATCCCTGAGCGTCCTTCTTGCAGGCTTGCCAGGACCTCCTGCTGGTTGTTACCAATGCTGGAGACGATTCCCAGGCCAGTAATCACTGCACGTTTCATTCAATACCTCTTCCACAATTTTACATTCGGGATTTTGCATCGCACTTTAGCGTACAGATGTACGCCGAACAAGTCCGATCAGAATGATTCTGTATTATATCTATCCGGTTTGCACCACAAGAGCACCGCCGCTAAAATCGTGCCACCCCTTGAATTACGAGCAATAAACCGTGAGCCATACCCCCATCCAAACCGCAGCGTTAAGCTGGAATGAACAGGGTACACCTGTTTCGAAACAGTTTGATGACGTCTATTTTTCTAATCAGGATGGGCTGGAGGAAACCCGCTACGTATTTCTTAACGGCAACCGGTTACCACAGCGTTTTAATCAGCATAGGCGCCCGCTGTTTATTGTGGCGGAAACCGGCTTCGGCACCGGGCTGAATTTTCTTACCCTATGGCAGGCTTTCGCCCATTTTCGCGCAGAATCCCCTGACGCGGCGTTACAGCGCCTGCACTTTATCAGCTTCGAAAAATTCCCGTTACAGTTAGCCGATCTCGCTGCGGCTCACGCACAGTGGCCAGAATTGGCCGCCTATGCCAGCGAACTGCGGGCCCAGTGGCCGCTACCCTTGCCGGGCTGCCACCGCCTGCTGCTGGCCGAAGGGTGCATCACGCTCGATCTGTGGTTCGGCGACGTCAACGAGCTGTTGCCGCATTTCGATGCTAGCATGGATAACCAAATCGACGCCTGGCTCCTTGATGGCTTCGCGCCATCGAAAAACCCCGATATGTGGAGCGAACTCCTGTTTGCAGCGATGGCGCGTTTTGCCCGCCCGGAAGGCAGTTTTGCCACCTTCACCGCGGCAGGATTTGTGCGCCGTGGCTTGCAGCAGGCCGGTTTTACCGTCGCCAAATGCAAAGGCTTTGGCCAGAAACGCGAAATGCTGACCGGCACTTTACCCGCAGAAACGCCGCCCGCCCCCCACCCGCAGCCGTGGTTTCTGCGCCCGGCGGCTCAACATACCGATGATGTGGCGATTATCGGCGGCGGCGTTGCCAGTGCGCTCACCGCGCTGGCCCTGTTGCGGCGCGGTGCCAAGGTCACGCTGTATTGCGCCGATGCACAACCGGCAGAAGGAGCCTCTGGCAACCGCCAAGGTGCGCTTTATCCCCTGCTGAATGGCCGGGGCGATGCGCTGGAAGGCTTCTTCAGCGCCGCCTTCCCTTTCGCCCGCCGTCAGTACGATGCCTTGCTGCAACAAGGGGTTGAGTTCGATCATCAGTGGTGTGGCGTCAGCCAACTGGCCTATGACGAAAAAAGTGCCGGGAAAATTGCCAAGATCCTGGCCGTTAGCTGGCCACCCACGCTGGCGCAAGCGGCCGATCGCGGCACGCTCAGCGAATTATGCGGCATCGATACCGGCTTTGGCGGCATCCGTTACCCGATGGGCGGTTGGCTATGCCCTGCTGCTCTGACTCGCGCCGCACTGGCTTTGGCTCAGCAACAAGGCTTGGTTTGCCATTATCAACATAGGCTCACTGACCTACAGCGTACCGATGATCACTGGCAACTGCGGTTCGCCACGGGGCACACCAGCGAACACGCCACGGTGATCCTGGCAAACGGCCATCAGTTACCCACACTGGCACAAAGTGCAATGCTGCCGGTAACGGCGGTGCGCGGCCAGGTTTCACATATTCCTACCACGCCAGCGCTGAGCAGGTTGAAACAGGTGCTGTGTTACGACGGTTATCTGACGCCGGTCAACCCAGCCAACCAGCAGCACTGCATTGGTGCCAGCTATCAGCGTGGAGAAGCCAGCACGGAATATCGTGAGAGCGAACAGCAGGACAACCGCGCGCGTTTGCTGCGTTGCCTACCGGACCAAACCTGGCCGCAGCAGGTGGATATCAGTGACCAGCAGGCGCGCTGTGGCGTGCGCAGTGCCACTCGTGACCATATGCCAATGGTGGGGGCACTGCCGGATTATGCCGCCACGTTGGCGCAGTACGCGGATTTACAACAGCAACGCCTGCGCGGGGCGGCCATTGCCGATGCACCGGTCTATCCGGGGCTGTTCATCATTGGCGCATTGGGATCGCGTGGCCTGTGTTCAGCCCCATTGGCGGCAGAAATTCTGGCGGCACAGCTGTTTGGCGAACCGCTGCCAGGTGATGCTGAAATGCTGGCGGCGCTGAACCCGAATCGCCTGTGGGTCAGGAAGTTGCTGAAAGGGCGTGCGGTTTAACGCTGGGAAAGCGGGTTCAGCACGCTGAACCCTATAAATTACGCAGTGGGAAGTGCTGCCTGATACAGCCTTTCCCACATGCCCAGCACCAATACTTGGTCTGGCGGGGAAAGCTCACCGGCGGCAATGGCTTTATCCAGGCTGCTCTGCACCCAGACTTTGAGCTGTGCGGCGCTATGTTCGTCGTGCGCTTCGGCTTCAGCCACCGCCAGCGTGAGATGACCGCGCAGGTAGCCACCGGCAAACAGTTCATCATCGCTGGCGTGTTCTACCATGTCATCAATCAGCGCCAGAATGCGCGCTTCGAATTCTTCGATCATCAAACGTCCTCATTAAAAAACAGGCGTTGCCTCAGAGATCTTCCGGGTAAGGGAAATGCTCAGCCGCCAGCGGAGGCGTATTGTAAAACGATTGTAGCGCCTGAATAAAGCGTGCAGGTCTTGTGGGTATTCCCTGTTCCAACAGTTCCAGTACGCGGGTACGCACTTTGCGCTGGAATGTGATGCGATCCGGTTCGCAATCCCCGTTGAGATTGTCGCAACTGACGTTGAACGGGAAACCGGCGGCGACACAGAACATCCACTCCAGTGCCTGTGGATTGATCTCGACCGCTTCGAATGCGCTTTGCGTCTTGGCATCGCGCCCGTCCGGGCAATACCAGTAGCCAAAATCCACCAGTTTGCGGCGCTCAGCACCGGCAATGCACCAGTGGGAGATTTCATGCATTCCGCTGGCATAGTAACCATGGGCAAAAACGATGCGGTTGTACGGCAGCGCTTCATCGGCCGGCAGATAGATCGGCTCATCATCGCCTTTTACCAGGCGAGTATTGTAATCATCGCTGAAGCACTGGTTAAAAACTTCAATCAGTTGTGAATATTGATGGGTGTCTGGCATAAAAAAACTCAAATAACCACAAAATTAAGGTGGCAATTATACCTGATATCTTGCCGCGTGCCGCCCTTTGGACTGTTAAAAATGCAACGCCAGCCACTGCTGGATTTCTGCACCGTGATTGTCGTACAGCAGCTTGCAGCTCATGATCAGCGAAACTACCACGATCATCGGCCGGATCAGCTTCTGGCCCTTGGTCAGCACCATATGTGCTCCCATACGCGCACCGAGAACCTGGCCGACCAGCATCACCAAACCGATACTCCACACCACTTTACCGCCGATAATAAACAGCACCAGACTGCCCAGATTGGAGGTAAAGTTCAGCACTTTGGCATGGGCAGTGGACTTAGCGAGGTTAAAACCGCACAGCGTGACATAGGCCAATGCGTAAAATGAACCAGCCCCTGGGCCAAAAAAGCCGTCATAGAAGCCGATAGCGCCCCCGGCAATCAGCCCGAAGGGCAAAGCCCCCAAGCGGCGCTGGCGGTCATTCTCCCCCAGCCGTGGCGTTAACAGGAAATAGAGACCGATGCCGATCACCAGCACGGGCAACATCTGGCGCAGCAAATCGGCGCGCATATGCTGCACCAGAATCGCACCAATGACCGAACCGATCAGCGTCAGGAAAATCGTCAGTTTCTGATCGTTAAGATCAACCGCCCGGCGGCGAATAAAGTACAGACTGGCAGAAAACGAGCCGCCTACCGACTGCAGTTTATTGGTGGCCAGCGCCTGTGCTGGCGGAATACCCACGGCCAGCAGGGCGGGTACGGTCAGGAGCCCACCGCCACCGGCGATAGAATCAATAAACCCGGCAAACATTGCCACAAAAAACAGTATCCCGAGTAATTCGGGACCGAGCACCAGCCCTTCCATAGATTGCCTGCTTGAAAAAGTGAAACAATGCCCTACTCAACCGGCCGATTATATCGAGACAATCGGTCAACTGCTTCAGGCTCCTTTGAGCATATCAAACACCACGCGGGCGAACCCTTTGGCAAGTTCCGGGTTAGAAAAATTCAGTGTGCTACGACGACAGGCGATACTGGCTCATCACCACGGTATTTCCCATACGCTTTATATCGCCCCATCACCCGCCCCCTCAGCCATATTTAATAGATAAAATTCATGTAACTTTGCTTGCAACAATTGCTTATCTGGCAATGTGCTCTGGTATTGTGCAATCAATGCAGGTGACAAAGTACGGCTAAGGGCATATTCCACCACTTCATCGTCTTTATTGGCACACAGCAACACGCCAATGGCGGGGTTTTCGTGCGGCTTTTTGTGATCGCGATCCAAGGCTTCCAGGTAAAAGTTGAGTTGTCCTAAATGTGCGGGGCTGAAGCGATCGACTTTAAGCTCTATGGCAACCAACGCATTTAAACCACGATGGAAAAACAGCAGGTCCAGGGCAAAATCTTGTTGCCCGACTTGAACGGGATATTCGCTACCAACAAAACAAAAATCACGCCCGAGCTCTAAGAGAAATTGTTTTAACTTATCCAGTAAACCTAGCTGTAAATCGGCCTCACTGTGCTCTTGTGGCAGATTCAAAAAATCGACGACGTAACTGTCTTTAAAGATACTCAAGGCTTCTGGCTGCGTTTCACTCAGCACGGTTGAGCGTTTTACGGGATTGAGCACCATACGCTCGAATAAGGCGGTGTTGAACTGACGCTCTAGTTCGCGTTTAGTCCATCGCTCTTTGAGTGCCATTTGTAAATAAAACTCACGCTCTTCGGGGTGCTTGCTGCGCCCTAAGATGATCAGATTATGTGTCCATGGCAATTGTCGCACCAGTGGCGCGACAATTGTATTATTTTGATATATATCGTAAAACTGTCGCATGCGGAACAGATTGGAGCGAGTGAAGCCTTTTAGATTGGGTTGCGTCAACGCCAGATGCTGCGCTAGTTGGCTAATGACACCATCCCCCCATTCTGCCGCTTTAACCTTGTGACTAATATAAGCGCCCACTTGCCAATACAATTCTATCAAGGTGGTATTGGCCGCCTGATAGGCATGCTTGCGAGCAGCATCTATTAATTGTACTACTTCGGAAAAGTCGGCAGTGGTGCTTACCACTGCCTCTTTTTTACTCATGAACGTACCTCTTGCAGCAACTTCATCATCTCGTAGATCAACGGCTGGCGAAATGATTATCCAGCAACGCCTGGCAGGAAGGTGGCAACGGAGGTGGTTCTGTCTTGGTCGGGTTGGCATTCGGCTGCTGAGGCTTGAACCAGCTCATCAACTCTTCGCCACAGCCGTCACCTGCCGGTGGTGGAGCCTGATCTTCACATTCCAGACTGCCCGCCGGGCAGCGTAACCGAACATGCATGTGCGCACGATGGGCAAACCACGGGCGCACCTTGTGCAGCCAGTTGCGATCCGCACCCGCATCCTGGCACAGGCGCAGCTTAATCGCCGGGTTAACGAAGATGCGTGTCACTTCGCTATCCTGTGCCGCCGTCTTGATTAAAGATTCAATCTGCGGCTGCCACTGGCTATCGACGACGCGTTTACCATCGGCAGACACCAGATCGATCGGCTGCGGCTTAAGCAGTTGCTGCGCCGTCCAGCGCTGGCGCGGCAGTTGCAGCCAGATGTCAACATCCAGCCCAGACTGATGGCTGGCATGGCCGCTGCTGAAGCGCCCACCGGCAGGCATCCCCATATCGCCAATCAGCACCGTACCCAGCGCTTTCTGGTGCGCCTTATCACTCAGGCGTTGAATAAACGCCAGCAGATCCGGGTGGCCAAAATAGCGTCGCTGATCGGTACGCATCACCTGATAGCTCGGGGAGTTCAATGGCAACGGCTGCGCCCCTACGATACAGCCATTGGAGAAACCGCCAATCGCCTGCGGGCTGCCCGCTACCGGGTGATCAATTTTCTGCCACGGCGTGAGCGCCATGGCTGCCCCTGAAGCCATCAGGGCAACGATGCCTAACATCCATTTATTCATCGAAATTACCAGCGTGGAACGTTAGAAATTACATCACCGTTTTGCGCACGCTGGCGCAGCAGGTGATCCATCAACACAATCGCCATCATCGCTTCGGCGATTGGTACCGCACGGATACCCACACAGGGATCGTGGCGGCCACGGGTGACCATTTCCACCGCTTCACCCTGGCGGTTAATGGTGCGACCCGGCACCATAATGCTGGAGGTCGGTTTCAGCGCCAGATGCGCCACCACCGGCTGACCGCTGCTGATCCCGCCGAGAATGCCACCCGCATGGTTGCTCTGGAAGCCTTCCGGGGTGATTTCATCGCGGTTTTCGCTGCCGCGCTTGGTCACTACGGCAAAACCATCACCGATTTCCACGCCTTTTACTGCGTTGATGCTCATCAGCGCATGCGCCAGATCGGCATCCAGGCGATCAAACACCGGTTCACCCAGGCCCACGGGAACATTTTCCGCTACCACAGTGACTTTGGCACCGATCGAGTCGCCCTCTTTTTTCAGCGCGCGCATCAGTTCGTCCAACGCTTCCAGCTTATCGGGATCCGGGCAGAAGAACGGGTTCTGTTCTACCTGATCCCAATCTCTCAGCTCACAGCTCACATCGCCGATCTGCGCCAGATAACCGCGTACTTGGACGCCAAACTTCTGCGCCAGATACTTTTTGGCAATCGCTCCGGCAGCCACGCGCATCGCGGTTTCACGCGCCGAGGAACGGCCACCGCCGCGGTAGTCGCGCACGCCATATTTCTGCTCGTAGGTGTAATCGGCATGCCCTGGGCGGAACACATCTTTGATCGCACCGTAATCCTGCGAGCGCTGATCGGTGTTTTCAATTATCAGGCCGATGCTGGTACCGGTGGTGACGCCCTCAAATACGCCAGAGAGGATCCGCACCTGATCCGGTTCGCGGCGTTGCGTGGTATAACGTGAAGTACCCGGACGACGACGATCCAGATCGTGCTGCAAATCAGCTTCGGTCAACGGAATGCCCGGTGGCACGCCGTCGACGATACATCCCAGCGCCACACCGTGAGATTCACCAAATGTAGTGACGCGGAAAAACTGCCCAATACTGTTCCCTGCCATCACGGCTCCTTACTATTATTTGTTGGATTAATCAGCTGCGATAGAGACTGAAGTGATCTTTGCAGTCAATCAGTTGCTGTTTGGTGAGCATAAACACGCCGTCACCGCCATTGTCAAACTCCAGCCAGGTGAACGGGATATCTGGATATTGCTCCATCAGATGCACCATGCTGTTACCCACTTCGCAAATCAGCACGCCGTCATCGCTCAGGAAGTCTGGCGCACAGGCCAGGATGCGGCGCACCAGCTTCAGGCCGTCGCTGCCCGCCGCCAGGCCCAATTCCGGCTCAAAGCGGAACTCCTGCGGCAGATCGGACATGTCTTCGGCATCCACATACGGCGGATTGGTGACGATCAGATCGTATTTGATCGCCGGAACGTCACGGAACAGATCGGAGCGGATCGGGATCACCTGATGCTCAACGCCGTGCGCCTGAATGTTGCGTTCGGTCACGGCCAGTACGTCCGCAGAGATATCTACCGCGTCCACTTCCGCTTCTGGGAAAGCATAACCACAGGCGATGGCAATACAGCCGCTGCCGGTACACATGTCCAGAATATAGCGCGGCGGATGCGGGATCAGCGCGTTGAAGCGATTGTCGATCAACTCGCCAATCGGCGAACGTGGCACCAGCACGCGCTCGTCAACATAGAACTCCATGCCGCAGAACCAGGCTTTGTTGGTGAGATAAGCCACCGGAATACGCTCGTTAACCCGGCGGATCACCCGCTCAACGATGCGCTGACGCTCGCTGGACGTCAGGCGTGCGGTACGCATATCTTCAGGGATATCCAACGGCAGGAACAGGCTGGGCAGAACCAATTGCACCGCTTCGTCCCACGGATTATCGGTCCCGTGACCATAGTAGATATTGGCAGCATTGAACCGGCTTACGGCCCAGCGCAGCATATCCTGAATGGTGTGCAGTTCATTCACTGCTTCTTCGACGAAAATTTTGTCCAATTTGCCCTCCAGCAGGCGCGGTAATTCATGATTTAGCGCCACAGTTTGCCATGAAGCCTGCGACAAATCAGCAGCAATAGTGGTGTTAGGCCCTTCTCGTTGGCATTCAGCCGCAGTTTTGCGTCGACAGAACCCTTCGACACGGTAAACTAGGCACGCTCCTACAAATAAACTAAGTATTTCTACCACACCAAAGGTCGTGTAGGGCAATATCCAGAAATGATATCCAGTGAGAGAATAATGAAGAATAAGCACCCACTGAGCAAAGACGAATTGCAGCTCTTCAGGGAGTCAGTAATCGGAGCAAGAAGGCTGCGGCAGGACACCATCGTCCACCCAAAGCCGAAAATGAAAACCCGGCAAATCGCCCCGCAACGCTTGTTGCAGGAGCAGGTCGATGCCAGCTTTTATTTTTCTGACGAGTTTCAGCCACAGTTGGATGATGAAGGGCCAACGCGCTATGTGCGCCCTGGTTATGATCACTATGAATTGAAAAAGCTGCGCCGTGGGGATTATGTGCCGGATCTGTTTCTCGATCTGCACGGCCTGACGCAGTTGCAGGCCAAGCAAGAGTTAGGGGCGATGATCGCCGCCTGCAAACGTGAACACGTTCATTGTGCCTGCGTGATGCACGGCCACGGCAAGCATGTCCTCAAGCAGCAGACTCCTTTGTGGCTGGCGCAACACCCGGACGTGCTGGCATTTCATCAGGCCCCCAAAGAATGGGGTGGCAATGCAGCAGTGCTGCTGTTGATCGAACTGGAAGAGTAGCCAAGCAGAAATGACAAAGGGCGATGATTTACATCGCCCTTCTGTTATTGCCAACGCGTTTAGCAGACCTTCGCCATTACCTGCGATGGGCCAACCTGCCATGCAAAGGTGCCACTGCTGCCATCCGCAGCCAGCTCAACATTGGCAATGGCCGAGGTAGCAAACATGGGTGGACATTCGCCCGGGCACAGTTCGGCCACTAAATAACCGACCAACGGCAGGTGGGAAACCACCAGCACCGCGCCGACCCCTTCTTTTGCCAATACCTGCAAATAGCAGCTCACCAACCCGGCATCCCCACCCGGCGTCAGTTCGGGCAGGGTTTCTGCACCTTCCGGCAGCGTTAACGCTTCGCGAACCGCTTCCAGCGTCTGTTCAGCACGCAGATAAGGGCTGACCAGAACGCGTTCAATATCCACAGACTGGGCATTCAACCAGGCCGCCATCTGACGCGACTCCTCACGGCCACACTCAGTAAGAGGTCTTACTGGATCACTGGCTGCCTCAAGTACCGCCTCTCCGTGACGCATAATCAAAACTTGCATATTGCACCGCTGTTGTTGACAAAATAACACCATACAGAAACGCCGAGCGTGCTGTATCGCCGAGTTGCACTCAAGAGCACAAGCCCAAAGCAAAGAGCTTTAACACGATAATGCGCCGTCTCTCTATGGCGGCCGGGCATTTTGCCTGAAAGTTCACGTAAAGAAAACGCTGTTTATTGCACCAACAGTGCTCTAACGTAAATTCATTACCCATATAGCAATCAATTCAACAGGTTGAATTTCAACCTGGCTATGATGAGTTCCCCGATGGTGCTGAGTGATCCGCCATCGGTACGCTACGTTACCTCTCCCCTATCTCCCTGTACAGCATCTGGGATTGCAGGTGTTGCAAGGAGTGATAACGATCACAGTGCGGCCCTGATCAAACTGTAGCGCAAACCGGGCCGCTGTGCTTACCCGACTCACTGCGGATAAAAACGTTCGCCCTGCTCAGCCATACGCTGCAAGCGTTCGCACGGTGCAAAGTGTTCACCATACTGTTGCTGAAGAGATCGCAGAGTTTTTACCACCTTCTCCGCACCAAGCTGATCCATGTAACGGAAAGGACCACCGAGGAACGGTGGGAAACCGATACCGAATACCGCACCGATATCACCATCACGCGCACTGCGGATCACGCCCTCTTCCAGGCAGCGTGCCGCCTCGTTCAGCATCAGCATGACGCAGCGTTGGGCGATCACCGCATGTTGAATATGGGCCTTGGCGGTGATCCCCAATAGCGTATAAATGCTGCCATCCTCACGTTTGCGCGCCCGGAGTTTGCTTCCCTCTGCCGGATACAGATAAAAACCGCGGCCATTCTTACGCCCTTTACGGCCATCTTTCAGCACCGCATCAAACGCTGCCGGTGCGGCAAAGCGTGGCCCCAGCTCTGCGGTCAGGATCGGGGTAATCTTGGTGCCGACGTCGATCCCTACTTCATCCAACAGCATGATTGGCCCGACCGGGAAGCCGAAGTCCACCAGCGCTTTATCCAGGGATTCGATCGGCTCACCTTGCAGCAAACAACGCGCCGCCTCATTAATATAAGGGGCCAGAATGCGGTTGACGTAAAAGCCGGCGCGATCGGCCACCACAATCGCCGTTTTACCCTGTTTTTGCGCCAATGCCACGGTGGTGGCAATGGTTTCCTCACTGGTGGTGGCGTGTGGGATCACTTCCACCAACGGCATTTTATCTACTGGGCTGAAGTAATGCAGGCCGATAACCTGCTGTGGTCTGGCCGCTTTGGCGGCTATCTGGCTGATTGGCAGCGATGAGGTATTGGAGGCAAAAACGGTATGCGGTGCCGCATGCTGTTCAATGTCTGCCACCATCTGCTGCTTGAGGGCGATATCTTCAAACACCGCTTCAACCACAATATCAACGCGTTCAAAACCGCTGTAATCGGTTGAACCGGAGATCAGCATCATCTGCTTTTGCCGCTCTGCCGGGTGCATGCGCTTGCTGCGTACCCGTTTCCCCAGCAGATCCCAGGTATATTTCAACGCATGGTTGATCCCCTGCTCGTTTACATCTTTGATCCGCACCGGCAAACCGCCACGCGTGGCCGTCACGCAGGCAATGCCGCCGCCCATCAGGCCACCGCCAAGCACGCCAACGCGCTGCAACGTATGCGGTTGTGCATCGCCCCCACGCTCTTTCTTCAAGGCGGTTGACGCAAAAAACAGGCTGCGCAACGCGGCCGACTGTGGCGTCATCGCCAATTCACCGAACGCGCGAGCTTCCGCTTCATAACCGCTGGCGCTGCCCTGATCCAAACCGGTACGGACCACCTGAATAATGCGTTCTGCCGCCGGATAATTACCGTGGGTTTTCTCCAGCGTCTTTTTACGCACAATGCTAAACAGCAGGTTCTTGCCCAATGGGCCGTTGAGCAGGCGCTCCTGCCACGGCAGTTCACGACGGGATTTCCAGCCTTGTTTCACCCGTTCAATGGCGGCCTGCAACAAAATCGACTGAGGCACCGCATCATCTACCAGCCCCATGCGCAGCGCCTGTCGTGCACGAATCTGCTTGCCGGTCAGGATCATATCTAATGCCTGACGCGCGCCGATCAGGCGCGGCAAACGCTGTGTGCCACCCGAGCCCGGCAACAGGCCCAGTTGCACTTCCGGCAGGCCGAGCGCCGTTTTATCATCCAGCGAACACACGCGGCCATGGCAGGCCAATACCAACTCCAGCCCGCCGCCCAAACAAGCCCCGTGAATGGCGGCGATAACCGGCACCGGGAACGCAGCAATCTGTGCCAAGGTGCTCTGCCCTTTTTTGGCCAGCGCTTCGGCCTCTTTGGCACTCGTGCAGGCGGCAATCATGGTGATATCGGCACCCGCAATGAAGGAGTCCGGTTTGCCAGACAGGATCACCAGCCCTTCCAGCGCCGGAAACTGCTGAGCTTTGAGCAGCACTTCATTGACCTGCTCGACAAACTCCGCCTTCAGCGTATTCACCTTTTCCCCTGGCACATCAATGGTGATCACGCCGATATTGTCTGGGCGCAGGATCAGATGAAATGCCGACGTTTTGACGCGCTGTTCATGCAGTGCATTCTCGAAGCTCATCACTCCACCTCCACAATCATCGCCGCACCCAACCCACCCGCCGCGCAGGCCGTCGCCAGCCCCAGGCCGCCGCCGCGCCGTTTGAGCTCATGTAGCATCTGAGTAATCATGCGTGCTCCGGTAGCCGCAAACGGATGTCCATAGGCAATCGAGCCACCCAGCACGTTGAATTTTTCCATATCCACTTCACCAATCGCCTGGTCACGCCCCAGTTTTTGCTGGGCAAACTCAGCGCTGGCAAACATTTTCAGGTTAGCCAGCGTTTGCGCGGCAAAAGCTTCGTGCATATCAATCAAAGTGAGATCCGCCAGAGTAATCCCGGCACGATCCAGCGCCAGCGGTGTGGCATAAGAGGGGCCAAGTAGCATATCTTCCCATACGTCAATGGCCGCAAAGGCAAAGCTGCGTAAGTAGCCCAGCGGCTCCAGCCCAAGTTCTTTGGCGCGGGATTCGCTCATCAGCAACACGGCTGCGGCTCCGTCAGTCAATGGAGTGCTGTTGGCTGCGGTTACGCTGCCATGTTTACGGTCAAATGCCGGTTTCAGCCGGGCATAGGATTCCAGGCTGGAATCTTTGCGAACGTTGTTGTCTTCAGCAATCGGCGTTTTATAGGGGGGAACGTAGGCCGTCATCACTTCATCGTGCAGCAACCCCTGCTCCCAGGCTTTGGCAGCCAGCTGATGCGAGCGGTGGGCCAGCGCATCCTGCTGTTCGCGGGTGATGCCATGGGTTTTTGCCATTTGCTCGGCGGTATCCCCCATGCGCAGGCCGGTAGAATACTCGGCTACTGCCGGTGGTACCGGCATCAAATCGCGGAATTTAAGCTTGCTGAACAGCTTCAGGCGTTGCGATAGGGTACGTGCCTTGTTGACGTCCACCAGCGTGCGCGCCAGCGCCTTGCTGACGCCGATCGGCAGCACCGAAGAGGAATCAGCCCCACCGGCAATGCCGATGCTGATACTGCCAGCCATGATGCTTTCCGCCACGTTGGCAATCGCCTGGAAGCTAGTGGCGCAGGCGCGCGAAACGCTATAGGCATCGGTATGCACACTCATGCCGGTACCGAGCACGATCTCCCGCGCAATGTTAGGCGCTTCTGGCATTTGCACCACTTGACCAAACACCAGTTGTTCGATCAACGCCGGATCAATCCCCGTACGGGCCAGTAATTCACTCACCGCCGTTTTGCCGAGATCGACCGCCGGAATACCGTGATAAGCGGTCGCCTGTTTGGCGAAAGGGGTACGTAATCCATTAACGATGGCGATACGATCGCCATTGCGGGTAACCAACGGCAGTGCCTTACTCATAAACGCTCCTGAAGATAGGCCGTCAACACAACGGGCAAAAAGAGGTCTGACCTGATGGAGTCATTGTTAACCGAATGTTTATATTTGGCAAACTAACAGAAGTGAAAACTGGGAGCGGGAGCAACTTTCCGGCTGAGGGGGGTAAAACAACCTGCGCAAGCAACGTTGCGCAGGTTTGCAAGGCAATTAACGCAGGCCGAGTTGGAAGATCAAGGTTTCAGCCTGGCAGGCGAAAGTAAAATCAATATCCAACTGCACGCCGCCGTTAACCGGTTTAATGCTGCTGCTGATATCACAAGGATCCGATTCAACGCCACGCGCCTTTTCGGTCAAGGCTGCCAGCGTTTGCTCTGCATCCTGCTGACTGGCAAATACCCGGCTGTAGGAAGCGGTGCAATCGGTATTATCCATAATGGTGCCAACATCCATACAGCAACAGGCTGCGGTTTCCTGCGTACTGCATTTATTAATTGCATCTGACATGTTTAAAATCTCCTCACGGGCTGCATCAAACTCGCCCCAAAAGCCATTGATGATCTGGCGCAAGTAAATAAAATACTGTGGTTATTTTACGCCTCGGGCAGTCCAATCACTAGCCTTACTTTTTGTAAGTGCTTCAAGGGCTGAAAAACACAGAATAGAAATCGCTGTCTGCTAAGAAATAGTAAAAGTTTCATTACTCTTTCGCTTTTTTTGTAATGCAGATCTCTTTTTTGATATCATTTTCGAAATAAATGCCAAACAAACTTGCAACAACACAACAGGTCGGACCTATAATTCAGTCACTGGTCTGATTTGTCTAATTGCGAACAGACCTCTACAATTATTTTTCATTGTTACCCTGTGTAACATAGTTTAAATAAAAATATAAAATGAGGTTTTGGTCATGAGCCAGAAAAACCTGTTCACTAAATCAGCTCTTGCAGTTGCAGTGGCGATTATCTCTTCAAACGTATATGCCGCAGGATTCCAACTGAATGAGTTCTCATCAGTCGGTTTAGGGCGTGCTTATTCTGGCGAAGGCGCAATGGCAGATTCAGCAGCCTCTGCAAGCCGTAACCCAGCTACCATGATGATGTTTGACCGCCCAACTCTCTCTGCTGGCGCAGTCTTCATTAATCCAAACGTTGATATCAGCGGCAAATCCCCTACCGGTGCCAGCCTTGATGCGAAAAATATTGCGCCAACTGCCTGGGTGCCGAACCTGCACTATATCCAGCCGCTGAATGAGCAATGGGCCGTAAGTGGTTCCGTGATCAGTAACTACGGTTTGGCCACAGAATTCAGCGACAGTTACACCGCAGGCCCTTACGGGGGTAAAACCGATCTCACCACCATCAACCTGAACCTCAGTACGGCTTACCGTCTGAATCAGAACTTCAGCTTCGGGTTAGGTTTTAACGCGGTTAACGCCGATGCAAAACTTGAGCGCCGTGCTGGTGAGAGTTTGCTGAGTAGGGGTATTCCCGCAAATACAAAGATTTCCAAGCTGGAAGGCAACCGCTGGGGTTATGGCTGGAATGCCGGTCTGCTGTATGAAATCGACGAAAATAACCGCTATGGCTTCACCTATCGTTCAAAAGTGAAGATTAGCTTCGATGGCGATTACTCAAGTGATCTGCCTTCAGCCTTCAACCCAGCTCAATCGGTCACTGGTTTACCATGGGGTACCAATGGCAACACCATCCCTGGTTCACTGGATCTGAATCTGCCAGAAATGTGGGAAGTTTCAGGTTATAACAAAGTGGCACCGCAGTGGGCTATCCATTACAGCATGGCTTACAACTCTTGGAGCCAGTTCCAGGAATTGAAAGCTACCGGTAATAATGGGCAAACGCTGTTCTATAAGCACGAAGGCTTCCGCGATGCCTACCGCATGGCGCTGGGTACCACGTATTTCTATGACGATAACTGGACCTTCCGTACCGGTGTCGCCTTCGACCAAAGCCCGGTTCCTGCTGCCAACCGTTCTATCTCAATCCCGGATCAGAACCGAACCTGGTTCAGCTTGGGTACCACCTACGCCTTCAACAAAGATGCCTCTGTTGACGTTGGTCTCGCCTATATGCACGGCCAGAAAGTGACCATTCACGAAGGCCCATATACCTTCGATTCTGAAGGTACCGCCTGGTTGTCTGGTGCTAACTTCAACTACAGTTTCTAATCGATTTAGCCATACTAAAAAGCGCCTGCAACGGCGCTTTTTTTATGTCTTTTTTATAAAAAAACCCGCAATAAAGCGGGTTTCCGTAATAAAAAAGAGGCTTATTTCGATGAGTCGATCTCGTCCAAATCACCCTGAATTGCCTTGGCATTCGGGTTTTCTTGTGGCTTGAGTGCGCCACCGCTGGCCTTGAAATCATGACGCTGGAAGTAGGCTTCGCGCGTCAGCACGTAAGGATCGGAAGAGTTTCGCAGCAGGCCATCGGAATCCAGCAACCGTGCACGGGTTTCCACTCCTTCCACCGCCCACTTACCTGCCGACATCCAGAAGGTCAGATAGCTTAACATCGGATAAACGCTATCTGCCCAGTCACCACCGTCTTCACGAATGGTAAAACTGCCGTAAACCGGCAGATGCACATATGGGCCGTAACCCACGCCGTAGTTGCCCAGCGTACCGCCAAAACGACGAGCATCGACACGCGCCAGTTTCGGGTTTGCCATGCCAGCCACATCGATCAACCCGCCCATCCCCAGCAGGGTGTTCAGGAAGAAGCGGTTGAAGTGGATCATGCCTTGATACGGGTTCCCACGCAGGAATTCGTTCACCATGCTGGCGGGTTCTTCCAGGTTGGAAGTAAAGTTGCTTAAGCCATTACGTGCAGGCATCGGCACATAATCACGCCATACCACCGCTACTGGGCGAACTACATAAGGATCCATCACGTTGTAGTTAAAGTTAAACATCGCCCGGTTGAACCCTTCAAGGGGATCAGAACGCCCCTGCGGATTGTTGCCAGGTGTACTGGCACAACCCACCAAGAGTACCGTTGCGAAAGCCAGCCCAGTCAGGCGAAAGTTCATATTCTTCTCCATGAAACCCATTCAGTTTTTATCAGGGGACCTGTTTGTCTATCTGGACACTGACCTGCTCTTTGCCGCTAAACTTTTGCAACACACTTTCACCAAACCAATCCCCCGGTTGTGGGGTAACCAGGCCATCTTGTGAAAGACGAACGCGTACCTTCACCTGATGCAGTGCCGAAAGCAGGCGTTCAGGCATCATAGCGTTGCTGTCATCGACAGAAAATGACAGCGGGAAACGGCTCAAAGGCAATTGTTTAACAGCGACCGGCACTGGGCTAGCACCATCAGTAACCGACACGATCAGCGTTCCTTGTTGCGGTAATGCTTTTGTCGCTTCTGGCGACAGTGTGACATTAACAACAAGTTTAACAGTTTCTTCTCCTGCCTGTACTTTTGCTTGTTCAATACTGCGCTTGATCACTTCGCTACGCGGATCGCCAGCCGGTAATAACTTCAGCATCACCTGCCAGGCACCGATCGCCTGCTGATAATTACCCTGCTCAAACGCATTAAACGCCAGCAGGCTGAACACCCGTAGATTGGTATGATCTTCAGCGGCCATTTTGCGCAGCATATCGGTAGCTTGCTGATTATCTTGCGGATCGTTGGAGCGCGTCAACACCTCGGCATAGCCGAGGCGCACATCCATGTTATTCGGATCCAGGCGATAGGCATGGGCGAAAGCCTGCGTCGCGGTGGTGGCATTGTTAAGCGCCATCCCGACGCGGCCAAGCATCATCCAGTCGTTGATATTTCTGTCATCGTCCTGCAACGCGGTGCGTAGCCCCAATCCAAGGCGGGCAATCTCTTCCTGAGTGAGCGGTTGCGCACGCTCATCAGCCACGCGTTTACGCAGTTCAGGCATCTGGGATTCTACTTGATGCCAGACTTGAACCTGAACCAACCCACCGGTTTTCAGATAAAGCCCAACGGCCACCAGCGCCAGCACCAGCACACCGGGCACCAGCGCCCAACGGTTGATGGGCCGCACCCGATCTTCCTGCTGCCCAGGGATATCATTCAGCAGGTTCTGTTGCAGTTCCCTGATCATTTCAGGGCGTTCTGCCACTACGCCCTGCTGTTCATCCTGCTCCAACTCGCTAAGGCGATCCTGATACAATGCCTTGTTCAACGCATCACGGCTGGCCGCCGAACTCTCTTTACTCTGGCGCAGCGCGGGAACCACCAGTAAAGCGGCAGCCCCAACCAACAACACAATAACCATCAGCCAAAAAGCCATCAGGGTTTCTTCCTCTCAGTCTCTTTCAGTAACGCAGCCAAGCGCCGCTGCTCCTGTTCGGAGAAGTCTTCATCACCCGTATCTGCCCGGCGATGGCGGGTACGCAATATCACGACCGCCCCACCGATTAGCACAAACAGCAACGGCCCGATCCACAGGATCAACGTCGCGGGGGTTACCGGCGGTTCATAGGTGACGAAGTTGCCGTAGCGCGCCACCATATAATCAACCACCTGCTGCTTGTTTTGCCCCTGCATCATCAGTTCGTACACTTTGGTGCGCATATCCGCTGCGATAATGGCGTTGGAATCGGCAATGCTGTTGTTCTGGCATTTGGGGCAGCGTAGCTGTTCAGTCAGTTCGCGGTATTGCTGTTCCTGCTCAACCGAATTGAATTGATAGGTGTCGATCGCCGCCGCCGCACTCCAACTCAGCAATGCAGCCAACATCAGCGTCATCAGCCTCATGCATCACCTCCGTACTTGCGGTACAACGGCAAAACTTCCTGCTGCCAGATACGTTCGTTCATGTCCCCGGCGTGGCGATAGCGGATAATACCGTCACCGTCGATCAGGAAAGTTTCCGGCGCGCCATAAACACCGAGATCCAGCCCCAGCATACCGTCACCATCGAACAGGCTGAGGGCGTAAGGATTACCCAACTGATTAAGCCAGGTGATCGCTTTGGCACGATCGTCTTTGTAGTTCAACCCAACGACGCGGACTCCTTGAGCAGCCAGGGTGTTGAGGTATTGATGCTCAGCACGGCAGGTGGGGCACCAGGTCGCCCAAACGTTGAGCAGCATCGGTTTACCGTTACGCAGCACCGCTTGATCGAAGGTTTTGCCGGGCTGCTCCAGCGACTCCAGCTTGAAGGTGGGGACCGGTTTGCCAATCAATGCGGATTCCAGCATGGTCGGGTCTTCCCCCCCGGCGTTACGCGTCAGTTGCACCAGCAATGCCACTACCAGCAGCAGGAACAAGATTAACGGAATAAACAACAGATTACGTCTCATGCCTGTTCCCCCAATTTGGCTTCACGTTTAAGTTTTTTGCTCATGCGATAACGTGGATCAAGAATACACAGCACGCCACCGAGCGCCATAAACACGCCACCGAACCAGATCCAGCGGACAAAAGGTTTGTAGTACAAACGCACCGCCCATGCACCATCTTCCAACTCTTCACCCAATGCGGCATACAGATCGCGCGTCAGGCCGCCGTCGATAGCCGCTTCGGTCATCATGCTGCGCGCCACGCTGTAGTAGCGTTTTTCGGCATGCAATGTGGCCTCTGGCTTGCCGTTGCGCGTTACGTCAATAATCCCGACGCCGCCGGTATAGTTCGAACCACGAATGTCGTGAACGTCACGGAAGGTGAAGCGATAATCATGAATTTCCACGCTATCGCCAGCTTTCATGCGCACATCGCGCTCCACGCTGTAATTCTGGCTGAAAGCGATACCAATCACCGTTACCGCCACGCCCAAGTGGCCTAACACCATGCCCCAGTGGCTGCGGGAAAGCTGTGTTAAGCCCTGCCAGAAACCATGGCGATGAGTGGCGCGCTCATGCAGCTCCATTAACGTCAGCACGATCACCCATACCGCCATCATCAGCCCGACTACCGTCATGCCAGCGATGCTGTCTTGCAACAGCCAAGGCAACAGCATCGACAGCAGCAAGGTCACGACCAACGCGACGCTCAGGCGGCGCCAGAGCTTGCTGGGTTCGTCACGACGCCAGCGCACCAGCGGCCCAATCCCCAACAGCAGCGCCAGCGGGGCCATCAGCCAAGTGAACATGGTATTGAAGAACGGCTCGCCGATAGAAATACTGCCCAGCCCCAGTTGCTTATGCACCAGCGGCAACAGCGTACCCAGCAACACCACCAGCATGGCGGCGATCAGCAGCAGGTTATTGCCCAGCAGGAAGGTTTCCCGCGAGAAGGTTTCGTGCTGCACCCGGCTGCGCACCTGCCCGCCCTTCACCGCATACAGCAGTAGCGAACCACCGATCACCAGCACCAGATAGGCGAGGATAAACATGCCGCGAGCCGGATCGGAGGCAAACGAGTGAACGGAAACCAACACGCCGGAACGCACCAGGAAGGTGCCTAACAGACACAGCGAGAAGGCGGTAATCGCCAGCAGCACCGTCCAGGCTTTGAAAGTACCGCGTTTCTCGGTCACCGCCAACGAGTGGATCAGCGCGGTTCCCGCCAGCCACGGCATAAAGGAAGCGTTTTCCACCGGATCCCAGAACCACCAACCGCCCCAGCCCAGTTCGTAGTAAGCCCAGGCTGAACCCAGCACGATGCCCATGGTGAGGAATACCCAGGCCGCCATGGTCCAAGGGCGTGACCAGCGCGCCCAGGCGGTATCGAGCCGCCCGGCCATCAGCGAAGCAATAGCGAAGGCAAAAGCCACCGAGAAACCAACGTAGCCCATATACAGCAGCGGTGGGTGGAAGATCAGCCCGATATCCTGCAACAACGGGTTGAGATCGCTGCCATCGATCGGGAAGCTCGGTAACGTGCGGGTGAACGGGTTGGAGGTCATGATGATAAACAGCAGGAAACCGGCGGTAATCATCCCCATCACGGACAGCACTCGCGCCACCGCATCTTGCGGCATTGTGCGGCTAAACAGGGCTACCGCCAGCGACCAACAGCTCAGCAATAGTACCCACAGCAGCAACGACCCTTCATGGGCGCCCCAGGTGGCGGCGATCCGGTAATACACCGGCAGTTGCGTATTAGAGTTGGCGGCCACGTAGGCCACGGTAAAATCATTGGTGACAAACGCATGCACCAGGCAGAAAAATGCCAGCGCAATGGCAGCAAACATGCCATAGGTCAACGGGCGGGCGGCCGCCATCAGGCGTTGATCCAGGCGCGCTGCGCCCCATTGCGGATAAATGCTCAGCAGCAGCGAAATCGCCAGCGCCAGACACAGCAGAAAACTCCCGACTTCAGGCATCATGACTTGCTGCTCCCAGCCTGCGGAGTGACATAGGCCTCTGCCGGGCGTTGGTGATTGTCTTTCATCGCCTCCGCCACTTCTGGCGGCGTGTATTTCTCATCGTGCTTAGCCAGCACCTCGCGGGCATTAACCACGTTCCCTTCCCCCAGCACACCCTGCGCCACCACGCCCTGCCCTTCGCGGAACAGATCCGGCAGAATGCCGTCATAGGTGACGTCGATCGCCCCACGGGCGTCGTACACTTTAAAACTCACCTGCAAGCTTTGCTGATCGCGCTTCACCGAGCCCGGCATCACCATGCCGCCAATACGCAACCGTTGCCCGATCTCAGGCTTTTCATGCTTTTCACCTTTACCTTGCAGGATTTCGCCTGGGGTATAGAACAGATCAATATTGGAACGCAGCGCATACAGCACCAGCGTGGAAGTCAGCACCACGCCAATCAACACCACAATGGCCAGATAAAGGCGGCTCTTACGACGTGGATTCACAGTGATTTCCCCCGTTGATCCGCAGACTGCACGGCTGTTGGTTGTTTTGACTGCTGTGACTGGCGAATGCGCCGTTCGCGCGCCTGCCGGCGGCCAACCTCATTCAACAGTTGTTTACGTTGCCAGAGGGTATGCACCAGCAGCCCCAGCAGCGAAAGCAACGTGGCGGCCACGGCCAGCCAGACGTAAAACGCGTATCCCCCCATGGCAAAGAATGCCTGCCAGGAATCGAATGCAGCATTCATGATTGGCGCTCCTTATTGACCAGTTCGGCCACCCACGGGCGCTGACTTTCCTGATTCAGGATCAGGTTGCGCAAGCGCATTAACGTCAGCGTGATAAAGAACAGCAGATAACCGAGGATCGCCCAACGCAGCGGCGTGCGCATGCTGGGCGCGATGCTCTGCTGCATATTGGTCGATCCCTGATGCAGGGTATTCCACCATTCAACAGAGAAATGGATGATCGGAATGTTGACGACACCCACCAGCACCAGGATCCCGGCGGCTCGCCCGGCCAGGCGACGATCGTCAAAGGCGTTATACAGCGCAATAATCCCCATATAGAGGAATAGCAGCACCAGCTCTGAGGTTAGGCGCGCATCCCATACCCACCAGGTGCCCCACATGGGTTTACCCCAGGCGGAACCGGTGACTAGCGCAATAAAGGTAAATATCGCCCCAACCGGTGCCATGGCAGCCACTACGGTATCTGACATTTTCATCTGCCAGACCAGGCCGATAAAAGCGGCGATCGCCATCGAGGCGTAGATCCCCATCGACCACATCGCCGCTGGCACATGGATATACATGATGCGGAAGCTATCGCCCTGTTGATAATCTTTCGGCGCGAAACCAAAGCCCCACACCCAGCCGATCAGCAGGCAAGCCGCCCCGGCAATCCCCAGCCAGGGAACCCAGCGGCCACAGACATGGTACAACCGTTCGGGCCGAGCAAATTGATGTAACCATTTCCACATTGTCGTTATCGCTCAAGGTCAAAGGTTCATTCGAAGGCCACTCTCTAGAGGAATGACGCAAATTTTTTGTGCGGATAGCGCGCTAATGCACGCTCACCCGCAACGCTGCCGCAGTGGCGAACGGTGCCAGCGTCACGCTGCCCGCTAACATCGCCCCCAGGATCGCCAGATAACCGTCGATCGGCATCCCCATTGATGCCGCGTCGATAGCTGCCGTGGCGAAGATCAGCACCGGAATATACAGCGGCAGCACCAGCAAACTCAGCAGTACGCCACCTTTGCGCAACCCGACGGTCAGCGCCACGCCAATAGCGCCAATCAGGCTCAGCGTCGGCGTCCCCAGCAGCAGGGTTAACGCCATCGCGATCCAGGTCGGGACATCCAGCGACAGTAGTAATGCCGCCAGCGGCGAGAGGATCAACAACGGCAACCCGGTGACGATCCAGTGCGCGCAGACTTTGCCTAACACCGTCATCGGCAGCGGCGTTGGCAACAGCAATAGCTGCTCCAGCGAACCATCAAGAAAATCGTCACGGAACAGGCGTTCCAACGCCAGCAGCGAAGCCAGCAGCGCCGCGACCCAGATAATCCCCGGCGCAATGCGCGCCAGCAATTGCGGCTCGGGCCCAATGCCCAACGGGAATAGCGTGATGACGATCAGGAAGAACCACAACGGGTTAACAATCTCAGAGCCTTTACGAAAGGCAATCTTCAGTTCCCGGCGCAGTAGGGTGAAAAACATCAGGCGACCTCCGCGCTATTAGCTGCCAGGCGAATCTTCCCTACCGCCCGTTTGGTACCCGTTAAATCCTGATGCGTGGTTAACAGCACCAAACCACCGCTCTGTGCATGTTGTTCAAACAGCGCCGTCAGCTCAACCACGCCCTGCTTATCTATCGCCGTCAGCGGCTCATCCAAGATCCACAGTGGGCTGTTACTGAGCCATAACCGTGCCAGCGCTACGCGCCGCTGTTGGCCAGCAGAAAGTTGCGCCACCGGCAAATCTTCATAGCCCACCAACCCAACCTGCTCCAGCGCCTGCCAAATCGCCTGGCGATCTGCCGCTTGGCGCACGGCCTGATAAAATTGCAGGTTTTCAAACGGGGTCAGCATCGATTTAATCCCTGGCTGATGGCCGAGAAACAGCAAATCCTGATGATATTGCTCACGGTGGCGTAACGTATTTTTACCGTGCCACAGCACTTCGCCCGACTCCGGCTGCGCCAAACCCGCCAGAATACGCAGCAGGCTGGTTTTACCCGCGCCATTCGCCCCTTCAACCTGAATGATATCGCCCGGATTGACCGAAAAGCTTAACCCGCTAAACAGGGTGCGTTCGTCGCGGACACAACTCAGGTTTTTGGCTTCCAGCATAGGGGACTCGTAATTTTCCTTGTGATGCCGAATCATAACATAAGCGACAGAGGGCTCGTAGCCTGCACCCGACCACGAATCTACTCCATTAGGGGTAATATTGCGTACCAGATCAAGATTGCGTAGAAAAAGTTGGCCGCGTGAAGATTTTGCTATTTTTTGAACAGGGGAAACGGGCGGTGAATAGGGCTATTGAGCCAAGAAGATCCGCTCGGATATGGGCAACCGAGACAAAACCAGCCGCTAGAAGCACGGAAAAAGGTGGGTAAACGGCAAAAAATGTGATGTAAAACCGCTCATCAGATGAAATTCACCGCATATTGGTGAGGGAATAAGCAAACGCACCGCTAAGCGCTTATTCTGCGTGAAAAAAAAGGTATAATGCCCGGCGTTAAGGCTGAAGCCCTTGCCGCAAGGTCCCCGTAGTTAAACGGATATAACAAGCCCCTCCTAAGGGCTAGTTACTGGTTCGATTCCAGTCGGGGACACCAAACACTAGTTATTCAACATCCGCTATCACATACCGATCACCTGAAAAATAATAAGCCTGCACCCGACACATTTACCCTAAAAATTCAGGCAAAACCTCATGGATGAATTCGAAGTCGCGTGGCACTGGCTTTTACAACAATTGATCAACGCAACCGGGCAGGAAGTACTCAAACTCGGCGATTCAATGTGGCGTTGTGAAGATCTGCTGCGTCTGGTAGAAAGCACGGCCGCCTCATCGAAGAACAACAACATCTCCTTGCAGAAGTGGTGTGAAAGCCTACGCCTTCTCAATCTGGGGTGGTATCCCGTGTGGCAGGAGTCGGGGCTCAGTTTCAGTATCACCTTCAAGGCCCTTAGCCAGTCAGCTAACCTGGCACCGCTCTGGTGGCTACTACAAATCTGGTATTTGAGCCTGAGCCGTATCTATCCTTCTCTGGAATGGAGATTGGCCTGGCCTCAGTCCCAAAAAACAACGATACCACTGCACTTCAGGCTGCTTCCTTCTCATTATGCTATCCACCCCACCCTCCATGTGGGCACTAAACAGCAACAAAACCCGCAATCCCACCTTAACGACATACTGAGCAAACTCCTGCATCACCTGTCCCAGCAGGAATCTCAACCGCAAGGGCTGTTGGAGCAAGTCAAGCAACAGCTCACGCAAGCCTTGCCGACTCCCCCTCAATTGAGTGAATTGGCCGCCTTGCACAGTACGCCGCCACGCACGCTCCAGCGTAAGTTTCGAACACTGGGGACCAGCTATAACCAACTGTTGGAGGAGGTACGTCGCAATAATGCAATTAGCTTACTTTCTGTTAAACACTTCACTACCCAGCAGGTTGGGCAGCAATTAGGTTACAGAGATACACCGAGCTTTCAACGAGCATTTCGCAAATGGTTTTCCATGTCCCCCGGTCAGTATCGCCAGCAATACTATGAGGCTACATCCCGCCATGATGATGAGTTGCCCGCTGTCAGTCTCTACTACGCGATCCGTCAGGAAGGACATAAGGAACCGTATCACTGTGATGGAGCCAGAATCTGGATTGCCTTGCGCAACCTGTCATTCGTCAAGTCCGTTACCGTCGTGGGTGAAGATAAGGACGGGCTATGGCGACCTTATAGCGCCACCTTTGAGCGTGCATTAAGTAAGGAGCTTGAGTTATGGTCAACCTCAAATCTGCCTGTACATGCACCATTTCGCTTTCATATTAAATATCAAGTCGGCGGCAAGACCCATATTGATAACGACCGGGGCCATGATTACTGTCTCAATGGTCCTGTGCTGTTAGGCTCGCAACCCGCAGTTTGCCATCAGTTGATCACCGTCATGGGCGCTAAAGGGAAAAATTCCGTACTGGTTCGTCTCTTCAGCCGCGATGAGTGGTCCCACGTCAATGTGGTTTGCCACGACAATTCCCCTCCTCAGCCACTGCATGCCCGTCAACACTCTGGGGCTTGGGAATGGCAAGGGATAATAGATTATCCAGACACCAACTTGCCTTTGATATTCCATTTCCACCAGGTTGGCGGGGCTCAACTGATACTCGATAATAATGGCGTTGGATATTCCCCACAGTGTTTATAAGTTGAGAGAGATCACACTCCAGCAAATTGGCATGAAATGCTATTTTTTTGGCGTTGCATGCTAGTCACATTCTTTTTTACTGCTATTAATATATTGTGCTGAACTAAGCCAATAACACATAAGTGCACTATTATATTCGAGCTACCTATACTCTGGCTGCAACTCGCGATATTAGGGCCTATAAATCTTACTGTAAGAAAAAAGCAAAGAGAGATCGGATGAACATAAACACTTCAAAGTACGTTTCTGTCTTATTTTTAGCACCTTTTATAATAACCGCCTGTGATAATAAAAGTGAGCATTCACCAGCATCTGTCGCCCCTCCTAATACAGTGACGTTTTGCGTGGATAATATACCTGCCGGAACGACAGAAGGAGAAAGTATCTATCTGGCAGGAACCATGAATGGCTGGAACGGGGGCAATGACCTCAGCGATCTCGAAAAAAAACCGCCACTCCCTTTACAACCAGGCGGCGATCAATGCCAATATAAAATTGACGTCCAATTTAACAAGATCGGCGACGTACACCAATTCAAGTTTACGCGCGGCAGTTGGGATTCAGAAGAGCTGGATGAAAATGGATATGCTATTCATAATCGCCGTGTCACTTATGATGGTAAAAATAATATTCTGCATTTCTCGATAAAAAAATGGAAGGACCAAGAGGGTGGAGTGAAGGAGAAACCTTCAACATTAGTGGGTAAAGTTGAAACACAGGTATTTAGCACCCCACAGCTCACTACAGCGCAACGTACAGTCAGAATCTATCTTCCAGCAGGCTATGATCAGAATAATGAATCTTACCCTGTACTCTATATGTTTGATGGACAGAATCTTTTTGATGAAGTTACAGCAGGATATGGCATGGAATGGCAGATTGATGAAACGCTTGAAAAACTCGTCAGTGAAGGAAAAACTAAAGGGGCTATTGTTGTCGGCATCGACTCACCGAATAAAAATGATGATACCGAGCTGAACTCTGAAGTTAATGGGGAATATAAAAAGGCACGCTATCGTGAATATACGGCCTGGGAATGGGATCTTCCAGGCACGGGGCATATCGATCCTCTTGGCGAAGAGACCAGTGATTTTATTGCTGAGGTCGTCATGCCCTATATAGAGAATAATTATCGGGTTAATATCAGCCGGGAAACTACCGCTTTAGCA
The DNA here is from genome assembly GCF_057180605.1 of Serratia sp. HNCC26DJ206. Classification (NCBI taxonomy): domain Bacteria; kingdom Pseudomonadati; phylum Pseudomonadota; class Gammaproteobacteria; order Enterobacterales; family Yersiniaceae; genus Serratia; species Serratia sp. HNCC26DJ206. Next base: position 92,225 of record NZ_JBXUGP010000011.1, read on the forward strand.
GGTAGTTCTATGGGGGGATATATGACCCTGTACGTAGGCACTCGCCTGAAAGAGCGTTTTTCTAAACTCATGGCATTTTCGGTTGTCGCACAAGACGATCCTATGCACGGATATGAATTACGCGATTATATAGAGCAGAATTCAGATCCCATTAACTATCCGACCCGGATTTATATGGATATGGGAACTCAAGAGCGCTTAGCCTATGCACCAGAACCAGAAATGCTGATCGAAGGCATGCACGCCATGTGCAGCAGCGTGAAAAAGGTAGGGCATTCTGATGTTTCCTGCCCGTTAATCAGCGGGGGATTGCATGATGAAATATCGTGGTCAGAGCGTTTTGCCGATGTTTATATGGCGACAATGGAGAAGTAATCCCCTAGAAAAAGACGTTTCTATGCACGTTATTGCATGATGGTTTTTATACATCGACGACGCGTATAACGTGAAGGTTATCACATAGTCGCAGACTGGCATCATATATCACTATTATGGCGTAAAATGCTAATTTAATTTCCCTGCTCTCTCGCAAGAATGCTTGATAGTTATTCATAGAGAACTGGGAAAATACATGAACATAATAAGAAAGGCGCGTTTGGGCTTACTGGCTACGGCGGTGTCATTCGTCTTAGCCGGTTGCTTCGATAGTCATGACAACGGTGAGCAATCCTCTTCTTACCGCCATGTCGCCTCACCTGATTGGCGCGATCAGATCATCTACTTCCTGATGATTGATCGCTTCAACGATGGGGATAGCTCCAATAACGATCAGCGGACAGGTGAGTACGACCCCACCAGTGACAAGAAGTTTAGCGGTGGTGATATCGCAGGCGTACAGCAGAAACTGGATTACATAGCAGGGCTTGGTGCGACCACCGTCTGGATGACACCGCCCGTAGCCAACCAATGGTGGGATCCAGCCCAAAATTATGGCGGCTACCACGGTTATTGGGCTCGTGATATGCAAAAGATCGACGAACATTTTGGCGATCTTGGCCACTATCAAGCTCTGGCCGCTGAGTTACACCAACGGGGTATGTATCTGATCCAGGATATCGTCGTGAACCATGTGGGTAACTACTTTACCTACTCGGGTACCTATGACCCGGCCCAACCCTGCCAAGGCTTTGAACCGATCCCAAATTCCTTGGCCGCGGGTCAGAGCCTGCCCTCCCCTCTGAACCTCAACCAGTGCAACAGCCCAGAGGCACAGCAGGCTGCCATTTACCACTGGACGCCCCAGATAGCCGACCACAACGATCAGAACCAGCAGCTAACCTATCAGCTGTCCGATCTTGACGATCTCAATACCGCCACCCCGGCAGTACGCGATTACCTTAAACAAAGCTACCGTTACTGGATTGAACAAGTCGGTGTGGATGCGTTCCGGGTCGATACCGTCAAATTTGTCGAGCATGATTTTTACCACGACTTCTTCCATGGCCAGAATGGCATTCTGGATAAAGCCAAGGAGACAGGACGCAACGACTTTTTGAGCCTTGGCGAAATCTTTGAAGCTTCTACCCCCTACAACACTGAAGGTGAGGAGAAACTCATCGCCTATCTGGGCAGCAAGGAAAAGCCCGAACTCGAGTCCATGCTTAATTTCCCCCTTCAAGCGACCATGTCACAGGTGTTCGGTGGTGGGCGTCCAACCGCAGAGTTGGGATTTAGACTACGCAAGATGATGGAAATGTATCCCGATCCCTATCGGCTGGGTAACTTCATCGAAAACCATGACATGGCACGTTTCCTCGCTCAGGCGAATCTGAACGATCTCAAACAGGCCCTGTTCACCATGCTGACGCTGCCGGGAATACCTGTTCTCTACCAAGGCACGGAGCAGGCTTTTACCGGCCATCGTGATGCCATGTTCGGGAATGGCTACCGGGAAGATGGCCAACAGATTGATTCTTTTAATAGCGACTCAGAGATGTATCACTTCATTCAAAAGTTGACCACTCTGCGTCATCAGCACAAGGTGCTGTCACGAGGAAATTTAACCATTCTGGCTGAAGAAAAAAACGGAGCCGGTGTTTTTGCCTATCGCCGTCACATTGATGGTAATGACCTTTTAGTGATCCTCAACACCGCACAGGAGACAATACTGCTAAACCGCATGGAGACAGGGTTAGGTGGGAATACTCGCCTGCGCATCCTAAATACTCTTAACATGGACGAGAGTCAGGAGATAGTGACCGCAGAGGACGGTACCCTGACGCTTCCCCTGCAACCCAAGTCGGCGCTGATGGTGATTGCAGACGGTAGTGGGCAACTTCCCCAACAGGATCACACAATGACCCTGTTGACAGATCTGCAAGGCAAGATCCTGGATACGGATTTCACTCTCACCGGTTCCGGCACGCCGGGCAGCCAGATAAGATTGGTCATTGATGGCCGCCTGGGAACGGCTGACAGGATTACCGTGGACGAAAACGGCAACTGGCAAGGGTTACTCAACTTGCGTCATTTCCAGGTAGGTTTACAATCCCATCGTCTGGCGCTCTACGAGGAGGCCAGCGGCAGTTCAACTGCGGATGTGCACTTCCAGAGCCGTGTCATTTTCCCCGATTTACCAAGCATCACGCTCGATGACAGCGGCGATGCTGGAAATGGCACGGCTGGCCCGATGGGCAACTACGGCCTGCCAGAGGATGCCAGCTACGATAAAGCAAACCCGCAATTGGCAATAGAGCAGGCCAAGGTATTCCAGATTGGCAGTAACGTGCGCCTGAGCTTACAAATGGCCAGCGTCTCGGACACCTGGTTACCCACCTTGGGGTTCGATCATGTGGGCTTCAGCATCTTTATCCATCTGCCCGGTCAAGAGGGGGGGCTAAGTATGCTGCCTAAGCTTAACGCGACTATGCCAGGTGGCCAGACATGGCATCGGCAGGTGCTGGCGTTTGGATGGCAAAACAGTCTTTACAGCAGCCAAGGTGCCACTTCCGATCAACTCGGAGAGTCTATCACTCCTGCCCCAACAATCACGGTGGACAAAGCCAGTCGGACAATCAACTTCGATTTTGCAAGCGCAGCCCTTGGGGATCCCATGAGCCTAAACGGCATCCAATTCTATGTCACAACCTGGGATCTTGATGGCCTTTCAAGTACCTATCGCCCATTGCAGAGAGAACCCGCTCTCTGGAGTTTTTCCGGGGGCACAGAGCAGGATCCATTGATTTGGGACGATCTCCCTCTGATTAAGATCAACGATTAAACAACAGCCGCATGGTTTGGTCGCCTGAAAGGGCGACCAAACAGACTCAGGCTTTATACTTAACCTATTAACTCCTCAATAAAACCCGGATAAATAGCGAGTAAATTGTGAACCACTCTGCGGCAAAAAACATTCTTTCCATCTACCAACGCCATGCTGACGCTTTTGCTTGCCAGCGCTCACGCGCACTGTTTGAAAAAAGCTGGCTGGATAAGTTCATCGGCGCGATCGGCAAGAAAGGGCACGTTCTCGATATCGGTTGCGGTAATGGTCAGTCGATTGCCGGATATTTCATTCAGCAGGGTTTTCAACTCACTGGTATCGATGGCGCAACCGCAATGCTGGATCGTGCTCGCGAGCATTTTCCCGAGCAGCGTTGGCTAGAGCAGGATATGCGCGAGTTAGCGCTGGGCGAAACCTTTGATGGCCTGATTGCGTGGGACAGTTTCTTCCATTTAACCCAGCAGGACCAACAGAAGATGTTCCCGATATTTGCGCAGCACAGCCATCTGGGCAGCGCGCTGATCTTTACCAGCGGCCCCACTAATGGCGTCGCCATCGGGCAATTTGAAGGTGAGCCGCTGTTCCATGCCAGCCTGGCACCGGAGGAGTACCGCGCACTACTGAATACGAGTGGCTTTGAGGTTATCGACATGGTGATGGAAGATCCCCAATGCTCGGGGCATACGGTTTGGCTGGCGAAAAGAAGATAAGGTGGAACCTACCCTCCACCAACCCAGCGAGTTACATTGATAAAAAAATCTTTATAATCAAAATACTACCGCCCTCTTTCTAGCAGTAAAGAACCCATTGACAACTCCAGCCTTCTAGCGTTTATTGCACCAAGCCGACACCTCACCACCCCACCGTCGGCATAAAACCAACCATCAGTGAAGTCTAAAAAACTGATTCAGTCCCAGGGATTTACGTTTTATTTTGCTAAGGAGTTAGCATGTCACTGCATTTACGTCATTTAGCGTTAATACCTCTGCTGGTCATCACCGCCTGCCATCAACCTGCCAGCGTCACTGCTACCAGTCCATTATCCGTTACGGCCAAAAGCCAATCGGCGGTGGTGGATAACGCCAGGATTGAGATTTCGCGCAGCGCGCTGGAATACAACACGCAAAAAATTCAGCAGTTGCTGGGGAATAAATCCACCCTCTGCGCCATTCTGAAAGGGGATGCCTACGGACACGATCTCTCGCTGGTAACCCCGGTGATGCTGAAAAACAACGTTCAGTGCATCGGCGTAGCCAGCAATCAGGAGTTAAAAACCGTGCGCGAACTCGGTTTTACCGGGCGCTTAATGCGCGTGCGCAATGCCACCGAGCAGGAGATGCGCCAGGCAACGGATTACAATGCTGAAGAGCTGATCGGTAATCTGGAGATGGCCAAACGCTTGGATGCCATTGCAGCACAACAGGGGAAAACGCTGCGCATCCATTTAGCGCTCAACTCTGGCGGTATGTCCCGCAACGGGTTGGAAGTCAGCAATGCGGCCGGTCTGCAAGAGGCCAAGGCGATTTCTGAATTAAGCCACCTGAAAATTGTCGGCATCATGTCGCATTATCCTGAAGAAGATGCCGATGCAGTCAGGAAAGACCTCGCCCGTTTCAAAGTGCAATCACAGCAGGTGCTGGATGTTACCGGGCTCAAGCGTAGTGACGTGACGCTGCACGTCGCCAACACCTTCGCCACGCTCACCGTGCCGGAATCCTGGCTCGATATGGTGCGCGTCGGCGGGGTATTTTATGGCGACACCATCGCCAGCACGGAATACCGGCGCGTCATGACCTTCAAATCCTCAATTGCCGCGCTGAATCATTATCCGAAGGGCAATACCGTGGGTTACGATCGCACCTACCAGCTAAAACGCGACTCGGTGCTGGCGAATATCCCGGTAGGCTATGCCGATGGCTATCGCCGGGTATTCAGCAACGCAGGCCATGTGCTGATTCAGGGGCAACGGGTACCAATTGTGGGCAAAACCTCAATGAACACCGTGATGGTCGACGTCACCGATCTGAAGAATATCAACCCTGGCGATGAAGTGGTGTTCTTTGGTAAGCAGGGCAAAGCAGAAGTGACCGCCGAAGAAGTCGAAGAGATTAGCGGGGCGCTGTTTACGGAAATGTCGATCCTCTGGGGGGCAACCAACAAACGCGTTCTGGTGGATTAACCTGAGCAATCTGGCAGCGGCGTTGGCCGTTGCCAGAAAAATCCCCCAACTCAATGCATTAGCCCGCAGGTGCTCTTATTAATGCAATGAATAATATGTGATTTTCATTCTTCCTGCCGCCTTGCGCATCCCTTACTGTCAACTAGACTCTTTTAAGAAAAACAGCATTGCCTCTTGCCCGTAACAGGAATGTATGGTGCATTTTTATTCATCCCTATGATGAACCGTATGTCGATCACTTGGGTCAAAAGCTCCACGCAGGTGAAGGATAGCCTTCATTGGCCACATCATTACCTGCCGCAGGAAAGAGCACGCCTCCCCGAGGTTCAAGGAAAATGATATGAGCACAAATTATGAAGTGTTATTCAATGACAGCTACGACCGAATTACCTCGGCAGATCAAGGGGATGCCTTTTTCTCCCATTTCTATGCGCTGTTTATTGAAAGCACTCAGGCACTTAATGTTCTGCCAAGCCCGCAAGCTCACCAGGAACAGCAGAAAATAATCTATAAATCATTTTTCTACATGCTGTCTGTTGCCACCAGCTACATCGTCTCCGATTATCTGGAACACGTTACCCGGGAACAAAGCGAACACGGCCTCAACCTGCCCGCCTCGGTGTTTGCCTACTGGCGCCGTGCGGTACTGCAAACCGTGCGCGATCTGGATCCACGCTGTAATGAAGACGTGCTCACTGCCTGGGCAATTTTTATGGCCCCAGGGCTGGAATTTATGCGCCGCCAGGCGGAATTGCATCATGATGCCAGTAAAGAGGCGCAGGATGAAAAATAACCTTTTACTCCCCGCATTAGATACCCTCCAGGCGGCGTTACTGGTTTATGACCAGGAAGAACGCCTGTGTTACTGGAATAGTAAAGTGGAGGAATATTATCCTGGGCTACGGGGGCTGCTTCAGCCAGGGATTTCTCTGCAAGAAGTGATCGAAAGCGTTCTCAATACCAGCATGACCCCTTCACACCTGCTGAAAAAACCACAGCTGGCTGAAGCGGTGCTCAGCAACTACCGGCAGGATGGTCATTACGAAATCCGTAACCTGCCAGGCCGTACGCTGTACGTGCAGCACCACCGGATCCCAGATGGTGGCATTGTCAGCCTGCATACCGACATCACGCATTATGCAGAGATCACCCATTCCGGGCAGATATTGCACAACAATTTCATTCTGGCGGCAGAAACCTCTCATATCGGGATTTGGGACTGGGAGTGCACCCAAGATCGGTTGCAGGTTAACGATGCGCTGTTATTGCTGCTCGGTGTTGGCCGTGAAAACAATCAGTTTACCTCTGCGCTGTGGCAACAGGTCTTGCATCCCGAAGATTTACCGCTGTTGCTCGATAGCCTGCATCAGGCCAATAACGCAGTTTTGCCGGTGTTTGACTGTGAGGTCCGCATTAAACATCGGGGTGGCGACTACCGCTGGGCATTGATTCAGGGGCAAATCATCGGCCTGGGCATAAAAGGTGAAATGCAGCGAGCCATCGGTACGTTGCAGGATATTACGGAGCGCAAAGAGGCCGAGTTCTCCTCCCGCCAGTCCGTCGAACTTGCCCGTGCGGCCAATCAGGCCAAGAGTGAGTTCCTAGCCAACATGAGCCATGAGATCCGCACGCCGATGAACGGGATCTTGGGGATGACTCAGCTGTGCCTGGAGACCAACCTCAACAAAGAGCAGCGGGACTACATCAATATGGTGTACTCATCCGCACGCGCTTTGCTGAAAATCATCGATGACATCTTGGATTTTTCAAAAATCGAAGCGGGGAAAATCGTTCTGGAGCCGGAGAACTTCACGCTGCGCAGCTTGATCCATGAAATTACCCGGCCGCTGATGTCCAAGTTCGCCGAAAAAGGCCCTGAGCTGATCGTCGATATCCATCCCGATGTCCCGACCACGCTCTACAGCGATGCGCTGCGCCTGCGGCAGATCCTGACCAATCTGATTGGCAATGCGCTTAAATTCACCCAAGACGGTGAAGTGGTGCTGCGTATCACCCCTTCCCTGTCGCCACCGGGCATGCTGACATTCAGTATTACCGATACCGGCATTGGGATTGCCGAAGACAAGCAGGCGATTATTTTCGAATCGTTCAGCCAGGCAGACAGCTCGACGACGCGTAAATACGGCGGCACCGGGCTGGGGCTGACCATTTCTGCCCGTCTGGTGGCGATGATGGGGGGCAAACTCCAGGTTTCCAGCCAGCCAGGGCATGGCAGCTGTTTCTACTTTTCCCTGCCTGCCAAGGCCAATGTTGACGCAAGCCCTGCACGCATAACCATCGCATTACCCAAGGCGCTGGTAGGTATGCCGGTGTTGGTGGTGGACGATAATGAAACCAACCTGCGGTTGCTGTTCGATATGCTGCGTAACATGGGGTTCAAACCGCACACTGTCAATTCGGGCAAGGCGGCGTTGGAGGTGTTGAACAGCGGCCAGCGCTTCCCATTGATTCTGCTGGATTCACAAATGCCAGAGATGGACGGCATGGCGCTGTCGCTGGAGATTATGTCTACGCCCAGCCTGCGCCAGTGCAAATTGATCATGCTCAGCTCCATGGGTAACCGGATAGACACCGCCGTACTGAAAAAAGTCGGTGTATCGGGTTTCCTGACCAAACCCATTGATACCGCTGAACTACAAGAAATCATCATACGCACGCTGATCCCCGAAGATGCCAACAAGACTCTGCCCGTCATCAGCGAATTAGTGCAGGAAGTGAATAACGGTTATCGCATTCTGGTGGCCGAAGATAATCTGATCAATCAGCAGTTGGCGATCAATTTTATCCGTAAACTGGGCCATACCTCTGAGGTGGTGGGTAACGGTAAACTGGCGCTGCAAAAGTTGGCGCAGGATCAATACGATGTGGTTCTGATGGATCTACAAATGCCGGAAATGGACGGGATTGAGGCCGTGCAGCATATTCGTGCCCAGGAAAAACAGCAGCCGGGTAAACATCAGCCAATCATCGCCATGACCGCACACGCCATGAAAGGCGACCGGGAAATGTGTTTAACCCACGGATTCGACGGTTACATCAGTAAACCCATTTTGCTGGAAAACCTGGGAGCAGAGATTCAGCGCGTTTATCATCTCAGCCAAGCGGAGCCAGAAGCGCCCATTTTCGATTATCCGCAAGCCTTGGCCCAGTTGAGCGACGATAAGACGTTATTTAACGAGTTGGTGACGATATTTATCGAAGAGCTCCCTGCACTGTTGGCCTCACTGCATACCGCTCTGGAAAAACGGGATTTTGATGCGATCCGCCGCAGCGCCCATCAGCTAAAAGGCGAATGCCTGCACTTTGCTTGCGCCCCGCTGGAAAATAGACTCATCCAGATAGAACAGGCCGCCATGGCAGGCAATCTGCCCGGCATTATGGCGCAAAACGATGGCCTGGAGCCGCTGTGCAAACAGTTACAATCCGCGCTGGCCGCAGCCAGAGAGGCACACTAAGACGCAATACAGACTCTGCCCCGGATGTGGATTGAACCCCAGAATCAATCCACATCCGGGCATGACGCCAGCATGCCATCCTGTTCCGCATCAATCAGAGCAATCAGCTTCTCAAGTACCATCGGTGGAGAATAGAAATACCCCTGAATAACATCGCACTGGTATTGTTCCAGGTAATTCAGCGTCTCGTGATCTTCAACCCCTTCCGCCAGAACGACATAATTCAGCTTATGCAGCATTTCGATAAGACTTTCGACAATGACACGGCTGTCATTATCCGACTTTAGATTTTCAATCAATGAACGATCTATTTTAATCAGATCGGCGGGAATATTACGCAGATAATTAAGATTACTGTAGCCCGTGCCAAAATCATCCAACGCAATGGCATACCCTTTCTGGCGCAACGCTCTCACGCAGGCCAAGGCTTCACTGCTTTCTAAAATACGCTGCGTTTCCAGACATTCAATTTCAATATCTTGTGGCAGCAGGCCGCCGCCGCGAACCAGGTGGTCTAACTTTTCCGCAAAACCCTGTTCGGAAAAATTGTTAGCGCTGATATTAATCGAAATTGGAATGTGGATCCCCACCTCACGTAATCGCTTGGCTTCGATAACCGAGCGAGCAATAACAAATTCGGTCAGCAGTTTAATCAGCGACGTACTTTCCGCCATGGGGATAAAGGCATCAGGTTGGATCTCGCCCAATGTCGGATGCTGCCAACGGAGTAATGCCTCTGCACCAATAATTTTTCGCGTGGCCAAAATAACCTTTGGCTGAAATACCAGATACAGCCCGCGCTGCTGGTTCAGGCTTTCGGCCAGATCGTTAAGTATATTGAGATTAAATTTACGCGTTGCGTCTTTAGATTCACTGTAGGCCGAAATAGTGGCCCGCCCGTCAATAGCATCATGCAACGCACTGGTGGCCATACGTAATAGCTCAGGCGGGTTGGTGCAAGGTGGAGAAAACCAGACGTAGCCTGCGTAAAAATCCAGTTTCAGCGGCACAATACTGCGGACTTCACGTTGCATCCTGCCGGCAAAATTCTCCATATGCCCCATGTAACGGTTTAACTTTTCCGCGTGCAGAATAATAGCAAACCGCCCCAGAGAAATAGCGTAGATCATCTGCTCGTTCATAAAGGTGGTTTTTAGAAAGTGGCCGATATCATGCAAAACATTTTCTACTTCCGCCATGCCAAATGAACGGGCCATTTCGTAGACATATTTGATATCCAGGGTATCAATCAGGATCAGGACAAACTCGCCATGTTCCGATGAAAGCTGTTTGATATCCCCCATCAAACGTTGGCGATTGGGGAAACGCGTCACCGCATCAACCAGACCAATTTCACTCTGTGCCTCTAGCAGTTCAATGGCAATGGTTGCAATATTGTTCAGCAGATCCGTTTCGATATTGGAAAAGCCCCCTGGTTTTCGGTTAGTGGCACAGACCGCGCCAATGATATGGCCTTCACGGGTGCGCAACGGGGTAGCAATAAACTGACGAATGGCCGCTATTCCGGTGACCATAGGATCGTCCGCAAAACGATCGTCTTTATGCGTATCTTCACAAATCAGGGTATCGCCGCTGTAACGCACAAAATTGAACAACGGGCTGTCGTAGTCTATCTCTCCAAACTCAATATTCTTCTTGGCCTTTATCCATATTCTTTTTGAACCAAAAAGATAGATAAAGCAGCCCGGCAGGTTGAGAAGCATGCAGGTAATATCCAGAATATTGTAAAAGGCATCATCATTCAGGCCGCCCAAAGCCTCAAGCGCATCCAGAGATGCCAGCCTAGCCTCTTCATCTTTGCCAAGGTTTTTCAACATACCCCTGCTCCTTTATATGCTATATGCACACAGCAAACCTTTGCTTAATAGATAGAATATTTACCCTTGCCCGCCAATTTTGCACGGTACATTGCGGTATCCGCCTGCCCCAATAAGGTTTTGGCCGTTGTGTCATCACCTGAGTAAATAGCTGCGCCAATGCTGGCAGATAAAGTGACTTGCCGATCGCCAATGCTGTTCAACTTCGCCAGTTGTACCAGTATCTCTTCACACACCTGCTCCACTGCTGCGCGAGGATCCGATAAGTGCCAAAGCACGGCGGTAAACTCGTCCCCGGCCAGTCTGGCGACGAAGCCCACGCGGTGGAGGCAACCGTTGAGCAATTTGGCGAAGGTTTTTAACACGGCATCACCAAAATCATGCCCAAAGGCATCGTTGATCTGTTTGAAACCGTCCAGATCGATAAACAGCACCGCCATAGGCTGCGAATTAGTAACGGATTCCGTCATGCTCTGCGCCAATTGATTCAGGAATGCTCGCCGGTTAGGCAAACCTGTCAGCATGTCGTGCGTCACATCATATTCCAGCCGCCGCTGTAGGCTTTTAAGCTCGCTGATGTCCATCGACAGAATATAAAATCCCTGAGTTTCACAAGGCACCAGCGTGGTGTGCACAATCCGTTCACCAGTCCGTGCCTGTAATTCATTCTCAAAGCTGACCGTTTGCCCCTGTAATGCCTTTTCGATCATCGGTTTGGCTTTGAGGTAGGCGCTTTCGCCGATCAACTGCCGTATGCTCATGCTCTTCAACGAGGCTTCATCGAGACCAAACCAACGCATATAGGCACTGTTGGCAAACTGATACACCTCATCTGGGCCAACCTGGCTGATCAACGCAGGCACATTGTCGGTAATGGCACGCAGGCGTTCTTTCTCTGCATTGAGCTGGTGCTGGGTATACACCCGGCCCTCAATCTCCAGATTCAGCTTGCTCACCACCACATTTAACTCTGTTGTCCGCTGGATGACCCGATCTTCCAGTTCATGCTGTAGCGTACGCAGATTGTTTTCTGCCACTTTGCGTTCGGTGATATCCACAATGGCGGAGATAAAATGGTGTGGAGAACCATCGGGCAAGCGGTTTAATGAAACGGTTAATTGCACCCACACTGTTGCTCCATCGCAGCGGAAAAAACGTTTTTCCATGGAGTATGTGGTTATTTCATCCGCCAATAACTGCTGCAACAGTTCCAGATCGTTGCCCAGATCCTCAGGATGCGTAATATCCTGAAAAGTGCGCGCCAACAGTTCCCGCTCGCTATAGCCTAATATTTCACAAATACGCGGATTGACCCGCAGCCAGTAGCCTTCGAGTGATACCAACGCCATGCCGACCGCAGCCTGAGAGAAGGTCTGCTCAAACAGGGCTTCGGTGCGCTTCAAGTCAGATTTAAGGCTTTCGGTATAGACATCGCGCTCAATGCCGTGCAGATATTCCTCAACGATCGCCGCAAAGTCATGCAGTTCGGCCACCTGTTGCGGTGAAAAGGTGCGCGGTTGTCTATCGATGAGGCACAAGGTGCCCAACGGCAGGCCGTTGAGCGACAACAGCGGCCGCCCGGCGTAAAAGCCAATCCCCGGCTCGCCGGTGACCAACGGGTTATCAAAAAAACGCTCATCGGTAGCCGTGTTGCACACGATAAAGGTCTCTTTCTGCAAGATGGCATGCGCGCAGAACGAGATATTTCTGGGGGTTTCTCTGGCCTCTAGGCCAAAACGCGATAAGAACCACTGGCGTTCGCGATCGATCAGCGAAACCAGCGCAATGGGGACATTAAAGTAGCTGGCCGCAAGCCGGGTGATCCTGTCCAGTTTTTCCACTGCGTTGCTGTCTAGCACGTGGAGCGTATCCAGTGCCAGCTGACGCAACGGTTCATTGACAGGACTGCAAGGCTCAATCATATAAACTCCGGGCCATTTCACCGTAGAAAGCGTGAAACTCTCATGAATGCTCGCTGGATAACCGCTTGGTTAATGTCAGAATATTACGCCCATTTTCCGTTTCATACCTGACGTTATCCATCATGGACTGAATTAATATCAGCCCCATACCGCCTTCTGGCCAGCTGGAGTGAACTAGCGGATCGGGAGAAAGGCTCGGAGCATGCCCCAGTTCACGCCGGATCTCATCTGGCATCGCCATACCCGCATCAGACAGCGTTAACGTCAAATGATGGCCATCATTGCTCAGTGTAATAATAACCTCCTGACTATCATCATAGTTCACCGCGTGCTTGACGATGTTGGTAAATGCTTCACAGGAAGCCAGGTCAACCTGATAAACCACTGCCGAATCAAGCGCAAAAGGCGCAACAAAGTCATACAACGCATTGCTCAGCTCAGCCAGGCTGCCCAGCGATGCCGGTAAACATAGTGTGGTGCTAACACTTGCCATACGGCCTCTCTAACGGATCGTGTCCTGTTTTAGCGGATCATTGCTTTCAGCGTCGCTGCCCGATCGTCACCAATAGTGAAAATCCTGTCCATCCGCGTCAGTTTGAACATGTGCTGGATATTACTGTTCAATGAGCAAAGTGCCAGTTCGCCACGGCCATTGAGCGTCTTGAGTATCGACACCAAAGCACCGAGACAGCTACTGTCAATAAAATCGATATGGCTAAAATCCAGCAGGATGTAGTGTTTACCTTGCTGAATGAAAGACTGTAACTCCTGCTTGAACACCGCTGCCACCGAAGCATCCAGACGACGTACCAGCGGAACAATAATTTCGATCCCATCTTCAGACTGAATATCAAAATTCATAATGACTCCTTAAGTGTTTGATATGCCCATACGTTCAATGGCCATCAGCGAAATATCGTCGGCAAAAGGCCGAGACTGTTTTTTATCCTGTTGCTGTCGGTTTTCTGGCTCACCGCTGTGCCAGGTGCGCAACGCCTTCTCCACCCGTTCAAACACCTGGCTTTTGGCTAACGCCCGGTATTCGCACAGCAGCTGTTGCAAACGTTCCTCGCCATAGAGCTCCTGCCGATCGCTTTCACACTCGGTAATCCCGTCGCTGTACAGATACAGGCGATCGCCAACGTCGAGAGTGAAGTCGCTGTCCTGATACTCTGCGCCAGGAAACAGCCCCACCGGCATTCCCCCCTGGCCCACGGTCAGCAACTCTCCGCCGGTGCGAATAATGAAAGGCGTCGGATGCCCGGCCTGGCACAGCGTGCCCTGCCCATTGGTGCTATCTATCACGCCATAAATCAGCGTGTAATAACTGAAGACCTCGTCATTATCCAGGCAGAAACGCTGGTTCAGCTCCGCCACCACCTGATGCGGCGCAACCGGGGAGCTTTCCCCTGCGGCATTTTGGCTGATCAGCAGTTGGCTGCTGATGCGGCCGGTCATAAATTCTCGTGCCACGGCCAAAGAGAGCATGGCCGCGCTGACGCCATGGCCAGCAACGTCCACACTGAAAAACGCAATATGCCGTTCATCTAACGAAAAGTAGTTCAGCAGATCGCCAGAAACATACGCCGAGGGCAGAAACATCCAATCCGCCTCAAACCCGGCCAGCGACAGATTGTGGGCAGGCAAAACGCTGTGTTGGATCTTCGCGGCGGCTTGCAAGTCAGATTCAATTTGCCGATACGCCGAGGAGATTTTTTCGTTACGCGCAGCCAGGGTGTTCTCAAGCAACAGAACACGCTCCGCCGCGTGCAAGCGGGCACGCAGTTGGCTCTGGTTGACCGGTTTAGACAGAAAATCGTCGGCCCCGGCCTCCATGCCCGTCAGCAGATCGTCAAGCGACTGCCGGGCAGTCACCAGAATGACGTAGATGTAATGACCAAAATCGCTCCTGCGGATCGCCTGACACAGTTCGACACCGTCCATCACCGGCATTTCCCAGTCGCTGATGACGATATGCACCGGCTGCTGTTCCAACAGGCGCAGTGCGCACTCACCATCTTCCGCCTCAAAGACGCGAAATCCCCATTTCGCCAACATCGTCGCCATCAGATGACGATAACTTTTTGAATCATCGACAATCAGTACGGCTACCTCCATCGTTTCGGAGGCGTCACCATGAATAAGCTGTTCCATAAGAAATCCTTTGCCTCAGAAGGCATGGGTTCCATGCCATCGATGTTCTGTCGACAATCCCCCCAGCCTTATGGAGAAACAATCAATACTCTCAAGAACCTATCCCCCAAATTTCCGTAGCATAACCTTTGATGGTGCGATCGCTGGAGAAGCTGCCCATGTTGGCAATATTCAGCAGTGCCCGCTGGTGCCATTGCAGCTGTTGTGCAAAGTCAGCCTGTGCCTGATTCTGCGCAATGCGGTAACTGTCAAAGTCCAGCAGATGGCAATAGTGGTCATATTCGGTCAGCATCTGGTAAATCGGCCGGAAAACCGAGGTATCCGCATTAAAGCGACCAGAGATCAGCGCCTCTACCGCCGCGTGAATGGCGGGATCATTATGTTGATAAATCCGATTGTGCGAGCCATCCTGCCGGTGCCGATTGATCTCATCCGCATTGGCACCAAACAGGTAAAAGTTCTCTGCGCCAACGGCGTCACGGATCTCAATATTAGCCCCATCCAGCGTGCCAATGGTCAAAGCTCCGTTCATGGCAAACTTCATGTTACTGGTGCCGGAAGCCTCGGTACCCGCCGTGGAGATCTGCTCAGAAAGGTCAGTGGCAGGAATAATATGTTCCGCCAGTGAGACTTTGTAATCCTCCAAGAACAGCACGCTAAGCTGGCCCTTGGTGCGCGGATCGCTATTGACCGTCTTCGCCACTTCATTAATCAGTTGGATGATCAGTTTTGCCATCGCATAACCCGGCGCAGCCTTGCCGGAGAACAGATGCACTTTAGGCGTTTGAATGCGACCAGACTCGGTGATCTCCAAATACAAATGGATAACGTGCAAAATATTCAGCAATTGCCGTTTGTATTCGTGAATGCGTTTCACCTGGCAATCAAACATGGCCGATGGATCAAGCTGAATCCCCTGCTGGAAAGCAATCTGGCGGCAAAGCGCCTGCTTGTTCTTGAGCTTGATCGCCTGGATCTCCTCTACCGCGCCGCTGTCTTTGGCCAACTTTTTCAGCTTCTGCAACTTATCGAGATCGGTGACCCAGCCATCACCCAGCTGGCGGGTTAGAAACGCCGCCAGGCTAGGGTTGGCCTGCTGGATCCAGCGCCGAGGCGTGACTCCATTGGTTTGGTTAGTGAATTTTTCAGGCGTAATGAAATAGAAATCGGGCACCAGCGTTTGCGTGATCAGCTCAGAGTGCAGCTTGGCCACCCCGTTGACCTTATGGCTGCCCACGATGGCAAGATGCGCCATGCGGATCTTTTTCTCCCCCCCTTCTTCAAACAGCGATAATGAAGCCAGCAGATGCGGCTTATCGGGCCATTTCTCTGCCACCTCCGTCAGGAATCGGTGGTTGATCTCACAAATAATTTGCAGATGGCGCGGCAGCAGTTTCTCGAATAACGAGACTGACCAGGTTTCCAGCGCTTCTGGCATTAAGGTATGGTTGGTGAAGGAGCAGGTTTTTTGCGTAATCGCCCAGGCAGCGTCCCAATCCAAACGATGCTCATCCACCAGGATACGCATCATCTCGACAACCGCTAACGCCGGATGGGTGTCGTTAAGCTGGATAGCAACAAAATCAGGCAACGCCGTAATATCGGAGGAAAGCTGGGCATAATCGTGGAAAATATCACGCAATGTACAGGCTACCAGAAAATACTCCTGCGTCAGCCGCAGTTCTTTACCTGAATGGATCTCATCCGCCGGATAAAGTATTTTTGAGATATTCTCCGAGGCGATCTTCTGGCTGACGGCACGCAGATAATCACCGCCATTAAAGATATGCACATCAAATGAATCGGAGGCACCCGCGCTGTATAACCGCAGGGTATTTACCGTTTTCCCACCGTAGCCGGTTACCAGATAATCGTGTGGGATACCGACAATCACTTTCCAATCCATCCACATAGGATTGTAATTCCCTTCAGTATCCTCACTTTCTTCAATACGGCCACCGACGGGAATTAACATCAACTGCGAGTGGTGTTCAATTAACCAGGGAGAGTGCGTCGAGTGCCAATCATCTGGCTGTTCGACCTGCTTATTATTCTGTATCGCCTGTTTAAACAGGCCATACTCATATTTGATCCCATGCCCTGAAGCCGCAATATCCAGCGTGGCCATCGAATCAATAAAACACGCCGCCAAGCGGCCCAAGCCGCCATTACCTAACGCGGCATCCGGCTCTTCTGCCGTAATATGCTCAAAATCAAATCCCAGCTCACTAACCGCCTGTTTGGCCTGTTGCAGTAATCCGACGTTCATCAGGTTGTTACGCAGAGACTGCCCAATCAGGAATTCCATAGAGAGGTAATAGAGACGCTTGGATTTGGCTTTTTTCTGTAATTTCCGCGTGTTGAAGAAACCATCAAGCTGGTAATCCCGCAGGGTTAATGCCAGCGCATTGAAAATGTCGACATTGGTTGCACTTTCCAGCTCCAAACACAAACTGTACCTCAGCTTACTGATGACACTGTTCTTTATCTCTTCAACACTGGGCATCTTGACGTTGGTTAATTCTGTGTTCATTTCAGCTCCTAATGCGTTCCTGCATCTGATTTTTTCTGATGAATATCAGAAGATAAATAGCGAGCAAAGGTCTCTGCCAAGTGTAGACTGCTTTTTGCCATCGGGAGCTGAATAACAAAATTTTCAGTGCGTAGCTTTAACGTCATTAACGTTACAGGTTGCGTACAACTTCACTATGTCGTTGGGTAGACTCTCGTCTTAAATGATAATCGACCTGATATTCACTGGCATTGCGGAACATCACCGAGTAGTTCAAAAACTGACCATCATCGCTGTAGGAAAGTGACGTAATTCGCAAAATGGGCGTTTGCTGTTCAATATTCAATAATGTCGCCATTTTTTTATCGGCCAATACCGGTGTCAGGCTTTCATAGTTACCGCAGATGGTGATATGGCACTCATCTTCAATGTAGGTAAACTTGGATCCTTCCAGATGAGCTACCGATAAATTGCGGTATAACTTCAGCGGCATATAGCTGTCTTCCACCATTAATGGCTTGCCGTCCACCGAGCGCACCCGGCGTGAGTAATAGATCCGCTCATCGATCTTTATCCGTAGCTGGCTGGCGATCGCCGGTGGGGCGGGCATCACCACAAACTCCAGCACCTCACTCACCACCTGCTTGCCCTGGTTTTTCATCACCTCAATAAAGCCGGTTAAATGAGTGGTTTCGTGATGGACATCTTTGTTGGCCACATAAGTTCCGCTGCCATGACGGCGGACAACCAGCCCCCATTCAATCAACAGATCCACTGCTTTACGCAGGGTCATACGCGAAACGCAAAACTCCTCCGCCAACCTTTTTTCACTGGGTAACGGGCTACCAATGTTGTAGTCAGCAGAATTCAGCCGAATGCGTAGCTGGTCAGCAATAGATTTGTAGATCACCAGTAGACCTCTTTAGCGCCCCGCGCTTTATTTAATTAATCACCCATTAATCTATTAATAGCATGATTCTTAAAAAATAATTAAAAGACAAAAACATGATCGGCCAACAACAAAATTATCGTGTCTATCAATGTCATTAAAAATAGACCACTTAGCCCAAATAAAAACCATGAAAGCGATCACGAATCGGTATGCCCGATCAAGCTAAGCCAACCGCAGGTTCTTACTCTCCACCCAGACCAATATAAAAAAAACCCTTCACATTGCCATACCCAAAGTAATTGGAGTTGCAGGTAGGCGGCAACTGAGTGAATCCCCAGGAGCTTACATAAGTAAGTGACTGGGGTGAGTGAAGGCAGCCAACACCCCTGCGGCTTCAAGTACGAAGGGTATATATGAGGATTTAAAAATGCTCAGTCAAATACAACGCTTCGGTGGAGCCATGTTCACCCCGGTACTGCTGTTCCCATTTGCCGGTATTGTGGTCGGTATTGCTATCATGCTGCGCAACCCGATGTTTGTGGGTGAAGCCTTAGCCGCGCCAGATCATTTATTTGCTCAGATTGTTCATATTATTGAAGAAGGTGGCTGGACGGTTTTCCGTAATATGCCGTTGGTGTTTGCCGTCGGCTTGCCTATTGGCCTGGCGAAACAGGCGCAAGGGCGAGCCTGCCTGGCGGTTTTAGTCAGCTTTTTAACCTGGAATTATTTTATTAATGCCATGGGCCTGACCTGGGGCGATTTCTTTGGCGTGGATTTCAGCGCCGATCCTAGCGCGGGCAGCGGTTTAACCCTGATCGCGGGCATAAAAACCCTCGATACCAGCATTATTGGTGCCATCGTGATTTCCGGGCTGGTCACCGCCATTCATAACCGCTATTTCGACAAACCGTTACCGGTGTTTCTAGGGATTTTTCAGGGCAGTTCTTTCGTGGTGATCGTCGCCTTTCTGGTGATGATCCCCTGCGCCTGGCTGACCCTGCTAGGCTGGCCAAAAGTGCAATTGGGCATTGAGTCACTGCAAGGGTTCCTGCGCGGTGCGGGGGCGATTGGCGTCTGGGTGTATACCTTCCTCGAACGGATCCTGATCCCAACCGGCTTACATCACTTCGTTTACGGCCCCTTTATCTATGGCCCCGCCGCCGTAGAAGGTGGGATCCAGGTTTACTGGGCACAGCATTTGCAAGAGTTCAGCCAAAGTACGGAACCGCTGAAAACCCTGTTCCCAGAAGGTGGATTTGCGTTGCATGGTAATTCGAAAATCTTCGGTTCGGTGGGGATCGCATTGGCACTTTACTTCACCGCTGCACCGGAAAACCGCATCAAAGTGGCCGGTTTACTGATCCCAGCCACCCTGACGGCAATGCTGGTGGGCATCACCGAACCACTGGAGTTCACCTTCCTGTTCATCTCGCCGTTGTTATTTGCCGTGCATGCCGTGCTTGCCGCCACCATGGCCACGGTAATGTACCTCTGCGGCGTGGTGGGCAATATGGGCGGCGGCCTGCTCGATCAATTCCTGCCGCAAAACTGGATCCCGATGTTCCATAACCATGCCGGAATGATGGTCACCCAGATTGGTATCGGCATTGCCTTCACCGCACTCTATTTTGTCATCTTCCGCACACTGATCTTGCGCTTCAATCTGAAAACCCCTGGCCGCGAAGAGAGTGAAATCAAACTCTACAGCAAGGCGGATTATCAGGCGGCTCGTGCGCAAACCACTGCCGCAGCCAAAACCAGTCAGGCCGCCGGTTTCCTCCAGGCGCTGGGGGGCAGCAGCAATATTCTCAGCATCAATAACTGCGCCACGCGCCTGCGGATTACGCTGGCCGATATGGCACTCACGCAAAGCGACAGCGCTTTCAAAACGCTAGGCGCCCATGGCGTTGTGCGGCGCGGTAATGGCATTCAGGTGATTGTTGGCCTGCACGTTCCCCAAGTCAGGGATCAGCTCGAAAGCCTGATGAAAGATCTCTCATCCATTGAAAAAACACCCATGACGGAGGCTGTATCATGAAAAAATTCTCAATCGTTGTTGCCGGTGGCGGTAGCACCTTTACCCCAGGCATCGTCTTAATGTTGCTGGCCAACCAGCACCGCTTGCCGCTGCGCGCCATTAAGTTTTACGACAACGACGGCGCACGCCAGGAAACCATCGCCGAAGCCTGCAAGATCCTGCTGCAAGAGCAGGCACCGGAGATTGAGTTCAGTTACACCACGCAGCCGAAAACCGCGTTCAGCGACGTTGATTTTGTGATGGCGCATATCCGGGTGGGTAAGTACCCGATGCGTGAACAGGATGAGAAAATCCCGCTGCGCCACGGCGTGGTGGGCCAGGAAACCTGCGGCCCGGGGGGGATCGCTTACGGTATGCGCTCGATCGGCGGAGTACTGGAGATCGTCGATTATATGACGAAATATTCACCCAACGCGTGGATGCTTAACTACTCCAACCCGGCTGCCATTGTCGCCGAAGCCACCCGTCGCCTGCGGCCACAGGCCAAAATCCTCAACATCTGCGATATGCCGATTGGCATCGAAGGGAGGATGGCGCAAATTGCCGGGCTTAAAGATCGCAAAGAGATGCGCACGCGTTATTACGGCCTGAATCACTTCGGCTGGTGGACAGCGGTTGAAGATCTGGCGGGTAACGATTTAATGCCCAAAATCCGTGAACATGTTGCCAAATTCGGCTATGTACCACCAAGCGATGAGCAGGCCACCGAAGCCAGTTGGCACGACACCTTTGCCAAGGCGAAAGATGTCTGGGCGCTCGATCCCGATACTTTCCCCAATACTTACCTGAAATATTACCTGTTCCCGGATTACGTGGTTCAGCACGCCAACCCGCAGCACACCCGCGCCAACGAGGTGATGGAGCACCGCGAGAAACACGTGTTTGGCTCCTGCAACGCCATCATTCAGGCGGGCAAATCCTCGGCCGGTGAACTGGAGATTGATGAGCATGCTTCTTATATTGTCGATCTGGCAGCCGCTATCGCCTTTAACACCCAGGAACGCATGCTATTGATTGTGCAGAATAATGGCGCTATCCATAATTTCGATCCGGAAGCCATGGTCGAGATCCCTTGCCTGGTGGGCAAGAGCGGGCCAGAGCCGCTGGTGGTGGGGAATATCCCGCAGTTCCAGAAAGGGCTCATGAGCCAGCAGGTGGCGGTTGAGAAACTGGTGGTCGATGCGTGGGAACAACGTTCGTATCAAAAGCTCTGGCAGGCGATTACGCTGTCCAAAACGGTGCCGAGCGCCTCGGTGGCCAAAGCCATTCTCGACGACTTGATTGCAGCCAATAAAGAGTACTGGCCGCCACTGCAATAAGCTTGAAATAAGATGAAAAAGCCCCGAATAATCGGGGCTTTAATTAACATTCTACGACAGCTGTGTCTGCTTTTTGTAAATCGCACGATAGTGATTCAACCGCGCAAAAAAGCTGTCACTTTCCTCACGAGACATATTGCCAGCCACATCCTGGGCATTGATTTGCCGTCCCTGGAACTCCAAGAATGCCACTGTAGACGCGAGAAAATCCATGTTGCTCGTATTCTTCGCATACAGATAGCATCTTTCTAAGGTTTCCAT
The DNA here is from genome assembly GCF_057180605.1 of Serratia sp. HNCC26DJ206. Taxonomy (NCBI): domain Bacteria; kingdom Pseudomonadati; phylum Pseudomonadota; class Gammaproteobacteria; order Enterobacterales; family Yersiniaceae; genus Serratia; species Serratia sp. HNCC26DJ206. The sequence goes on from NZ_JBXUGP010000011.1 coordinate 114,039, forward strand.
CTGACCTCCTGAATCTTTCACGCTATACCCTCAAGTGTGTAGCAACCAGCCAGCATCGCAAATCTATCGGGTATAAAAGTGACGTGCCAAAATCAAGATACCAACGCGCTCGTCAAATGAGCTGCACTATTGAAGATACACCCTACGGTCAGAAAATGTACTCCACTTGTGCGATCCGGCATAAAAATCTGCAAAATTAGATCAAGATCATTCAAACCATCGTTTGTTTGGGGGTCAACATGCCTAGCAGGGATTAGCAGCCGTCAGCGCACTGTGGATCCGGGTTAGTAAACAAGATACGTACCAGCAAACCACGCGCTTCACGCAGCGGATCATCGCCAATCGCCAGCACCTTGCCGTCGTGCGTTGCGGTGTATTCACGGATCACGTCACCAAAGGCATTACGCTGCACCGCCACTTTTTGCCCTTTGGTCACCATGTCGCCAACCTTGACCATGATCTCGGCAAAGCCGCCCACTTCAGCACGAATCGAACTCATTTCGTTGCCAACATAGGTCTTCTGCTGTTGTGCCGTTGCCCCTAACTGCCCGGCGATCATCCCTTGCTGGATCATCAGGTTATGCACGCCTGTTACGCTACGCGCGATAAGTTCGGGCTGATACAGTTTCGGCTTGCCCACTTCGAGCGTAATGGCCGGGATCTTGTTTTCAACGAACGTGGTTTCCACGGAGCCTTTTTCGCCCGGATCGGCCTTAATCTGGTCTGCCGGGAACAGCTCTGCCATCTGCTTCACCTGTGGATTGCGGTAATCCGCATAGATGAACAGCGGGTATTCGGTACCGCGGCTTTGCGTATGCATATCAACAAACATGCCCGCATTACCCGCCCACAGATTGTTCCACAGCAGCCAGGCGTGTTGTTCTGCGGTATTGCCTTTCTCTTTGCCCGGCCAGATACGGTTGAAATCGACCATATCACCGCCGTCATTCACCAACTGCCAGTTACGGTTATTGGCCAACATGCCGGAAGGGTTGGCGCCGATCGCACCGACAACGCTGCCTTTCAACTCGGCAGGATTCAGTTTTTCAAACACCTGCTGGATAACCCGAACTCCGTTCAGCTCATCACCGTGGATCGCCGCTTGCAGACCCAGCTTAGGGCCAGGCTGTGCGCCTTTGGCAACCATGATCGGCACATACCAATGCTGGCTGATGCCATTGCTGGCCCCTTGGAACATAAAGCGGTAAACCTTGCCTGCTTCCAGATCCTCAACGTCCAGCTTGCTGATCACCGGGTTGCCATCAATCTTATCGCCGGTATAAACCGTTGCCGCCTGGGCGTTAAGCGCCCCCATCAACAACGCTGCCAACATCGTCACTTTATACATACACATCCCCATAGGTATCATTAAAAAACCGCTTCCCTGAATCACTGGTAGGCGGCAGACAAGAGGTACTTTCCATCGTTTAAAAGGTCAAGGGTATCAACATATTGGTGGCCCCCGCCAAAGCCAGCCAAGGCCCAAAGGCTAACGGTTGATTAAGATCCTGTCGCGCCAGCATGCGCTGCACCAGCGTAAACAGCAGCCCACAGCCCGCAGCCACCAAAATCACCTGCGGCAGCGCCTGCCAGCCTAGCCAGGCCCCCAGCGCCGCCAGCAATTTAAAATCACCGTAGCCGAGCGCATCTTTGCCGGTCGCCAGCTTGAATAACCAGAACAGGCTCCACAAACAGAGATACCCCGCCATTGCGCCGATCGTCGCCTGTTCCAGCTCTACAAAGTGCCCTTGCAAGTTGAACAGCAACCCGAGCCACAACAGCGGCAACGTCAGCACATCCGGCAGCAGTTGCGTGTGATGATCGATTACCGCCAGCGCCAGTAAAACTGACAAAAATATCCAAACTCCCAACAGTGGCATGCCCAGCGGCCAGAGCAGCGCAGCCAGCACAAACAGCCCAGCGGTCGCCACTTCCACCAGCGGATAACGCCAGGAGATAGGTTCACCGCAGCAGCGGGCTTTGCCCCTTAGCCATAGGAAACTCAGCAACGGAATATTGTCCCTGGCTGCCACCGGATGCTGACAATGCGGGCAGCAGGAGTGCGGCAACAGCAGGTTAAAGCGCGGCACAGATTCAGGTAACGGCTGTGCCAGTTGCAGCAGAGATTCACGTTGCCAGCGTATTTCCAGCATCACGGGCAGGCGGTAAATCACCACATTGAGAAAGCTGCCAACGATCGCCCCCAGCAGCCCTACAGAGCACAACCAAAGAAGGGGAAATGCAGCGGTAAAATCCAATAACAAATTCACACAGTCTCCCTGTTGTCAGCCATATCCTTGCCGGTCAAAGCAGCCTTCCCTGAACCTGCCAGGGGATCTGCCCCTGAGCATCGGCTTTGCCTAGCTGGCCGATCATTGATTTCATCACCGTGGGTAACTCCGGCCCGCTGCGCAGTTGGCCGCTGAACTGGTAGCGCCCATCGAACCCAAGGGTGCCGCGCCCCGTCAGGCTCAGTTGAGAAGAGTCCTGTTTCAGCACCAGCGCCAACGCCCCTTTGCCATCGCAGCTTAATTGGCCCTGCACGTTGGCCAGCAGCAATTCCCCCAGTGGCGATGCCAACTGCGCATTCTGCCAGTTAACGCTGCCGCCGCTGAGGCTCGTGCAGCCACGCGGGCTGAACTCTCCTTGCTGCAAACGCAGTTGCAGTTTGCCCTGCGCGGCAATGGGTAAAGGCAGCGGCAACTGCTGTTGGACAAAATCCGCCGGAGCAGAAAGCTGCCACTCATGCAGTTGCAGGCTCAGCCAACCGCGTAAAGTGCCCGAGCCTTGAATACCTTGCGGATCCCGTAGCTCAAGCCGCAATGCTGGCCGCCATGAGGACCAGGTAAATTGCCACTTCACCTCTGGCAACACAAAATTACGCCAGTTGAGCTGATGCACACTGCCCTGCCATAAGGAACCAGAAAAGCTGCCAACGCGCATATCTGCGGGCAGAACAGCCCGCAGCAACTGTGCTGGCGCGTACCATCCTAACAGCAGCAGATAGCACACCAGCAACAGCGCGGCTTTTTTCGCTTTAGCGCCCATCGCTGCGTTCCAACGTCAGTTTGTTGACCGTGACCCAACCCGGTTTATTGGCCTGCGCCGTCACCTCAAGCGCCACGATGCGCACCTGATATTGCTGCTCCAACTGTGTGAGCCACTGCATCAGCGGATTAAAATCGCTCGGTTCCAAAGTGACCGCCAGCCGCTCGCCCTGCGGTTGTAGGCGAGTGATATTCATGCCCTTAACGGCGGCGCTGCGCGTTACCGTGGCTGACAGGCTAAGGGGTTCCCCCTGCACCTGACGAACACCTTGTTCACGCAAGCGCGGGGCCTGCTGCGTCATCCATTCCACCGTGCTCTTTTCGCGGGCGATGGTACGCTGCCATTGTTCGGCCTGTTGTTGCCAAGGCTGCCATAGCGCGTAGTAGCACAGGCTCAGGATAATCAATACGCCACAGCCTACTACCAACCCACGCTCCCGTGGGCTGACCTGTTGCCAGCGGCGCTTAAGTTCATTCATGCTGTATCCCCAGAATCAAGCGGCTCTCTACGCCATTTGGGTTTTGCTTGACCTCGCCAGGTTGCACCCGGTAGCGCTGCCCGGCGCGCTGCTGGAACTGCTCCAACGCCTGGAAAGAAGCCGCATGCAGATCGACCTTCAGCTCTTTACGGCTGGCGTCATAGGCCAACGCCTGCAAGCGGATCGTCGACGTTTCCGTCAGCAGTTGCTGCAATTGGCGCATCTGCTCGTTCAATCCGGCCTGGTCGGTGGGTTGCAATTGCTGCAAATGTTGCTGCATCTGCACGCGCGGGTTAATCACGTTTTTCTCGGTTGGAAACAGTTGCTGATAGAGCCGCACACTTTCCTGCCGCCAATGCTCAGCCTGCTGCCAAAGACGGTAATGCGACCATCCGGCGTCCGCACCCAGCAACAGCAGATATGCCGCCAGCGCCAGCATTACCGGCCGCCAGGGGCGTAATCCGGCACGCCAGGGGCTGGAGCGGGTAAACTCCCCCTGACGCAGATCGGCACCGCGATACGGCTCACCTTCTGCCGCCAGTTGCAGCAAATCACGTTCTGGCCACACCCGCCATTCCGCCACACCCGCTGTCTGCGCAGGTGGAGCGGAGTAACTTTCGATCACTCTGGGAGCCGAGACCGCCAGTAATTCAGGCAACCAGGATGATTCCACAATCATCCCGGCATGCGCTTCGCGGCGGAACAACCATTGATCGTTCAGGCAGACCGCACTCCAGCCCTCTTCAACTAACGGCAACATCAGCACGTCGGGTAACAGTGCCTGTACCCGCACGCCCAGTTGCTCGCAGCGGGCAAGCCACTGCTGCATGGCGATTTTTTCCACTACCGCCACATCACAAACATCGCCACTTTGCTGCAAAATGGCAAAGTGCAGGCGCTCAACCTCGGTTGCCAACTGTTCTTCCAGCATAAACGGCAACACTTGCAAACTCTGGCGCCGGGCGCGGCGCGGCAGCGTCACCTGATGGAAAGCAAATTCGCTCGCTGGCACCAGCACCCAGGCAGGATAAGTCGCCAACAAGCGCTCCAGTTCAGGATCGGTTGCTCCCGCTGCCAGGCTGCCGTGCCGGTTGCTGCCCGGCGAAGCCAATCGCCACAGCACCGGTTGCGTGTCGTCACTGGGCAAACGCAGGATTAACCGCGCCTCACCGCTGCGCTTTATGTTCTCTATCAAGGCGTCACCATCATGCTTAATCCGTATTTCCGCTGTACCACCTGAAAATTATTGCCACTTCTCTGCAATAAACTGTGTTGGCTGAAATGACTATTCCCCATCAGCACGCTGAAATTGGCCAGAAAAAAGTCACTTTTCACCGCCAGCACCTGCTTGACCGCCGTACTATCGATGTCCTGTAACCGCGGCTGGGCCAAAAATGCCGTCACGCTGCCCCACCCTTCACGCGGGCGCTGCTGCAACAACTGTGCTGCCTCGACCGGATCAAGCTCCGTCAGAAACAGTGCCGCCAATAAAGGTGCCTGAAATTCACGCAAGGTATTGATATTCACCAACAGCGTCTGCTTTGGCAATACACAGACATAAGGCAGCAGCCGTCGATAAAGTTCAGCGTCAACGCCTGAAACGGTGCGCAACTCGCTGACATCCTGCATCGGCTGATTGGCGGGCAAATAGGGCACAGCCAATGCCATATACACCTCATCTTCTGCGCCACCGATGCCCGGTTCGCTGTCACTGTCGATCCAGTCACGCAAAGCGGCAGTCACCTGCGCGGCTTGCAACGGCTCCACCTCCAGATTTTTCATCAACTGAAGAAAAACCTTGGCGGGATAGGGCGTGATTTGCTGCTCACCTTGCCCCGACGCCCCCTGATTAATGGCGTTAAGATTAAAGCAGGCCTGCGCATCCACGATCTGCCCTTGCAACTGGCCCCCTTCAACCGGGAAGCGGCGCTCGTCTTGCGCCCAGTTTTGTGCCAGATGGGTTTTCTCTGGCGAATCCAGCGTATCCATCTGCAAGATTTTACTGGCCAGAGCTTCTGCCGCACGGCCATACCATTTCGCCTGCTGGTGATCCAACTGCGCCGTGGTACGCAGATAAGTCCGCCCGTTGCGCTCGGCAATCGTGGCGGCGATCGTGACCATCAGTGCCAGGATCAGCAACACCACCAGTAGCGCCACACCTTGCTGCCGCGCCCTCATTCTGTGACCCTTTCGGTAATCAAAAACAGCCGGGTCAGTTCACCCACGCCGGTCACCGTCAGCGTTACTTCAATCCCTTGCGGTAACTTTGCCGCATTCTCCCAGCTATCCTGCCAAGCACCGTTGGCAAAAAACCGCAGACGGAAAGCGCTGACACCGCTGAGCAACACCTTAACAACCGGCATTTCTCCCACCTGCGGATCCGCATGGGTATAGCTCAACCGTTCTAACTGTTGATTACGCAGGCGGTAGCCCACGTTCTGTAATTCGGATCGTGGCAGCATCCCCAACGGGTTTTGCCAGCTATTGCGCATAAAAGACACCGCCCAATCGTCACTCTGCAACTGGTAGCGCGCGGCAGACAGCAGGCTTTCACTCCCCCGGCTGTGGCGTGGGATGATCTGGCCGAAATCCCCGTCCATCTGCACAAATGCCCGTTGCAGCTCTGCCAGGCGCTGGACCTTGTGCAAAGAAATTTCGTCATTGCGCACCACCCCTTGCAGCACCTGAAATGCGCTGATGCTCAGTGCGGCAAAAATAGCCAACGCCAGCAACATTTCCAGCAGGGTAAAACCCTGTGCAGACTGCTGACAAAGCCGGTTATTAGGGGAAGCGTGCCGAAGGGGTCGTAACGGCGTAAGCCGTCGGAGTGCCCCTCGGTGCGCTAGACCCGGGTATCTCGGGCTAGAAGGCGACTTTGTCATCAACCTCTGCAGGGTAAAACCCTGCGCATCGCGGCGGTTCATTCGCGCACCACATAGCTACGCAGGGAAACCACGGCCGACGCATCTTCTTTTTTACGCCGGACTTCAACATCCAGCGCACGCAGTTGACTGATTTCGGTATCAACTCCTCGCCAACGCAGATACCACTCCTCACCGGCAAAGGCGACGGTCTTGCCGCTCCAGCTTTTCTCGGGCCAGACTTTATCCAGGCGCAATTGCACCTGCTGATTATCCGCCAGCCAACTCGCTAATACTTTCTCTTCCATCCGGCCAATGCCGCTCGCCTGCTGGGCCGTGGTTTGCAACAGCGCCAATCCCGCCAGAGCAAATACCACCAGCGCCACCAACACCTCCAGCAAGGTCATTCCGCGTTGCGCTTTCACGGCGCAGCCTCATGCTCTGAGGTGCTGATCACTCCGGCATCGTCCACCCGCAGCCAAGCTTCGAGATCGCTATCTGCACGCCTGAAAACCAGAGTAAACGGCGTCACTTCCCCCCCCGGTAACAGCAAAATATCCGGCTCTGCCGCCTCGGCGTTTGCAGGCGGCCACTCCTGTAAACCGGGGAACTGCAACTCAAGCCGCAGATCATCCGGCAGTTCACTGCCTAAGGCTGAACGGCGCGGCTGCCAGGTTTGCCAGAAATACCCCTGCCAGACATCAGAGCCCGGTGCCGAGGCGCTATTTTCTGGCAGTTGCCGCTGCAACAGCTTGAACTCCCAACCATCTGGCCGCACCTGAATCCCCAGCAACCGGCCGTTTTGCTGGCTGTCGTCCAAGGCAAAATCCAACTGGGCCTGAAAACGAGCCAGCTGTTCTTTCGGGGTGTTTTGCTGTACGGCAGGAAATGACATCACCACCAGGCTGGCAGCGCTGCCAATCAGCAGCACCACCAACATCATCTCCAGCAGCGTGAAGCCGCGCTGACGCACTACTTCTTGTTACCGATAGTCCAGTTGCCGATATCATCTTCGGTATCCGGCATACCATCCGGCCCATAAGAGAAAATATCGAGCTGACCATGCTGCCCAGGGCTCAGTAATTGGTAATCAGCCCCCCACGGATCCTGCGGCAGACGGCGGATATAGCCATCCTTCGGATAGTTACGCGGCTCCGGCTGGGCTGAGGGTTTGCTGACCAGCGCCTGCAACCCTTGCTCGGTGGTCGGGTAGCGGCTGTTATCCAGCTTGTACATATCTAACGCGCTCTCAAGCGCCACCAGATCGCTGACCACTTTCTGGTGATCCGCCTTATCTTTGTTCCCCATCAGGTTAGGCACTACCAGGCTGGCCAAAATGCCCAGGATCACAATCACCACCATAATTTCCAGCAGGGTAAAACCGCGCTGACGCTGTTGCCGCATGTTTCTCTCCGTTGATTGCAGATTAATCATTTACATACTCATCATGTTATTCAATTGCAGGATCGGTTGCAGGATCGCCAACACAATAAACAGCACCACGCCCGCCATACTCACCACCAGCAAGGGTTCAAACAGCCCCAAGGCCAGCTGCATCTGGGCGGAAAATTCCCGGTCCTGATTATCGGCTGCCCGCTCCAGCATGCTATCCAGTTCACCGCTGCGTTCGCCGCTGGCAATCATGTGGCGCATCATCGGCGGAAACAGCGCCGTCTGTTCCAGCGCCCGATTCAGGCTCACCCCTTCACGCACCGATTCGGTGGCAGCCGCCAGCTGGCGTCGTGCGTAATCATTGCTCAACACTTCACCGCTGATGCGCATTGCCTGCAACAGCGGCACCGCACTGGCGTTAAGGATGCTCAACGTGCGCGCATAGCGCGCAGTGTTCAGGCCACGGGCAATGCGGCCAATCACCGGCAGGCGCAGCAATTGGCGATGGAAAGCCACGCGCCGCGATTCTTGGCGCAGCAGCAAACGCATCAGCAGCACGCCCAGCAGTATCAGCAGCAGCAGCCAAGGGCCAAAGGCACGCACGCCGTCACTCAACCCCATCAGCACCCGGGTAGACAGCGGTAGCGCCTGTTTCATATGCACAAACTGCTCTACCACCTTCGGCACCACGGCGGAAAGCAGGATGGCAATCACACTGATGGCGACCACCGTCAGTACGCAAGGGTAAATCATCGCTTGCAGGATACGGGCGCGCATCTGCTGACGCTGCTCGGTGTAATCCGCCAGCCGGTTCAGTACCAGATCCAGGTGACCAGAGGCTTCGCCCGCCGCCACCATGGCACAATACAAACGCTCAAAGCTGGCGGGATACCCCCCCATCGCTTCTGCCAACGAATGCCCTTCCAGCACTTTAGTGCGCACCGCCGCCATCAATGCGCGCTGGCGCGGCTTCTCACTCTGTTTTGCCACCGCATCCAGCGCTTCTTCCAGCGGCAGCGAAGCGGCCACCAGCGTCGCCAGTTGCCGCGTGATCAAGGCTAAATCAGCACTGCTGATGCCACGCTGCCACAACGCACGCTTCTTGCCGCTGCGGGCCCGCTGGCGCTCATCCTGCCCTTCTTCCAGGCTGACGGGCACCAACCCTTGCTCACGCAACAGTTGGCGCGCGTGGCGGGCAGAATCGGCCTCTTGGACTCCGCGGCGCTTTTTGCCGCCAGCGTCTAATGCCTGGTAATGGAACAGTGCCATATCACTCCTCTTCCTGAACCCGGCTTTCCGTGACGCGGACCACCTCTTCCCAACTGGTTTCACCCGCCAGTACTTTTTCGCGCCCGTCGCCGCGCAGCGTCACATATTCATTACGCAACTGACGGGCAATGCTCAGTTCACTTTCCCCCTGATGGATCGCCGCTCGCACCCGATCGTCAATCAGCAGCAGTTCATGAATACCCGTACGCCCGCGATAGCCGGTAAAGCCGCATTTCTGACACCCTTTCGCTTGCCACAGGGGGGTTCCCGGCGGGATCTCCATCTGCCGGGCCAGTTCCAGATCGGCCTCATAGGGTTGGCGACAGTCAGGACACAGCGTGCGCACCAGCCGCTGCGCCAGCACCGCCAGCAGTGAAGTCGACAGCAGGAAGGGTTCGATCCCCATATCTTGCAGGCGTGACAACGCCCCCAGCGCGCTGTTGGTATGCAGGGTGGAGAGCACCAGGTGGCCGGTGAGCGATGCCTGCACCGCGATTTGGGCGGTTTCGCCATCGCGGATCTCCCCCACCAGCACCACATCGGGGTCTTGACGCAGGATGGCGCGCAAACCACGGGCAAAGGTCATATCCACTTTGGGGTTAACTTGCGTCTGGCCGATACCGTCCAGTTCATATTCGATCGGATCTTCGACCGTCATGATGTTACGTTCGCTGGCGTTCAAGCGGCTCAACGCCGCATACAGCGTGGTACTTTTACCTGAGCCGGTTGGGCCAGTGACCAGAATAATGCCGTGCGGGCGTTGGATCAGTTCATCGATCTGCCGCTGGTTGTGCGGCGACATGCCAAGCGTAGCCAGATCCAGGCTGACGCTGTTTTTATCCAGCAAGCGCAGCACGATCCGCTCACCGTAGTTGGAAGGCAACGTGGAGACACGCACGTCAATGGCTCTGCCGCCGATGCGCAGCGCCATACGCCCATCTTGCGGAACACGTTTCTCTGCAATATCCAGCTTTGCCATCACCTTGATGCGCGAGATCAGCAACGACGCCAAGCGCCGCTGCGGGCGCAGAATTTCACGCAGCACCCCATCCACCCGGAAACGGATCTGCAAATGGCGCTCATAGGTTTCGATATGAATATCCGACGCTTTATCTTTGATCGCCTCGGTCAGCATGGCGTTGATTAGGCGGATAATCGGCGCGTCATCGTCTGCATCCAGCAGGTCGTCGCTGTCCGGCAGCTCTTCGGCAAGGGTATAAAAATCCATTTCATTGCCGATATCGGCCATCATCCGCCGCGCCTCTTCCGAGTCGCGCTGATAGCTGATCACCAATTGCTTCTCAAACTCTTCTGCCGACAGGGTGTTGACGGTCAGACTGCCCCCCGCCACCCGGCGCGCTTCAAGCAACGCCGTGGCTGGCGTATCCGCCACGCAGAGCACCTGGCATCCTGCCCGATCGCGCAACAGCAGAATGCGCTGCGCACGCGCATAGGCAAAAGGCAACTGAGGGCGTAGATCGGCCAAGTCCGCCGGGGCATTGATCATTGCGCCCCTCGCTGATAGAAAGCGCTGATCGCCGCATTGACCTGGCGGAAAGCAGTGCCGTTTTGATCGGCAGGCAGTTTCAGCACTTCGTTATTCAACGTCAGGCTGCGGGTTTCTTTGCCGCGTAACTGTTCCTGCTCTTTGTTAAACGACGCATATTTTTCCGATGAAGCACGGCGGTATTCGTCGCGATCGCGGATGATCGACGGGCGGATAAACAGCATCAGGTTGCGTTTGGAAACCTGTTGGCTGTTGGAGCGGAACAGGTAGCCCAATACCGGAATGTCGCCAAGCAGCGGGACTTTATCGGTGCTGTCACGCACGGTTTTATCCAACAAACCGCCCACGACGACGGTTTCCCCACTGCCCACCAGCACCGCGTTGTTGACCGTGCGGGTGTTGAAGGTGGCCCCCAGATTGGCACTGCTGCTGGAAGCGGCATCCGCCACGCTGGAAACTTCTTGTTCGATCTCCAGCAGCACCGAATCCCCTTCGTTAATCTGCGGTTTGACCTTCAGCTTGATACCAACGGTTTTACGTTCCACGGTGTTGAAAATGTTATCGCCGGAGGTGGTACGCGAACCCGACAGCACCGGCACTTCCTGGCCGACGTTGAAGGTGGCTTCCATGTTGTCCAGCGTGACAATGCTCGGCGTCGCCAGAATATCGTTCTTGCTGCTGCTGGAGAGCGCGGTCAGCAACATCGCCCAGTTGCCCTGATAAAACCCTGCGGCAATACCATTGAAACTGCTCAGCGCACCGGCCAACGTGTTGTTGATGGTGCCATCCTGGTTATATTGGTTAACCCCTGCAATCGCCGTGGTGATCGGCAGGCCGGTGTTGGTAAACTGCGTCACCCCGGCATGCTTGTTGGCCCACTGGATCCCCAGATTCAGGCCATCAGCGTCCTGAACCTCGGCAATAATCGCTTCTACCAGCACCTGCGCGCGGCGGATATCCAACTGCGCAATCACCTTTTCCAGATCGCGGATCACATCCGGTGCGCCCGTCAGGATCAGGGCATTGGTCTGTTCGTGGGCCTTAATGGTGATGTCTTTACGCAACGCCACGGCCGGTTTGGCATTCTGCTGCTCGTTCTGAATGCTGCTGCTGACGCCGGTCAGCACTTCTACCAGATCGGTCGCTTTAGCGTATTTCAGGTAAATGACCTTGGTATTGCCCTGAACCGCCTGCTCGCGATCCAGCTGTTTGATCATGGCGATAATCCGCTGGCGGGAATTGGGTTCACCGCTGACCAGCACTGAATTGGTACGCTCATCGGCCACCAGGCTGGCGGTCATCAGGCTCGGCATCGCCGACTTGCTGGCATCCTTGGTCAGTTCGGTCACCAGTTTGACCACTTCGGCAGCCGAGGCATAGGCGAGCGGCACCGTGACCACGCTGCGATCCCCCACTTTGTCCACCCGTTCGACAATCGTCATCAGGCGATTGATCACCGCCGCCCGCCCGGTCATCAGCAGCACGTTAGAAGGCTCATAGTGCACCACGCTGCCCGCCCCGGCATTGTCGTTAAGCTGGCGCAACAGCGGTGCCAGATCCCTGGCAGCCACGTTATTGACCGGCACCACGCGGGTTACCACTTCATCACCCTGCCCCGGTTCGGCATCGCTGGCCACCGGCACCGCCGCGGTTTTGGCATCCTTCGAACGCACCACTTTCAGCACGCCGTTCTGCATATCCACCACGGCAAAACCGTAAACGTCCAACACGCTGAGGAAGAACTGGTAATACTGCTCCTCATTCAGCATATCGTAACTGCGCACTGTGATAGTGCCGCGCACCGCAGGGTCAATAATCACCGTTTTATTCAGGTTCTTGCTGACGGTATTAATGAATTCCTGAATATCCGTGCCCTTGAAACTGGCAGAAAACTCGGCACTCCACCCTGACTTTGTACCGAACAGCGCAGCGGCCAGCACCAAAATGCGTAGGCTCCCGATTATCCCTTTGCTAAACAATTAATTATCTCCAAGAGCAACATAGATTTCCTGCAATTGACCGTCACGTTCAACGGTAAGATTCAGCTCACTGAGTTCTGCCAACTGATTCAGCGCCTGCTGGGCCTGTTGGGGATCACGCAGATCCATCCCATTGAGCGCCACGGCCAGATCGTTTTCCCGCAGCCCAACCTGTTGGAACAACTCCCCCTGCGCACCAGGGTTCAGGCGATACCCGGTCAGTTTGTTATCCACCATCACGGGCGAAATATTCAGGTAGTTGAGAATGTTTTGCGGCTGCTTCTGTAGCTGCTCCTTGAGCTGCGCCGTTGACTGAGGTTTCTCGCTCTGAGCCTTCGCCGCCGCTGGCGGTTCGCCGAACATCAGCAACGACTCGTGGCGCCCCTGATAGCTAATCACCACCCGATCGGCAAAAATAGCCGCAATCTTGGCGTCGTATCCTGGGGTGTTATCCCCAACACCGAGGCTGAATTGCTTGCCGTCTTTGGCGATAATGGCGATGGAACGGGCTGGCGTGGGGCTGGCAACAATGCCGGTCAGATTGATTTTGAGCGACGACGGCGGTGCATTGCGCAGAGAAGAATCCGATGCGGCCGTGGCTACGGCCGAAGACGAGGGTGCTGCGGTGCCGAACAGGTTGAATCGATAGGCTTGTGCCTTACCACTCTCCGCAGAGGCGGTTTGCGGCAAAGCGGCCTTGGCTAAACGGATTGTCGGTAACTCAGACGGCAACACGATACGCCAGGTCAACATCGCCAGCTGATTGCAAATTAATAGGATAACGACGCACAGAATCCAGCGCGGCGTGAGCAACCTTAAGGTTGCCTCTTTGATTGACAAAACCATCCCAGAAAATTGAATCATGCTTTCCTTTGCTGTTGTCCCTGTTGACCTGAGTAACGAACCTCAACCCCGTGACACATCATTATGATTAGCGCAGTCTATCAAGGATATGTCTGTTTATAACCAGAGCCTTGTATCACAGCGCCGCATTCGAAACCCATGCCGGTGAGTAGATCCTCTCAGCACCGACTACTTTATACATACTCACATGACGAAAAAAATAATTATTTTTTACCAAGTGAATTATTCATCTTTCTGTTTTGCTAGTAATTTCTTTCTTTTTTAGTTCGCATCATAATAGTCGCCCTTTTGCTGTTCGTCATCCCCTCTCAGTGAGGCTTCCTCCTGCTCCCTACGCCCCACCCCCTCCTCTAGCGGGATGATGCTCCGCCCTTGCCCACCATATCTAATGCCTTGGCTTTACACATTAATACCATTTTTTACTTTCTATTACGTGAGTCTGATAGGGAATTTAGAATGCTTAAAACTACCTGTAATGCCCTACTCTTCGGCTCGCTCATCTTGCTGAGCGGCTGTGATAACAATAATTCTTCTAATATTAATAGCCCCAACACACCTGAAACACCGAGTACACCAGAAACGCCTGAAGTACCGGGAACGCCGAGTACTCCTGACCCTGAGACACCAGTACCTGAAACACCAGACAATCAGGAACCTATTGCACGTTTACCCGATGTCGCTGTACCTGGTGAAGCCATCACGGCAGACGGAAACCAAGCGGTGATCCATTTGGTCGACATTGCCGGTGTCACCAGCAGATCTGCCGTTGATTACAGCACCAAAAACCTGTTCCTGTGGAATAACGATACCTGTAACTCGTTAGAAAAAACCTCCGACGGCTGGGATGACAAGACCATCACGCCAACGGGCAGCGATAGCTACGGCCCTTACTGGGTATTGCCACTCAACAAAACCACCGGCTGTATCAACTTCATTCTGCGCGATGGCACCAATAAGCTGATTGATGCCGACATGCGCGTAACGTTCAGCGACTTCCCCGATCGCACCGTGTCGGTCCTCGCAGGTAGCAGCGCAGTGTACGATACCCGCGCCGACGCTTTCCGTGGCGCCTTCGGGGTCGCACTGGCAGAAGCGCATTGGGTGGATAAACAGACCATCCTCTGGCCAGCCGGAAAAGATAAACCGATCGTTCGCCTTTATTACAACCACAGCAGCAAGGTTGCAGCCAACAGCGAAGGGCAATTTACCGATCGTTATTTCTCGCTGACGCCTACCAGCATCAGCCAGGAAACCCGCGCCCGTTTCCCGCATCTGGCTGACTATGCGGCGTTTAAGCTGCCCGATAATGCCAACGTAGATGAGTTGCTGACCGATGAAACGGTGATCCTTGCCACCGATCAGAACGGGATCCTCAGTTCGGCCACCCAGGTGCAAACGGCTGGCGTACTGGACGATCGCTTCGCTGCCGCTGCCGAAAAACTGGAATACGGCGCTCTGGTGAGCGGTTCGGACGTGACTTTCCGCCTATGGGCGCCAACGGCGCAGCAGGTTGAGCTGGTGCTCTACAGCGCAGACAAAAAAGTGATTGGCAGCCAGCCGATGATCCGCGATACCAACTCCGGTGCCTGGTCATATCAGGGTAGCAGCGATCTCAAAGGGGCCTTCTATCGCTATGCCCTGACGGTCTACCACCCGCAATCACGCAAAGTGGAACAGTATGAAGTTACCGATCCTTACTCCCACAGCCTCTCGACCAACTCCGAGTACAGCCAGGTGGTGGATCTCAATGACAATGCGCTAAAACCTGATGGCTGGGACAGCCTGACCATGCCTCATCCGCAGGCCACTCAGGCCGATATTGCCCAGATGGTGATCCACGAATCCCATATCCGCGATCTTTCTGCCTGGGATCAGACGGTTCCCGAAGGCCTGCGTGGCAAGTACCTGGCGCTGACCGCCGCCGACAGCAATATGGTGAAACACCTGAAGCAACTGGCACAATCTGGTGTGACGCACGTTGAACTGCTGCCGGTGTTCGATCTGGCCACGGTCAATGAGTTCAGCGACAAAGTGGCGGATCTGCCACAGCCATTCAGCCGCTTGTGCGAACTGAACAGCGCCGTGAAGCAAAGCCGCTTTGCTGATTACTGCAACAGCGCCTCCACCATTGGCGAAGTGCTCAACGAGCTGAAACAGGATGACAGCCAGGACAATCCGCAGGTACAGGAGTTGAACGGCTACGTGGCACAGACCGACTCCTATAACTGGGGTTACGATCCTTTCCACTACACGGTGCCGGAAGGCTCCTATGCCACTAATCCGGAAGGCACGCTGCGTATCAAAGAGTTCCGCACCATGGTGCAGACCATCAAGCAGCAGTTAGGGATGAACGTCATCATGGACGTGGTGTATAACCACACCAATGCCGCAGGCCCTAGCGATCGCACCTCGGTGCTGGATAAGATCGTGCCTTGGTATTATCAGCGCTTGAACGAATCAACCGGCAGCGTGGAATCGGCAACCTGTTGCTCCGACTCGGCACCGGAACACCGCATGTTCGCCAAGCTGATTGACGACTCTCTGGTGGTTTGGAGCAGGGACTATAAGATCGATGCTTTCCGTTTCGATCTGATGGGTTATCACCCGAAAGCTCAGATCCTGGCGGCGCGTGAGAAAGTCAAAACGGTCAATCCTAACGTTTACTTCTTTGGCGAGGGCTGGAATTCCGGGCAGGAAGATCGCTTTGAGATCGCATCACAAATCAATCTGAAAGGCACCGGGATCGGCACCTTCTCCGATCGCTTGCGTGATGCCGTGCGCGGCGGTGGTCCTTTTGATGAGAAAGAAGCTCTGCGGCAAAACCAAGGATTGGGTAACGGAGCGGGCGTGCTGCCTAACGAAAAAAGTGGGCAAACCGCAGATGACGTACGCCATCTGGCCGATCTGACACGTGTGGGGATGGCAGGTAACCTCACCGACTTCCTGCTGATCGACAAAGACGGTAACGTGAAAAAAGGCAGCGAGATTGACTATAACGGCGCCATCGGCGGTTATGCCAGCGATCCGACCGAAGTCATCAACTATGTCTCCAAGCACGACAACCAAACCCTGTGGGATATGATTAGCTACAAAGCGGCAAGTGAAGCCGATCTCGCCACCCGCGTGCGGATGCAGGCTGTTTCTTTGGCTACCACACTGCTGGGGCAAGGGTTGGCTTTCGATCAGCAAGGCTCTGAACTGCTGCGCTCCAAATCTTTCACCCGCGACTCCTACGATTCCGGTGACTGGTTTAACCGTGTGGATTACAGCTATCAGGACAACAACTCCAACGTGGGTATGCCGCGTTTCAGTGATGATGGCGTAAACTACGATGAGATTAGCCTGGTAAAAGACGCTGTCGCAGCGCCTGGCAACGCAGAAATCACGCAAATGACCGCGTTCTATCAGGAACTCACGCAGTTACGCCGCTCTTCTCCGCTGATCGCGCTGGGAAGTGGCAGTGAAGTGATGAAACGTGTCGATTTCCGCAACACCGGTGCCGATCAGCAGTTAGGGTTGCTGGTGATGACCATCGATGACGGCACCCAGGCGGGTAGCGATCTTGATCCACTGGCCGACGCCTTGGTCGTGGTGATTAACGCCGCACCAGAAGCCAGAACGATCAATGATTTTGCTGGGCAAAACCTCAGTCTGAGTACAATTCAGCAGTCATTAGCGGCCAACTCGCTGGCATCAGGCATCAATATCGCGGGCGATGGCAGTATCACTATCCCGGCGTGGTCCGTCGCGCTGTTGGTGAAACCTCAAGCAGCAGTACAAGGCTCGGGTATCCCCGTCAGCAGTAAGTAAAACCGTCTGTCTCGGGCCACCTCAGGGTGGCCCTTCTCTTTCAGCCTACCCCACGCCAAAAATACACGCGAGACGCTATTGACCCGCGCCTGCCGGACAGATAGTTTCTTTTCCTACCAGAGGATTTGCATGGCCGTGAGCTGTCGCAAAAAATGCATTAACTCAAAGGTTCAGGGATGTGGACAATCAAACGGAACTAACACCGCCAGTCAAGGCTCGCTCTACCAAAGGGCTGTTTATTCCCCGCTATCTGCTGCCGGTGTATGCGTTGCTGTTTATCGCGTTCGGCTGGTTTGCCGGGGAACGCTGGCACAATGATCAGGCGCTGGAACATCCCGTGGCGATGCTCTCTCAGGCAGTGCCCTCGGCCGTAGCGCAAACCCATCCCGCACCGGTAGCCGAGAAAAACACGGCAGAGCCGAAGAAGAGCAGCGTTCAGGCTCCTACACCCGAAGTGTTGGCCAGTGATGAACTGCCCGCGCTGCACTACAGCGCACACGTTTACGCTTCAGAAGATGACAAACGCAGCATTACGCTGAACGGGCAACGCTATCATGAAGGCGATAGCCCAGCTCCTAACCTGATCATTGAACAGATTCAGCAGGATGTGACGATTTTCAATTTCAACGGTGAGGTCTTCACGCTTGACGCGTTGGAGGATTGGCCCGGCGGCAAAGTCGACGTGGCAAACCCCAGCGAACAATGAAACCGGCACACTCAGCACAGAATATTCAGACGATTAGGTTAGCCTTCTGCGCGCAGTTGGGCAGTGAAAGGCGCCAACAGGCTGTTAAAGCTGCTGCATTTCGTCTGTTCTGGCGTACTGTCTCTGGTCAGGCTCTGATAAATCGCTGCGCTGCGCTGAGGCAAAGCCGCATAGTCTGACGGATTCCATCCGCGCTGTTTTGCCACCTTGTTAGCCACCTTTTCGATGACCGCATCATCCGGCAAGTCACTGCGGTTGCATTTGTATTTGAGGTATTTAGTGCCAGCGACCACCGAAGCAAGCTGCTCGACCTGATCATTGAGGGGCACCGGTTTATTCTGGCTGGCAGAGCGTGGCTGCTGACAACCTGCCACACCTAAAAGAAACAGCATAGGTACAACGCGTACAATCAGAGATAACCGCATGATAAAAATCATCTTATTTTAATTGACCGGGTTCTATTCTACCAAATCCTCCTTCACTGTCACTTGTCACAAGGAAAAAGTTTCTCTTTTGCACGCTTGTACATCCTCATCACGTTTTAGGCTGAAAGCCTGCAACAGTGACAGCAGCGTCAGCGCAGCAACAGAGTGTTATCGTTTTCCATCCCCGAACAAAACTCGACTCTGTGCTCACGTAATGTGGTGCAACGCACAAAGAACATGCGATGGATGCCCGAAATATAAGAACGTACCTGATTGCTGCGCACCACCAGCAGGTATTCATCGCCCTGACATTGCGCCTTTCGCTGTTCCACATAGGCCAGTAGATCTTTATTCAGACTGGGACCGGGAACACCCGATGTCGTGGATGTTGATAAAAACACCTTGCAACTGCCCGCACTGCCAAGAAAAATCTCCTGTCGAGCCAGAGAGTTAGTGGTGTACATGGTGATACCGATCCCCAGCACAAAAACAAACCCGGTAAGCGCAACAACAATTCCCCAACCATAGCGCCGCTTGCTGGCGGCGGGTGCGGCTGCTTTGGACGTCGGTTGTTCTATCTCTGTATCACCATCAACCTCAGCGTTTACTTCCACAACCTCGTCCATATCCAGATCGTTTTCCGTTGCCGTATAAGGGACTTCTGCCAACACCGGTGGCGCATAGCTTCGAGTAAAAGTCTCATCGTCCCCTTCATTGGATTCAATCAGGATCTCCTGGCGCAGCATAAACCCCAGCTTAGGTACAGTAGCAATCACCTCATCATCAACTCCCATCACCTTGATTACCCGGCGTAATTTACTGACGCACTGGTTGAGGTTGTTGTTGCTGGAGATCATGCCGTAATCGTCCCATACTTTCTTGAATATCACTTCACGGTTGACCGGCTCACCATGGTGAGCTATCAGCAGCAGTAATAAACGTTTGGTTGGGTTTGATATCGGGATAGAGTCATCCGATAAATCACTGGGGCCCAGCGTTCCTGCATCCGCATCAAAAAGAACACGATCGTTAAATCTATATTTCATGTTATTTCCGATTTATCTTAAGGGGATAAATCAATTCTGGCAGGAATCGCTAATAAATCATCATTGAGTAACTAAAAAAAATAAACTCATCAAACGGCTTTCCGGACCGACTCCCAGCGCCAATCACTGGCATTGTTAACGCCAACCGGTCACAATGCCGCTCAACTCACTTTCAAGCAGGAAATACGATGCCTTGCCATTACCCCGCCCACTCCATTTTCGACAGCGAAAGCGATACCTGGCAGATTACCTTTCGTGATTTCCCGCTACAGCAGGCCGCCTGCTACAAACGTGACGATGTTGAGCTAGAGGCGCAGGAAAGCCTGCTGACGGCGATTGCCATTGAGATGGAAGAAGGCCGTCAGGTGCCATCCCCTTCCACGTTACAGGCAGAAGAGATTGCCATTCATCTGCCGGTGTTGGTCAAGCTGAAGCTGGAACTGCATAACCGGATGCTGAGTGCAGGTACATCAAAAGCGATGCTGGCACGCCAGATGGGGTTTAACGGCGCGCAGGTTGATCGGTTGCTGGATATCGCCTATGCCTCGAAAGTTGAAGCGCTCGAGCAGGCATTGTTCCTGCTGGGTTATGAAGTGCATACTTCCGTAGTGGAAATCCACAGGCCATAGAGAAGAGGCGCTGATTGTGCAATCTGCGCCCCTGGGGTATTTATGCGATCGGCGTTATTTGCCCGGCATCATCCGGCGCAGCGTATCATCGCCACGCAGATAATGGTGATAGAGCGCCGCCAGCGTATGGGCACCAATAATGAAATAACCGGTGTTAGCCAAGGTTTCGTGAATATCTTTCACCAGGCTGCGCATCCCAGGATCTGGCGTTATCCACTGCGGCACCTGCCAGCCCAGCAGCATCCACTCTTTTCCACCATAGGCCAATGTCAGCACGCCCAGGATCGGCAAGGATAAAAACAGCAGATACAGCAGCCAGTGGAAAACCTTCGACCCAAATGCCTGCCAGACTTCTAACGCCGGTGTGATAGGTGGCGTCGCATGACGCTGGCGCAAACAGAGCCGGAAAAACATCAGTACAAAAACCGACAGGCCAAAATTGAAGTGCAAATTTTTAACCAGATCGATGTCGTCATCAGGGACTGAATCTTTCAGTAACATGGCGCTGTAAGTCAGAATAACCATCAACAACGTCAACCAGTGCAGAATAATTTGTGATTTAGCAAAGCGCGCGCCCATAAATTCTCCCAATAGTTAAATGGTACAGGCTAAACATAGTCGGGAAATGATGAAGAAAACCTTAATAAACGAAAAAACCGGGGATTTCCCCGGTTTATAACGATTACTTGGCTTTCGGAGGGGCCATCAGACCATCGGCACGGAACATCGCTTTGATGCCACGCACCGCCTGACGAATACGATCCTGATTCTCAATCAGTGCAAAACGCACATGAGTATCACCATAGTCGCCAAAACCGATTCCTGGCGACACGCACACTTTAGCTTCAGCTAACAGGCGCTTGGCGAACTCCAGCGAGCCTAAATGCGCATAGGCTTCTGGAATTTTTGCCCAGACGTACATCGATGCCTTAGGGTTCTCTACCATCCAGCCCGCTTCATGCAGCCCTTTCACCAGCACATTACGGCGCTGGCGATACTGCTCGGCAATGTCGCGAACGCACTGCTGATCGCCTTCCAACGCAGCGATGGCCGCCACCTGCAACGGGGTGAAGGTGCCGTAGTCGTGGTAACTTTTGATGCGAGCCAGCGCGTTGACCAGTTCAGGGTTGCCCACCATAAAACCGATGCGCCAACCCGCCATATTGTAACTTTTCGACAGGGTAAAGAACTCGACCGCGATGTCTTTCGCCCCCGGTACCTGCATGATCGATGGCGCTTTCCAGCCGTCATACACGATGTCGGCATAGGCCAGATCGTGGATCACCAGAACATCGTACTGTTTTGCCAGCGCCACCACCCGCTCGAAGAAATCCAGCTCCACGCACTGCGCGGTAGGGTTGGATGGGAAGCCGAGGATCATCATTTTTGGCCGCGGAATGGTTTCACGGATAGCGCGTTCCAGTTCACCAAAGAAATCACTGCCATCCACCAGCGGCACTGAACGCACCTGCGCACCGGCAATCACCGCGCCGTAAATGTGAATCGGATAGCTTGGGTTCGGCACCAGCACGGTATCGCCATGATCGAGCGTCGCCAGCATCAGGTGCGCCAGCCCTTCTTTCGAACCGATAGTGACAATGGCTTCGCTTTCCGGGTCGATATCCACCTGATAGCGTTCCAGATACCAATTGGCAATCGCGCGGCGCAAACGCGGAATACCGCGCGACGTGGAGTAACCATGCGTATCTTCACGCTGCGCTACGGCACAGAGTTTTTCCACAATGTGCGGCGGCGTCGGGCCATCGGGGTTGCCCATGCTGAAATCGATAATATCCTCACCGCGACGGCGGGCAGCCATCTTCAGCTCAGAAGTGATGTTAAAAACGTAAGGGGGGAGACGTTCGATGCGCGTAAAACGGCGCGGACTGTTGTCAGCCATAGATTCCTCGAAGAGACGTTAGCGCCCGGACCGTCCGAGCGACGCTGGCCACTTTGTGGCCGGATATCGAACATAACGCAGCCCTGGCAGGCTGTCGAGCCCCCCGATAACAATTTTTTTACCGATTCAGTGCGGCAAACTCCGCCGCCAGCAACCCCAGTTGCCAGTCATTACACCACTGCCCGGCCAAACGATAGTTGTCCCGCAGCGTGCCTTCCAGCCTGAAACCACAGCTTTCCAGCAGACGACGCGAGGCGATATTCCCTTCGGTTACCGTGGCATTCATTTTGTGAAAACCACAGGCGCTGAAGGCAAAATCCAACACTGCCAGCAGTGATTCTTTGCCATACCCTTTTCCCTGCCCTTCCGGCAGGCTGCCAAACCCCACTTCTGCCTGTTGAAAAGGCAACCACTCCGGGCGAAAACCGGTGATCCCCAGCGCTTTGCCACTCGCTTTCTCACGGATCACCAAGCATAACCAGCGTTCGCTGTGTTTATCCCATGCGGGTAAGCGTATTTCAAAACGCGCGCGGATCTCACTTTCCGTCATGGGATCGGCGATATACCGAATCACCTGGGGTTCCTGATACAAACGCTGGAACAATGGCCAATCATCCGCCGTGATCGATTGCAGGATTAAGCGCGATGTTTCCAATTTCATTCACTATTTCTCCGATAAACGAAAAAGAGGATGTTACGAGTGAAAGATATCCCTTTATTTTCCTCTATTAAATCCAGATAATCATTTACGTCATTACAACAAAACAGCAACGCTGCTACCGGTATCCTACAACGATCTATCGCCGCCCGCAGGTGGCGCAAGGAGAACACTATGGCTTCATTATTTATCGAAGATATTCCTGCCGCCATTAAAGCCGTCAAACAACAACTGCGCCAGGCGCTGCCAAACTACCGTGACGTGTTTCTGGCTTTGGAAGACAATATCCGCCAGCAGGTTGAGTGCATCCGGCAAGAACTGGCTGCGGGGCAGAATCCGGTACCGCAGATCGACGCAGAGGATATTTTGCAGCAACGCGTCAGCGAACAGCAAAAAGCGCTGATCAAACAACGCGGCGCGTGCGCCATTCGCGGCGTATTCCCGCGCAGTAAAGCCGAAGCCTGGAACCAGGAGATCGGTAACTATCTTGATCGTAATAACTTCGTTGAGCGCCTGAAGAATGCCGCCGAAGATAACTATTTCGGCAAACTGGCCGCCAGCAAGCCGCAGATCTATGGCATTTACTGGTCTCAACCGCAGGTGGAAGCAAGGCAGGATCAACGTATGCACGCGGTACAGGTGTTTCTGAACAGCCTGTGGGAAACCGAGAGCAATGGCAAACAGCATTTTGACCCGACGCGAGTGACCACCTACGCCGATCGCACCCGCCGCCGCCCGCCGAACTCCTCTTCTCTGGGCCTGTCGCCACACGTGGACAGCGGTACCATCGAACGCTGGCTGGATGAGAACTTCCGTTACGTTTACCGCCACGTATTTTCCGGCGACTGGCAGCGCTATGATCCCTTTGCCGCCGACGGCCGTACCGAAGTGCGCGAGATCGCGTCACCGGCAGTCTGCTCAATGTTCCGTACTTTCCAAGGGTGGACGGCGCTGACGCCGCAGCGTACCAACGCGGGCACGCTGAATCTGGTGCCAATTGCCAATGCCATGGCCTATGTGTTACTGCGCGCGTTGCAGGACGATGTAGCTGATGACGATTTATGCGATGCAGCTCCTGGCCGGGCGCTGTCGATCTCAGAGAAATGGCATCCTCTTTTGCTGCAAGGGATTTCCCCTATTCCCGATCTGGAGCCGGGGGATACGGTCTTCTGGCACTGCGACGTGGTCCATGCGGTAGAAAATGAGCACAACGGTGAATTCGACAGTAACGTGATGTACATTGCCGCCGCACCGGGTTGCGACAAAAATGATGCTTATCTGCAACGCCAGTTACCGAGCTTCCTGTCGGGCAAAACGCCGCCAGACTTCGCCCCGGATGATTTTGAAGTGGACTTCACCGGCCGCGCAACCGTCGATCTGTTGACGCCGCTCGGCAAAGCGCAGCTCGGCATTAAATAATTCCCACGCCAATACGCAGTTGCCACAGTGATTACTGTGGCAACTGCGTAGAGATTACCAACGTTGCCCAGGAGGGCCAGGGCGATAATAGCCAGGCGGTGGTGGCGGTGGCATACGGTAATGACGCGGGCGATCGCGCCATTCGCGCGGTGGAGGGCCGTAATACATGACCCGTGGAGGGCCATAATAATAATCACGTGGACGATAATGTCTATGCCACTCACGTGGCTCACGCCAGCGGCCACCGTCCCAATAATAACCACGATTATCACGATCGCCGAGTTGCAATGACAGGCCGGGAACGTTCACGCCGATGGAAATATCCGCATAGCTCACTGCCGGTAATGACAGTGGCAATAACGCTGCCAGCAACAACAGTACTTTTTTCATTTGGTAACTCCCCCAGAGCGGAACCGGTCTTTTCTCCGGTAACAGTAGATCCACACCGGTTGCCACTCTATAGGATAATTACCCAATTACGCTGTTCAGACACATCCTTCACAATTCCCACACATTTAGAAAGAGTCTTAATCAGATATAATTAATTGATATATAGTGATAATTTAACAAATCAACTCATCAGCCCATACAAAAACCCATCTCAGTACAAACCGCGAATTCTCATCGCAGGCCAATGCATGAGGCAACTTACAGGTGCATCCCCATCGTCTGACGCAAATGGGCCCCAGCCCCCAGCAGCCCCGGTTGAGCATGAGTAATCATAAACACCGGGATTTGATGTACGTAATCCTTGAAACGGCCTTTGTCTTCAAAGGCTGTGCGGAACCCGGAAGCTTTAAAGAACTCCATAAAGCGCGGCACGATGCCCCCGGCAATATACACTCCACCGAAGGTGCCCAGATTCAACGCCAGATTGCCGCCAAAACGCCCCATGATCACGCAGAACAGCGACAGTGCGCGGCGGCAGTCGGTACAGCTATCCGCTAACGCACGCTCGGTAATATCTTTAGGCTCTAATTTCTCTGGCAAGCGGCTGTCCGCTTTCACAATGGCGCGATACAAGTTCACTAACCCAGGGCCAGACAGCACGCGCTCGGCGGAAACGTGCCCCACTTCGGCACGCAGTACTTCCAGAATGATGTCCTCTTCTTCGCTGTTTGGCGCAAAGTCCACGTGGCCCCCTTCACCCGGCAGGCTCACCCAACGGCGGTTAACGTGCACCAGATGCGCTACACCCAGGCCAGTACCGGCACCATAAACCGCGATCGGCTTATCTTTTTGCGCTTTGCCGCCGCCAAACTGCAACACATCGGCGTCGGACAGCATCGGAATGGCCATGGATACGGCGGTAAAATCGTTAATCACTTCCAGGTGGTTGAACCCTAGATTGGCCTTCATCTCTTTGATGGAAAAAGCCCAAGTATGATTGGTCATCGCTACCCAGTCTTCCGTCACCGGGCAGGCAATGGCGATGCAGGCATCCTGAACCTCCAGCTTATGGTCGGCCAGGTATTGGCGAATCACCGCTTCCAGGCTATCAAACTCCAGACCTGAATAGGTTTTCGCTTGGGTGATCTCACCCGTTTCAACCGTGCAGAGCGCCAGACGTGCGTTAGTGCCGCCAACGTCACCTACGAGGGCATAGGTCATCAGTGTTTTCTCCGTAAAATGAGCAATAAGAAACTGGCTACACTGTAAAATCACTCCGCTGAAACAACAATCGCCATTCTGTTACCCACTGTTCAATAGCGATCTGGATCACAAAAATCGTTTCAGCCTGCGCCAATTCGGCATTAAGCCAGCGCATATTCCGCTGCTGCGCGCGCATGGATGGCGGTGGTGTCGAACACCGGCACGGCAGCATCCTGCGCACCCACCAACAGACTGATTTCAGTGCAGCCAAAAATAATGCCCTGCGCACCCTGTTGCTCGAGGTGACTGATAATCCGGCGATACTCATCGCGGGAAGCATCGCAGATTTTCCCCAGACACAGCTCTTCATAAATGATGCGATGCACGATCTGGCGATCGGCCTCCGTTGGCGTAATCACGTCAATATCAAACTTATCCTGCAAACGCCCACGGTAAAAATCCTGCTCCATGGTAAAACGCGTGCCCAGCAGCCCAACGCGGTGGATATTTTGCTGGCGCACCTGCAAAGCCGTAGCGTCGGCAATGTGGATCAACGGTAAACCGCTGGCTTGCTCCACCGCGTCGGCCACCTTGTGCATGGTGTTAGTGCAAATCACGATCGCTTCGGCACCCGCAGCACGCAACGACGCGGCAGCTCCCGCCAGCAGGCGGCCAGCACCGTCCCAATCGCCCTGATGCTGTAAGCGTTCAATCTCTTGAAAATCGACGCTATAGAGCACAATTTTGGCTGAATGCAGGCCGCCAAGTTGCGCCTTCACCTGTTCGTTGATCATGCGGTAATAGGGTATGGTGGATTCCCAGCTCATACCGCCCAGTAAGCCCAGCACTTTCATCATGGTCTCCTTGTTATTTTGCCCGCGACCAGTTCGCCAAGCGTGGCTCAAACCAGCGCTGACGCAGGGTATCGTATACCCAGTTGTAACACAGGGTATAGGGCAGGAAAAACAGGAAGAAACCGATCTCCAACATAAAGGCTTGGGCCAGTGGCATATTCATGACCCACGCAACCAGCGGCAAACCAATCACGATAAACCCGCCCTCAAAGCCCAGAGTGTGAAAAATACGCACCTTCAGGTTACGCACTACGCGGCTCACCGGCCAAAACCGATCAAACAGCGTGTTATAAACCATGTTCCACACCATGGCGACGGTTGACAGTATGATCGCCAAAGTGCCCATCTGTAGGATTGGCCGATCAAGTAACCACGCCCCTATCGGCGCGCTGAGCAGAATCGCTATAGCCTCGAACCCTACGGCATGGACGATACGTTCAACCAATGACTTATTTTGCAACTGCATACTCACCTGCTCTCTGACTGTTTTTGGAAAAGTTGGGTGATTATCATCGTTTTTTTGCGTAGATTGAAAATAGGTTCCATCGATAAAGTAGATACATTATGCGTTATTCTCCCGAAGCCTTGCAGGCGTTTGTTGAAGCAGCCGCGCTGGGATCGTTTTCTGCCGCCGCGCGCAAGCTGCGTAAAAGCCAGTCCACCATCAGCACCGCTATTGCCAATCTGGAAGCGGATCTTGGGCTGACGCTGTTCAACCGCGAGGCGCGCCAACCGGTGCTTACCCCTGCGGGCCGCAAAGTGCTCGGCCACGTGCAGGAGATCCTGAGCGCCAGCGAGCGCCTTGAGGCACTGAGCATCCGGTTGGGCGATCGGGTTGAACCGCGTTTGACCATCGTCTTCTCCGATACCTATCAGCCTAATCATCACGATAACTTGCTGAAACACTTCGAGCAGCGCTATCAGGATATTGAACTGGAATGCATGATCGCCGAAGACGCTGACGTGCTGGATCTCTTGCAGATTGGCCGCGCACATCTGGGCATGCTGGCGGTGCAGCCCAATTATCCGCCCGATATCGCCGTCGCCAGGCTACCGGAACAAACCGAAATGGGGCTATTTGTCGCCCATGAACATCCGCTGGCGCACATCCCAGCGCTTACGCAGGCGCATCTGGCCAGCAGCCGTCAGCTCTATCTCAATACCTATACCGGCAGCGATGCCGCTAAACCACAGGGGCCGGTCTGGTCGGCCCCCAGCTATCTGATGCTGTTGGAAATGGCGGAACAGGGGTTTGGCTGGGCGATACTGCCGCACTGGCTGGTCAAACAGTATGGGCAAGAACGTCTGACAGAATTGAAAATACGCGGTTGGCCCAAGTTGATTTCGGTGGATGCGGTGTGGTCAAAACTTACCCCGCCGGGACCGGCGGGGTTTTGGCTGTTGGATCGCCTGTTGGAAAATGCCGCAGATCAGGCCGCTGCGTTGCGCGATTGAATGGCGCGAGAGATGGTATCCAGCAATTCAGGAATATCCATCTTCGGCAGCATCACTTCAATAAACACCAGTTGTTCACGGCCATTCACTTCACCCAGTGCCTGGCACAGTTGTTCAGGCTCACTCACGTGCAGGCATTTCACCTGATGCCCCAGCGACAGCGCCTGCGGTAACTGCGTCCAGTCCCACTGGGCAATGTCGTTGTAGCGCTGTTCTGGGCCGTGAATGGCTCGCTCCACGGTATAGCCATTGTTATTGAGCAGGAAAACCACCGGCTTTTGGCCATCGCGCAGCATCGATCCCAGTTCCTGAATCGTCAGTTGGGCTGCACCATCACCAATCAGCAACAGCACACGACGATCCGGCTCGGCGGTTTGCACGCCAAACGCCGCTGGCAGCGTAAAACCGATCGACCCCCACAAAGATTGAACGATAAACCGGCAACCTCGCGGCAGATTCAGCGACGCTGCGCCAAAGCATGACGTCCCCTGATCGGCAATCAGGATATCCCCCGGTTGCAGGAAACTCTGCATTTGCTGCCAGAAGCCATGTTGATCCAGACCACTGCCGGTCGGATCCGGCAATAAGGGGCGTTTGATGGCGGGCAGTTGCCACTGTTTGGCTAACGATAAAGTTAATTGATGCAGGGCTTTGACCGCATCACGCATCGGGATCTGGCTGAACACCTGCTGCCCCACTCGTGCTTCAAAGGGTTGGATATCGATACATTTCTCATTGGGCAAATTGTGGCTGAACCCCGCCGTGATGGTATCGGTAAAGCGTACGCCGACGTTAATCACCACGTCAGCACCTTCAATCAGCTGTTTTACCTGCGGATCGCTGGCGGCCCCGGCATAGGTGCCAGTAAAGCAGGCATGGGTTTCATCCAGCACGCTCTTGCCTAGCAACAGGGTTGAATGGGGGATCTTCACCTCATTCATCCACTGTTCCAGCACCGTTTCTGCCCCGAAGCGCTCGGCAAGGAAATCCGCCAGCAGAGAAACGCGCTGCGCCGCCTGCAGTTTTTCCTGCGCGGCGGTGATAAATGCCTGCAACGAAGCCTCCGAAAGATTGGGCTGGCGCAGCATCAGCGGGGCCGGGCGCGAAGTCAGCGGCGCTTCGGCCACATCACTCGGCAACAGCAGGTACACCGGGCGACGCTCAAATAGCGCGGTGGTCAACAGACGATCGATTTCCGCTTCGGCATTGCTGGCGGTCAGGTTGGCCTGTGCGACGGTCACCTCTTTGGCCATGCGGGCAAAATGGCCGAAATCGCCATCCCCCAGCGAATGGTGCAGCAAATCCCCGGCGCGTTGCGCACGCAGGGCCGGAGAGCCCACCACATGGATCACTGGCAAATATTCGGCGTAGCTACCCGCGATACCGTTGATCGCACTCAATTCGCCCACGCCAAAGGTGGTCAGCAGCGCCGCCGCCGGTTTGCAACGGGCATAACCATCGGCAGCATAGGCGGCATTCAATTCGTTGGCGCACCCCACCCAGGTGATCTGCGGGTGATCGATGACATGATCGAGAAATTGCAGGTTGTAATCCCCCGGCACACCGAAGAAATGCCGGATACCAATCTGTGCTAAACGATCGAGGAGGTAATCAGCCACCGTATAGTTTTTGCTCATGATCATCACCTGCGAGAAGGTAGAAATGTTAATTTTAAGTATTAGAGATGTTGCGCAAATTTCGAACTTTAGCGCTAAAAGGCCACTGGCAACCTGGCTTTACATCAGTGCACAAGCCCCCAGATTGGCATAGGGATTAATTTGCGTGATCGGGCGCGCTGACTGTTGGCATGGAAACGCATACATTGAAACTCGTTTTCACTTTTGCCGATGAGGATTTGTATGGTCTATCAAGCTGACTCTGCGCGCTACCAGAATATGGAATACCGCCGCTGTGGCCGCAGCGGGTTAAAACTCCCCGCCGTTTCACTTGGCCTATGGCACAACTTTGGTGATAGCACGCTGTATGACAACGCGCGCAGCCTGGTGTGCCGTGCCTTCGACCTCGGCATTACCCATTTCGATCTGGCCAATAACTATGGCCCGCCGCCGGGATCTGCCGAAGAGAATTTCGGCCGCATTCTGCATAACGATCTCAAGCCTTATCGCGATGAGCTGATTATCTCTTCCAAAGCGGGTTACACCATGTGGCCAGGCCCTTACGGTGATTGGGGATCGAAAAAATATCTGGTCGCCAGCCTGAACCAAAGCCTGAAGCGGATGGATCTCGATTACGTGGATATCTTCTATCACCACCGCCCCGACCCGGATACGCCGCTAGAAGAAACCATGTCCGCGCTGGATTTGCTGGTGTGTCAGGGTAAAGCGTTGTATGTCGGGCTGTCGAACTACCCGGCCGATCTGGCACGGCAGGCGTTTACCCTGCTGCAACAGCTCGGCACGCCGTGCGTGATTCACCAACCGAAATACTCAATGTTTGAACGTTGGGTAGAGCCGGAACTGCTGGATACGCTGGAAGAGCATGGCGTGGGTTCTATCGCCTTTTCACCGCTGGCTGGGGGCGTGCTGACCGATCGTTACCTGCACGGTATTCCGCAGGATTCGCGTGCAGCCAGCAGTAGCCGGTTCCTGAAACCCGAACAGCTAACTGAAGAGAAACTACAGAAAGTTCGCCGCTTGAACACGCTGGCTGAGCGGCGTGGGCAGAAGCTGTCACAAATGGCACTGGCTTGGGTACTGCGTAACGATCGTGTCACGTCTGTCTTAATTGGTGCCAGTAAAACCAGCCAGCTTGAAGATGCGGTAGGTATGCTGGCCAACCGCGTATTTACCGCTGAGGAAATCGCCGAGATCGACAGTATTTTGATGTAATCGCTTACAAAAACCGGTATTACACCTGATGCCGGTTTTTATCTTTTGGGGGGTTAAATGACGCTGCTAATCAATAAATAGCCGTTTAAGCTGACCACCACCAGCACAATCAATTTGCCAGTATTCTGAATCGTGCGGCTATTAACCATATCCCCCATCAGTGCGCGGTTGCCGGTAAACACCAGCAGCGGAACCAGCGCCAGAGCAATTCCAAAACTGAGCAGCACCTGGCTCAGCACCAGAATGCGCGTAGCATCCATCCCCAGCATAATCACGATAAATGACGGCAGCATGGTGACAACCCGGCGTACCCACAATGGGATGTAAAAACGCACAAAACCCTGCATCACCACTTGGCCCGCCAGCGTGCCCACCACCGTTGAAGACAAACCGGCAGCCACCAGGCTCAGGCCGAAGATGGTCGCCGCTGCGTTACCCAGCAAAGGTTGCAGCGTCAGATAGGCCTGATCGAGATCGGCAATCCCGCTATGACCATTGAAGTGGAATGCCGCAGCGGCGGTCGCCATCATCGCCAGATTGACAAACCCGGCAATGGTCATGGCGATCGCCACATCGATTTTGGTTGAGGCATAACGTTCGGCTCGCGAATGCTCACCTGCGGTTTGAGTCAGCGAGGAGTGCAGATAAATCACGTGCGGCATGATGGTTGCCCCCAACACACCGGCAGCCAGAAAGACCGCATCACCGTTTGGCAAATCCGGGATCGCCATCCCTCTCAATAACCCACTCAGTTGCGGCTGCGAAAACACCAGTTCAACAATATAGGCTGCCGCCACAAACAGCAGTAAACCACCGATCACCAATTCCAGTGGCTTTTGCCCGCGTTTTTGCAGCATCAAGATGAGAAAAGTAGCTATACCGGTGAGGATCGCGCCTTCGAGCAACGTAACCCCCAGCAGTAATTTGAAGCCGATCGCCGCACCAACAAACTCGGCCAGATCGGTTGCCATCGCGATAATCTCTGCTTGCACCCAATACGCCCAGACGATCGGGCGCGGGAAGCGATCGCGGATATGTTCAGCGAGGTTTTTACCGGTCGCGATGCCCAGCTTGGCAGAAAGCAGTTGGATTAACATCGCCATGATATTGGCCCAGACCACCACCCACAATAAGGTATAGCCGAAAGAGGCACCGGATTGGATATTGGTGGCAAAGTTGCCGGGATCGATATAGCCGATGGCCGCAATAAAAGCGGGGCCCATCAGAGAAAGTTTGATCTTTCTGGATGGGCGGCTGGAGGTATTGTCAACCACGCGACTGTTCAGCATATCGTGAAACCCTTACTAATTTTACGCTTACCTTCATCTTACTTAAATGATAATGATTATCAAGTGCATTTGTGGCGGTAATACTTATTTCAGCAATAGCGGATGACGAAGGTTTTATCGAACAGATCGCATCAAATCTTGCCGTCTCTTTTTACTCAGCATCACGGCATTCGAGCGGAAAATGCTTAATAGCCAAATTAGCACAGAAATGCTACAAGCGCGCATATTTATTAACATTCTGAGCTCTGGTACTTTGCCGTAATAACTTAGGATTTTCCTGGTGATGATTTTCCACATTTGTAATAGATATCTCGTTTTTAAATGTGGCGTTACATAAAATGACAAACGAAATTCAGCCTGCCTCAAATTTGGAGCAAACATGTCCCCTATTGCGCACTTTGCGTTAGCGTTGGTGGTGGTTGCGATCCTGGCACTGTTAGTGTGCCGCGATCGTAAAAGCATCCGCATTCGCTATGTTATTCAACTATTGGTTATTGAAGTATTGCTGGCCTACTTTTTCCTGCATTCGGAAGCGGGTTTGGGCTTTGTAAAAGGATTCGCGGCGCTGTTTGACAGGCTGCTCGGGTTTGCAGGTCAAGGGACTGATTTTGTGTTCGGCGGTATGGGTGACAAAGGTTTAGCGTTCTTCTTCTTGAAGGTATTGTGCCCCATCGTGTTTATCTCTGCGCTGATCGGGATTCTGCAATACATTAAAGTGCTGCCGTTTATCATCCGCATTATCGGTACCGTGCTATCGAAAGTGAACGGTATGGGTAAGCTGGAGTCTTTCAACGCCGTCAGTTCGCTGATCCTCGGCCAGTCTGAAAACTTCATCGCCTATAAAGACATTCTGGGCAAGATGTCGGAAAAACGCATGTACACCATGGCGGCCACCGCGATGTCGACGGTCTCCATGTCCATCGTGGGTGCTTACATGACCATGCTGGATGCCAAATATGTCGTCGCCGCATTGGTACTGAACATGTTCAGCACCTTTATCGTGCTTTCCCTGGTCAACCCTTATGACACCAGCAATGAAGAAGAACTGCATCTGGGCAACCTGCACGAAGGCCAGAGCTTCTTTGAAATGTTGGGTGAATACATTCTGGCAGGCTTTAAAGTGGCCATTATTGTTGCGGCTATGCTGATTGGTTTTATCGCCTTGATCGCCGCACTTAACGGCCTGTTCAGCGCCATCTTTGGCCTGAGCTTCCAGGAGATTCTCGGTTACTTCTTCTATCCATTCGCCTGGATTATGGGGATCCCGCAACACGAAGCCTTACAAGTGGGCAGTATCATGGCAACCAAGCTGGTTTCTAACGAATTTGTGGCCATGATGGAGCTGCAAAAAATGTCTGGCGAACTGTCACCGCGCAGCATGGGCATTCTGTCGGTGTTCCTGGTGTCTTTCGCCAACTTCTCTTCCATCGGTATCGTCGCTGGGGCAATCAAGGGGTTGAACGAACATCAGGGCAACGTGGTGTCGCGCTTCGGGCTGAAGCTGGTGTACGGCTCTACCCTGGTCAGTATTCTGTCTGCTTCCATCGCCGGGCTGGTGTTGGGCTGATCCTGTAAAAACGGGTTCTCAATCATAAAACGCCTGGTGAAACTCATCGGGCGTTTATCTTTATTACCATTCCAATATCCGATTAAAGAGCAAGCTGGCAATATTCTGCCGTTGGGATAAAACGGCATGTACGTAAATCGCCCTTTCCTTATCGTTAATGCTATAAAGCACGCGATACCCATCCGTTGTATTGCATTCCCGATATTTAGCACAACCAAGCGCCAGAAGTTCGGCACAAATCGGGCTCCCCTCGGGAAAAACGCTGGTTTTCTCTTCAAACTCACCCAGTACTTTTCCAATAACAGGCTTGGGTTCGATCTGATGCGAGCGCAGAAAATACGCGATGGTTTGCATCGTCATTTTCGCCGTCTCTGAATAAATAAAAACCGCCGCACTTGCAACCATCAGAGTGAATCCAAAATCTGCTCACGCGAGAAGGTCCGTCCTAACTCGATATCTTTTTCTGAAAGAGTCATCAGCTTGAGCAGAGCGATACTTTCATCTCTGCGAATGCGATCTTCATAGGATTCGATGATATAAGCAGGAAGGCCGTTTTGCGTCACAATCAAAGGCTCAGACAGATCGAGTTTGGCCGCATTCTGTTTTAAATAACTAATAGTCTCAGTTTTCATGGCATTTCCTTTAATCAATGATCATCTTACATCAGACTAAATATAGTCTATAAAAAAACCGATAACAATGATTCATCAGAGCAGTAAACGCCAAAAAGCAAAAAGCCGACCTAAAAAGGTCGACTTTTTAAAAAAAGTGGTGGAGCTAGACGGGATCGAACCGTCGACCTCTTGCATGCCATGCAAGCGCTCTCCCAGCTGAGCTATAGCCCCACAAAAGTGGTACGCATTGACCGGCGTTACGGTATCTAACACCAACCTTTTTAATGATAAAAGGTTGGTGGAGCTAGACGGGATCGAACCGTCGACCTCTTGCATGCCATGCAAGCGCTCTCCCAGCTGAGCTATAGCCCCAATCCACAATCATAAAACCCTGTGAACGGGGCGCATAATATGAAACCCCTGAAACACTGTCAACGGCTAAATTGAATTCCTCGATCAAGCGCTGAAAAAGCCGCCAAATCAGCGCGTTTAATGCTAAAAAATCATCATGGCGGGCAAAAATAACTCGGAAAAAAGCCCTGCGAATCACTTGGCAGGGCTCGATTTATATCGTCTTCAAATTACAGCGGGAATAATCAGGCCTGGGCTTCACGTTCGGCGATATATGCCAACGCCTGATCGATACGCTTCAGGGAACGTGACTGACCGATCGCATGCACAGTAACGTCCATCCCCGGCGATTGGCCAGCACCGGTGACCGCAACGCGCAGCGGCATACCCACTTTGCCCATGCCAACGCCCAGTTCGTCTGCCGTGCCCTGAATGGCATCGTGCACATTTTCCGGCGTCCAGTCAGCGACCGCAGCCAGCTTGGCACGTACCGCTTCCAACGGCTGGCGCGCAACAGGACGCAGGTGTTTCTTCGCGGCATCGGCATCAAACTCGCTGAAGTCCTGGTAGAAATAGTGGCAGGATTCCGCCATTTCCTTCAGCGTCTTACAACGTTCGCCCAGCAGTTTAACGATATCTTTCAACTCTGGGCCGTTACGGGTTTCAATCCCCTGCTGTTCGATATGCCACGCCAGATGCACCGCAACTTCTTCCGCTGGCATATGGTTAATATAGTGGTGGTTCAGCCACTGCAGTTTTTCGGTGTTGAAGGCGCTGGCGGATTTATTGATCGCTTCCAGCGTGAACAGCGTTTTCATCTCGTCAATCGAGAAGATTTCCTGATCGCCATGGGACCAACCCAAGCGCACCAGGTAATTCAGCAACGCCTGCGGCAGGTAGCCATCATCACGGTACTGCATCACGCCTACCGCACCGTGGCGTTTGGACAGTTTTTTGCCGTCATCACCCAAAATCATCGATACGTGAGCATATTCCGGCACCGGTGCTCCCAGCGCTTTCAGGATGTTGATCTGGCGTGGCGTGTTATTGATATGGTCTTCACCACGGATCACGTGGGTAATCTCCATATCCCAATCATCAACCACCACACAGAAGTTATAGGTTGGCGCACCGTCGGTGCGGCGGATGATCAGATCGTCCAGTTCCTGGTTGCTGAATTCGATCGGGCCACGGATTTTATCGTCAAAGATAACCGAGCCTTCCTGCGGGTTACGGAAACGCACCACGTGTGGCTCATCAGCGGTATGGCTGCACTGGCTATCGCGGCAATGGCCGTCATAGCGCGGCTTTTCGCCGTTTTCCATTTGCTTCTCGCGCAGCGCTTCCAAACGTTCTTTAGAGCAATAGCATTTATAAGCCGTACCCTGTTCCAGCATTTCGTCGATCACCGCGTTATAGCGATCGAAACGCTTGGTCTGGAAATACGGGCCTTCATCCCAATCCAGGTTCAACCAGTTCATGCCATCCATAATTGCGTCGATCGCGTCCTGGGTTGAGCGTTCGAGATCGGTATCTTCAATACGCAGCACAAACTCACCACCGGCGTGGCGGGTGAACAACCAGGAATACAGCGCAGTACGGGCACCGCCGACGTGAAGATAACCGGTCGGGCTCGGGGCGAAACGGGTTTTGATTTTCATTGGGTTCACAGCCTTATTACGCAACGCGTGTCGGCGGGGTGCCGACCATTGCTCGGAATTTAAAAAGTGGCCGACATTCTACCACTCCATGCCAATTCCTCAACGCTGACACAGCATTACCAGGCAGCATTACGCCAGCTTTGCGGGCTGTTTCGCACGGAAATGGGCAAAGAATCAGCGCTGTTGCTGATAAAGATCCCATCCTGCCTAATTTTGCGGCGAACGAATAAAAACGTTTTAAAAACCGTTGACTCACTTTCAACTATCCCTATAATGCGACTCCAACAAGACGGGGCGATTAGCTCAGTTGGTAGAGCATCTCCTTTACACGGAGGGGGTCGGCGGTTCGAGCCCGTCATCGCCCACCATCTTGTTGAAATGAGAAAAATGAGGGTGATTAGCTCAGTTGGTAGAGCATCTCCTTTACACGGAGGGGGTCGGCGGTTCGAGCCCGTCATCACCCACCACTCATTTTCTTGTTTAGCAGTAACCTGGAAGTCCTGAAGTGGGTGATTAGCTCAGTTGGTAGAGCATCTCCTTTACACGGAGGGGGTCGGCGGTTCGAGCCCGTCATCACCCACCACTTCTGCGGGTCGTTAGCTCAGTTGGTAGAGCAGTTGACTTTTAATCAATTGGTCGCAGGTTCGAATCCTGCACGACCCACCAATATAGAAAAAAGCGCCCTTAGGCGCT